>SVGX01000041.1 GCA_015056105.1 Clostridiales bacterium | reverse complement strand
TTCATTACCGCCTTCTTCCGCAACCCCGAGATCTCGGAGGCGGTCAACGAGCTTCTTAAGAACCGCGACGGACTTATGTGCGGTATCTGCAACGGCTTCCAGGCGCTTATCAAGCTGGGGCTCATTCCCTACGGCGAGATCCGCGATGCGGCGGAGGAAAGCCCCACGCTGACCTACAACATCATCGGCCGCCATCAGTCGAAGATCGTCAGGACCCGCGTATGCTCCAACAAGTCCCCCTGGCTCATGCATACGGAACCCGGCGAGGTTTACTCTGTGCCGATCTCCCATGGCGAAGGCCGCATCCTCTGCAGCGAGGAAGAGCTTCGTACCCTTGCGGAAAACGGCCAGATCGCAACGCAGTATGTGGACCTTGCGGGTGAACCCACCATGGAAGTGCAGTTCAACCCCAACGGCTCTGTTTGGGCCGTGGAAGGCCTCACCTCTCCCGATGGCCGCGTGCTTGGCAAAATGGGCCACACGGAGCGCATCGGCAAGGGGCTTTACAAGAATGTGGAAGGCCGTTACGAAATGCAGCTGTTCACCTCCGCTGCGGAATATTTTAAGAGCTGAGGGCAAACCTCATAACAGCATCCTTTTATCAGGAGGAAAACCATGGCAACGCTGATCCGCGGAAAAGAAGTGGCGGCTGAGGTGCTCAAGGCCGCAAAGAACGATGTGGATGCGCTGCTTGCGCAGGGCGTAATGCCCTGCCTTGCGGTGATCCTTGTGGGGGATGACCCCGCATCCCGGGTATATGTGAACAAGAAAAAGGAAAAATGTGAGGAGCTCGGCATCCGTTCCCTTGAATACAAGCTCCCGGCGGAGGCCACGCAGGAAGAGCTTCTGCGGCTGATCGGCGAACTGAACGGCGACAAGTCCGTTCACGGCATCCTTTGCCAGCTGCCGCTGCCGAAGCATCTTGATGAGCAGCTGACCGTCAGGGCCGTTGCCCGGGAAAAGGATGTGGATGGCTTTACCTGTCTCATATCCTCCGGAGGGGAAGATCTGATGCCCTGTACCCCTGCGGGCGTAATGGAAATGCTGAAATTTGCAGGCATTTCGCCACGGGGAAAGAAATGCTGCGTGATTGGCAGAAGCAACATCGTGGGCAAACCCATGGCCATGCTGCTTCTCGGGGCGGACGGAACCGTAACGGTGTGCCATTCCAAAACGGAAAATCTGCCCGCTGTGACAAGGGAGGCTGACATTCTGATCGCAGCGGTAGGGAAGCCTCGTTTCGTGACAGCGGATATGGTCAAGGACGGCGCTGTTGTGATTGATGTGGGGGTGAACCGCGGCGCAGACGGAAAGCTTCTCGGCGATGTGGACTTCGATGCGGTGGAGCCTAAGGCCTCCTATATTACACCTGTTCCCGGCGGCGTGGGCCCCATGACCATCGCTATGCTGATGAAAAATACGGTGCGCGCCGCAAAGGCGCAAAGCCGCGTGTGATTTTTTGATCCCATTTTTGAAAAGGAGAAAACTTATGGCTTTTTTCTACCAGGAACCCTCCCATACTTTCAGCGAATACCTGCTTGTACCCGGCTATTCCTCTGCGGATTGCATTCCTTCCAACGTTTCGCTGAAAACGCCCATCACCCGCTATAAGAAGGGTGAAAAGCCCGCCATCGAGATGAATATCCCGCTGGTTTCCGCCGTGATGCAGTCCGTTTCCAACGATACCATGGCCATCGCTCTTGCAAAAGAAGGCGGCATCGCCTTCATCTACGGTTCCCAGACCATCGAACGCCAGGCGGAGATGGTGCGCCGCGCCAAAAACTACAAGGCGGGCTTCGTAGTAAGCGATTCCAACATCCGCCCCAACCAGACGCTGCAGGATGTGCTGGATCTTAAGGCCGAAAAGGGCCATTCCACTATGGCTGTTACCGATGACGGCACCGGCACGGGCAAATTCCTCGGCATCGTGACAAGCCGCGATTACCGCGTGAGCCGCATGGATAAGAATACCCCCGTTGCAAGCTTCATGACCCCCGTGGAAAAGACCATCTATGCGGAGGAAGGCATCAGCCTGAAGGAAGCCAACGACATCATTTGGGATCACAAGCTCAATGCCCTTCCCGTGCTGGATAAAGAGGGCAACCTTGTTTCCTTCGTGTTCCGCAAGGATTACGATCATCACAAGGATAATCCCAACGAGCTGCTGGACAGCCAGAAGCGCTACGTTGTGGGCGCAGGCGTCAATACCCGCGATTATCAGGAGCGCATCCCCGCCCTTGTGGAAGCTGGCGTGGATATCCTTTGCATCGATTCTTCCGAAGGCTTCTCCGAATGGCAGAAGCGCACCCTTACCTGGGTACGCGAAACCTATGGTGACAGTGTGAAGATCGGCGCCGGCAACGTGGTGGATAAGGACGGTTTCCGCTTCCTTGCCGAAGCGGGTGCGGATTTCGTGAAGATCGGCATCGGCGGCGGCTCCATCTGCATCACCCGTGAAACCAAGGGCATCGGCCGCGGTCAGGCAACCGCCGTTATTGAGGTTGCAAAGGCTCGCGACGAATATTTCGAAGAGACCGGCATCTATGTGCCCATCTGCTCCGACGGCGGCATCGTGCAGGATTACCACATCACGCTGGCTCTTGCCATGGGTGCGGATTTCTGCATGCTGGGCCGTTACTTTGCCCGCTTTGATGAAAGCCCCACCAGCCGCGTTCTCATCAACGGCAACTATATGAAGGAATACTGGGGCGAAGGCTCCGCCCGCGCCCGCAACTGGCAGCGCTATGATATGGGCGGCGCAGCCAAGCTTTCCTTTGAAGAAGGCGTGGATTCCTACGTTCCCTATGCGGGCAGCCTTCGCGACAACGTAGGCCTGACCCTTGCCAAGGTGCGCTCCACCATGTGCAACTGCGGCGTGCTCACCATTCCCGATCTTAGGCAGAATGCCAAGCTCACGCTGGTCTCCTCCGTCAGCATCGTGGAGGGCGGCGCACACGATGTGCTCCTTAAGGACCGCACCGGCTCTATGTCGAAATAAGCAAAAACAGAAAAAGCCATCCTGTGGGGTGGCTTTTTTGCATGTGGACTGAAAAGATCGATTGCATCCTGCGCCGTCCGGTGATACCATTACCGTAAAGAAAAAGGAGGCAGCACGGATGAATCTTATTGCGCGGCTTGATGCATATATCCCGGCGGATGACAGGGAAGCCCAGGAAAAGGAAATGATCCTTTCCTATGTCAAACAGCACCCCGATACGGTGCTGCAGCGGGGAAACCTTGCGGCACACTTCACAAGTTCCGCCTTTATCGTCAACGCGGCGGGGGATAAGATGCTCATGGTGCACCACACCCAGCGCGGCGTGTGGGCCTGGCCCGGCGGCCATGCGGACGGAGAAAGCGATCTTGCTTTTGTGGCAAGGAAAGAAGCGGAGGAGGAGACCGGCATCCGAAACCTGAAGCTGCTTTCGGAGATGCCCGCATCTCTTGACGTGCTGCATGTGCATGGCCATATAAAAAAGGGAAAGTGGGTGAATACCCACCTGCATCTGACAACAGCCTATATCTTTCTTGCGGATGAACAAGCACCCATTTGGGTCAAGGAAGATGAAAATACCGCCGTGGCATGGCTGCCGTTTTCCTTCATTAACGCAGAGCATTTTGATGAGGAGGATGTGTACCTTTACGGCAAGCTTGCAAAGCGGACGAAAAAGCTGCTGACAACATAAAAAACGCCCTTTCCCGTTTATGAGGGAAAGGGCGTTCTGCATTTTTCAGTGGAGATAGGATGTGAAAAAGGCAAGCATCATACGCATACCTTCTTCAAGGCTTGCGAGCTCAATGTATTCCTCCCGGGTATGGGCACCTTTGCCGTGGTATACACCGGTGCAGACCGCAGGGATGCCGAGGGAAAAGGGAATGTTGCAGTCCGTGGAGCCGGAATAAAAGTAAGGCTCGCATTTTACTTCCGCGCGGATGGCGTTCGCAAGGCGGGTCTCAAGGGCATGCTGGGCAGCTTCGTCCACATCCCCCATGCAGGGACGCTCGCCGAGAAGCGTGACTTCCACTTCAATGCCCATATTCCGATAGGCGCTGATGATGGCTTCAAAGGCAAGGCGCATCTTTTCCATGCAGCTGCGGCTGTCGCTGCGGTATTCGTAAAGCATGGAAGCTTCCTGCGCAATGGTATTGACGGATGTGCCGCCCTCGACGGTGCCCACGTTGTAGGTGGTCTTGCTGCCATCTTCCTGCGGGGGCTTGATGCTGTAAAGCGTATCGATCATGGAGGCAAGATAGCGGATGGCGTTGCGGTTGCCGAAGGCGCCGAAGGAGTGGCCGCCCTCCGTACGGACGGTAACGCGGTAGCGGGCGCTGCCCACTGCCTTGTTGCAGATGCCGCCGAGACCGCCGTCAAAAGAAATGACTTCTTTGATTCGGCCCGCATAGTCCTGCATCAGCTGACGGCAACCCTTCAGATTGCCAAGCCCCTCCTCACAGGAATTGGCAACAAACAGAAAACCGCAGCCTTCCTTTTGTGGCTCGGCACGGAACCAGCGCGCCGCCAGCATCAGCGCTGCAAGGTTGGCGGTATCGTCGCCCACGCCGGGGCAGTAAAGCCTGCCGCCCTCCTCATAAAGTGGCATGGGCTCCATATCGGGAAAAACAGTGTCCGTATGGGCCATGAAAATGACAAGATCACAGCCTTCTGTGCAGTTGACGGGGGCGATCACGTTGAGTGCATCGTCCACGGTGACGTTTGCAAAGCCGTTTTCCTCAAACCAGCTTTTGATGAATGCAGCCCTTTTTTCCTCGTGGTGGGAAGGGGCGGGGATGCGGCAAAGCGTTTTGATCAGCTCTGCCAGCTCTTTTTCGTGCGCTGCCTGGTAGACGAGCGCGGAAGCGGCGGTCTCAAAGGACATGTCGGATCTCCTCCGTTGATATCGGGAAAGTTTTCATGCGCCGGTGTTTCCGCCCGCAGACCCGGAAGCCTGTTTGGCGGAAAGACTGTCGTGCCGGATCGGCTTTTTGCGAGTCCTCCCTGCGGTAAGCTTTATTTGGTCAAGGAAGAAAGGCTGTCTCCTTGCGCATGGGAAAAATGATAGTATAATAATAGCAGGTAAGAAAAAAGGAGTAAAGGGCATCATGGAATTCTACATTCAGGGTCTGATGATAGGCCTTGCCTACGTTGCGCCTATCGGCGTACAGAATATGTTTGTCATCAATTCCGCACTGACGCTCAAGCGCGCCCGGGCGTTTCTGACGGCGCTTATCGTTATTTTCTTTGACGTGACGCTGATGCTTGCCTGCTTTTTCGGTGTTGGCGCGCTGGTGGAACGCTTCCGTATCCTGCAGCTTCTCATCCTGCTGGCGGGCGGTATCGTGGTGTGCTTTATCGGCATCGGACTCATCCGCAGCAAGGCTTCCCTCGATCCGGGCGTGAATGTGAATATGCCCCTTCTGAAAGTGGCGGGAAAGGCATGCGTGGTGACTTGGTTCAACCCGCAGGCACTTATTGACGGCACCATGCTCTACGGCGGCATGCGCGCATCCCTTGCGGCAGGCACGGAAACCGCCTTTGTGTTTGGCAGCGCTTCCGCTTCTATCCTTTGGTTTTTGGGCATTACAACGCTGATTTCCTTCTTCAGCGCAAAATTCAGCGACAAGATCCTGCGCATCATCAATATCATCTGCGGCGTGATCATCATCTTCTACGGGCTCAGGCTGCTTTACAGCTTTTTCACCATGGTGTTCTGAGGAAAAAAGATACCGGCGGGGCGGGTGCTTTTGCACCTGCCCTTTTTTGCTTGCAAAACACCGCAAAAAGGGGGAGGATAAGGCGCTTTCCGGCGAATTAAATAATTGAAAAAAGGTTTGCTTTGTGATATTCTATACTGACGGCGGTATGTCCATATCGTGTACATGCTGCAATCCTGTAGCTTACAATAAATTTTCGGAGGGTATTATGGCAACCATGGAAAAGCTCGAAGGGAGCAAAGTAAAACTTACGATCGAGATCGGCGCGGAAGAATTTGAAGCTGCCGTGCAGCAGGCTTATCTCAAGACCAGGAAAAACTACGCTGTGCCCGGTTTCCGCAAGGGCAAGGCGCCCCGTAGCGTGATCGAAAACGCTTATGGCTGGATCACATTCTTTGATGAGGCCTTCGATATCGTATATCCCGACGCCTATCAGAAGGCAGTGGATGAGGCCGGCATTATGCCCGTTGACCGCCCGGAGATCTCCATCGAGTCTTTCGGCAAGGGTGAAGCCGTTGTGTTCAGCGCAGAAGTGGCTGTGAAGCCCGAAGTGGAGCTTGGCGAGTACAAGGGTATAGAAGTCGCGAAGCAGGAGTATAATGTTACGGATGAAATGGTGGAGGCTGAGATCACCAAGGAACGCGAAAAGATCGCCAGCGTTTCCGAAGTGACCGACCGCCCCGTTCAGGATGGCGACAAGATCAACCTCGATTATTCCGGCAGCGTTGACGGCGTGAAGTTTGACGGCGGCACCGCCGAAGGCCAGACCCTCAACATCGGTTCCGGCATGTTCATCCCCGGCTTTGAAGAGCAGATGGTGGGCATGAACGTTGGCGAGGAAAAGGACATCACCGTTACCTTCCCCGAGCAGTACCACAGCGATGAGCTGGCAGGCAAGGAAGCCGTGTTCCACGTGAAGGTCAATGCCATCGAAGAGACCATCCTTCCCGAGGCGGATGACGAATTTGCCAAGGATGTCAGCGAGTTTGAGACCCTTGAAGAGCTCCGCACCGACAAGAAGGCGAAGCTTGAAGAGGCTCAGAAGCTCCGCGCCAAGAACATGCGCGAAAACGAAGTGATCGAAAAGGTCTGCGCCAATGCAAAGGTCGAGATCCCCGAAGCCATGATCTCCCGCCAGATGGACGGCATCATGAACGATATCCGTTACCGTCTCAGCATGCAGGGCCTCTCCCTTGAGGATTACTGCAAGTACACCGGTGCCACCATGGACGGCATGCGCGAAGAGATGCGCGGCGACGCGGAGCGCAGGGTAAAGAGCCAGCTCGTTCTTGAAGCTGTTGCCAAGGCGGAAGGCATCGATGCCACCGAAGAGGAGATCAACGCCAAGATCGATGAATACTGCCTGCAGTTCGGCGACAAGGCGGAAGCCTTCAAGGCCGGCCTCGGCGCAGACGATAAGCTTTATTTCGCCGACCAGATCGTCCTTGACAAGACCATCAACATGCTTGTTGAGAGCGCCGTTGAAGCGGAATAATCAAACCCGAAAAATCAATTTTAAGGAGGGAAGACCATGAGCCTCATACCGATGGTTGTGGAACAGTCCAACCGCGGCGAACGTTCTTACGATATCTACTCCCGCCTGCTCAAAGACAGGATCGTCTTTCTCGGCGGCGAGGTCACCGATGAGGAGGCCAATCTGGTTGTGGCGCAGCTTCTCTTTTTGGAAGCGGATGATCCGGACAAGGACATCAGCCTGTATATCAACAGCCCCGGCGGCAGCGTAACGGCGGGCATGGCCATCTACGATACCATGCAGTACATCAAGTGCGATGTTTCCACCATCTGCCTCGGCATGGCGGCAAGCATGGGCGCGTTCCTGCTTGCGGCCGGCGCAAAGGGCAAGCGCCGCGCGCTGCCCAACAGCGAAATCATGATCCACCAGCCCCTCGGCGGTGCCCGCGGTCAGGCAACGGATGTGGCCATCCACGCGGAGTGGCTGCTGCGCACGAAGGAAAAGCTCAACACCATCCTTGCGGAGCGCACCGGCCAGCCCCTCAAGAAGGTGCAGGCGGATACCGAGCGCGACAACTTCATGACGGCCGAGGATGCGCTTTCCTATGGCCTCATCGATGAGATCATCCCTCCAAGGAGGTAAGAAATGGCAAAATATGACGAGAAAGGCTCCGTGAAGTGCTCCTTCTGCGGCAAATCGCAGGATGAGGTACACAGAGTTATCGCGGGGCCCGGAGTCTACATCTGCAACGAATGCATCGACCTTTGCCGCGAGATCCTTGAGGATGACGTAGAGACTGCTCCGGCGGATCTTTCCGATGTCCCCAAGCCCCACGATATTTCTGCGGTGCTCGATCAGTATGTGATCGGTCAGCAGGATGCAAAGCGGGCCCTTGCGGTGGCGGTTTACAACCACTACAAGCGCATCAATGCGGACAGCAAAAACGATGATGTGGAGCTGCAGAAGTCCAACATTATCATGCTTGGGCCCACGGGCTGCGGCAAGACCATGCTGGCCCAGACCCTTGCAAAGATCCTCAACGTTCCCTTCGCCATGGCGGATGCCACCGCCCTCACCGAGGCGGGCTATGTGGGCGAGGATGTGGAAAACATCCTTTTGAAGCTCATTCAGGCGGCGGATTACGATGTGGAGCGTGCACAGAAGGGCATCATCTATATCGATGAGATCGACAAGATCGCCCGCAAGAGCGAGAACACTTCCATCACCCGCGATGTTTCCGGCGAGGGCGTGCAGCAGGCGCTGCTCAAGATCCTCGAAGGTACGGTAGCAAGCGTTCCCCCGCAGGGCGGCCGCAAGCATCCCCACCAGGAATTCATCCAGATCGATACCACCAAGATCCTCTTCATCTGCGGCGGTGCTTTTGCCGGCATCGAGGATATTATCTCCAAGCGTACCGGCAAGAAGATCATGGGCTTCGGTGCGGATGTGCAGTCCAATGTGGAAAAGGATGTGGGTGCGATCCTCAAGAACATCCTCCCGGAGGATCTTCTTAAGTTCGGTCTGATCCCGGAATTCGTGGGCCGTATGCCCATCATCGTCACGCTGCATCAGCTTGATCAAGATGCGCTGATCGATATCCTGACCCAGCCGAAAAATGCGCTGACCCGCCAATACAAGCGCTTGTTTGAAATGGACGGGGTGGAGCTTGAGTTCGAAGAAGGTGCCCTTGTGGAGATCGCCAAAAAGGCCATCGAGCGCAAGACCGGCGCCCGCGGCCTTCGCGCCATCTGCGAGGAAGTGATGCTCGACATCATGTACGACATCCCCTCCCGCCCGGAAGTCAAGCGCTGTACCATCACAAAAGAGGTCATTGAGAAGCTCGAAGCCCCGCGCTTCCTGCTTGAGGACGGCACGGCTGCCCTCCCCGAAGGGACCAGCGCCGAATAAGCCAAATCACAAAAACGCCCGTATCGAAAGATGCGGGCGTTTTTGTGATTGGTATGCCCCTTCTGCCAGCAACTGTCATGGGTGTTTTTCCTGTTTTTTATCATACTAACAGCGTAAACAACGGTTGGAGGAACAGCATGGAGATCCTGATCTTTCTTTTGGTACAGATGCTTTTGTTCGGCGGCGCGCTGTGGCTTGTGAACAGCCGCCGCTATAAGGAACCGGGAACGCCCCGGCGCAGCGCGGAGCGGGGCGTCACAAAACAGCTGCTGGAACTGCGGGAAGCGCGGAAAAAGAGCCTTTCTTTGCCGTTGACAGAGCTTTCACGCCCGGCGGAAATGGGGGAGATCATCGGGCAGGAGGACGGCATACGCGCACTCCGGGCGGCGATGTGCGGCAAAAACCCGCAGCATGTGCTGCTCTACGGCCCGCCGGGCGTGGGCAAGACCTGTGCCGCAAGGCTTGTGCTGGAAGAAGCAAAGCAAAACCCGGATTCGCCTTTCGGGAAGGATGCGGCTTTTGTGGAAGTGGACGCCACCTGTGTACGCTTTGATGAACGCGCCATTGCGGATCCGCTGATCGGTTCCGTGCATGACCCCATCTATCAGGGGGCGGGGCAGCTCGGCTCGCAGGGTGTGCCGCAGCCGAAACCCGGTGCTGTCACAAGGGCGCATTGCGGCGTGCTGTTCCTCGATGAGATCGGCGAGCTGCATCCTGTGCAGATGAATAAGCTTCTGAAGGTACTCGAGGACCGGCGGGTACATTTTGACAGCGCCTATTATTCCCCGGAAAATACCGCGATACCGGCACATATCCATGATATCTTTCAAAACGGCCTGCCCGCGGATTTCAGGCTCATCGGCGCCACCACCCGCGCGCCGGAGGAAATGCCGCCTGCACTCCGCTCACGGTGTGTGGAACTGTTTTTTAAGCCTCTCGGGCAGAAAGAGCTTGCCTCCATCGCGGCGGGGGCGGCAAAAAAGCTGGGTGCAGCGATGGATGAGCCGACATCGCACGTCTGTGCTTCCTATTGTGCATCCGGGCGCGATGCGGTGAATATCGTGCAGCTGGCTGCGGGCGGTGCCCACGCGGAGGGTCGGGATACGGTCACGGCGGAGGATGTGGAGTGGGTGGCGGAATGCTGCCGCCACAGCCGGCATATTCTGCCGCGGCTTTCGAAAACGCCCCGGTCCGGCGTATGCGCGGGGCTTGCGGTGGCAGGCGGCGGACAGGGCGTTGCCCTTGAGATCGAATGCAGCGCAGAAAAGGCAAAAGGCGGGCGGGGGAGGCTGTACCTTGGCGGCATGGTGGAGGAGGAAGAGATCGATCTTCGCGGCCGCCGGCTGAAACGGAAGGGGACGGCACGCACATCCGCGGAAAATGTGCTGCTGGCTTTTTCCCGCCGCTTCGGGCTCGATCTTGCCGGGTATGATATCGTCTTCAACGTGCCGGGCGGCATACCGATGGATGGCCCTTCCGCAGGCATTGCGCTGGCGGTGGCGCTGATGAGCGCCCTTTCCGGCGAGGCGCCCGTGCCGCTTCTTGCGCTGACGGGGGAGATCACCGCATCGGGCGCCGTACGTCCGGTGGGCGGCGTCCGGGAAAAGCTGCAGGCGGCAGTGGAAGCGGGGGCGGAGCACATCATCATCCCGGAAGATAATTGGGAGGAACGCTTCCGTTCCTTTTCCGCTCACGTTTATCCCGTGAACGATATTGCGGCGGTGATGCGCATCGCCTTTGCGATCCCACGGGAAACATCCCTTGAAAAGGGTGTGGTGCCTCTTGGTACGCTTCGGTTTGCCATCGGGGATTAGATCCTGCTTCTTTGCGCCTTCCTTCGGGGAGGCGTTTTTGTACTGTTGCCCTTTTCAGAAAAAAGATTTTCATTCCTTTTTTATGTTTTTTCACCAGATTCATATTGTTGTCACAGAAGTGGTTTATATGTATAATTGTAAGATACCCACCGCCGGGGAGCCGGCGGAGAAAAGGAATGAACAAATGGAAAGAAACAACAAAGTATATGAAAATATTCCGGTAGTCCCGCTCCGGGGCCTTGTGGTCCTTCCGGGCGAGCTGCTGCATTTTGACGCGGGCAGGCAGGGCAGCATCAAGGCGCTTACCGCCGCGGGGGAGAAGGATAACCTTGTCTTTCTCACTTCCCAGAAGGATGTACGCAAAAACGATGTGGGCGAAGAGGATATCTACCGCATCGGTACCATCTGCCGCATCCGGCAGACGCTGAACCTGCCCGGCGATACCATGCGTGTTCTGGTTTACGGCATCTGCCGTGCCAGGTTCACCAACATCCGCATGGAAAGTTACCTGACTGCGGATGCGGTCTCCCTTGATCCGCTGCCCTTTGATGAAACGGAAGCGGAAGCGCTGCGCCGCCGCCTTGCGGCAGCCCTCGGGGAATTTACGGCTCTTTCCACCAAGCTTTCCGCCGATACTGCGGAGACTATCAGCCACACGGCGGATGTGGGCGCCTTTGCGGATGCCGTCGCCAATGTCACCCTCGGCAAAGCGGAACAGCGTCAGCAGGTACTCGAATGCTTCCATGTGCCGGAACGGCTTCGCACCACACTGTCCCTTGTTCTTGATGAAATCGAGATCCTTCGCGTGGACAGGCGCATTTCCCAGGAAGTCAAGCGCCGGGTGGATAAAAATCAAAAGGAATACTATCTCAGGGAACAGATCAAGGCTATCCGCGCCGAGCTTGGCGAAACGGAGCAGACCGAAGCGGATGCTTTCCTTGAGAAGCTTGCGAAAAAGGCCATGCCCGACGAGCTGCGGGAAAAGCTGAAAAAGGAGATCGGCCGTTTCCGCGAACTGCCGGCAGGCTCCCATGAGCAGCCGCAGATGCGCAACTATATCGAGTGCATGCTGGATCTTCCCTGGGTAGAGGAAAGCGAGGACAACCTTGAACTCGCCCATGCGCGGGAAGTGCTGGATGCGGATCACTACGGCCTTGAAAAGGTGAAGGAACGCATCCTTGAGCACCTTGCTGTTGCAAGGCTTACCGGCAAGGTAACGGGGCAGATCATCTGCTTTGTGGGCCCTCCGGGCGTTGGTAAGACCTCGGTCAGCGAATCCATCGCAAAGGCTATCGGCCGTAAATTCGTACGCATGAGCCTTGGCGGCATCCATGACGAAGCGGAGATCCGCGGCCACAGGCGCACCTACATCGGCGCCATGCCGGGCCGCATCATCGCTGCCATGCGGGAAGCGGGCACGGTGAACCCGGTGCTTCTTTTCGACGAGATCGACAAGCTTACAAGTGATATGCGCGGCGATCCCGCCTCCGCCATGCTGGAGGTGCTCGACAGCGCGCAGAATCATGCCTTCCGGGATCATTTCCTTGAAGTGACATACGATCTTTCCAGGGTGATGTTCATTACCACCGCCAACAGCATCGATACCATCCCGCGGCCGCTTCTTGACCGCATGGAGGTCATCGAAGTGCCCAGCTACCTTGAAAACGAGAAGCGGGAGATCGCCAAACGTCACCTTTTGCCCAAACAGATGGAAAAGCACGGCCTGAAGCGTTCCATGCTCGCCGTGCCCGATGAGACCATGGCAGAGCTTATCCGCGGCTACACCCGGGAAGCGGGTGTCAGAAGCCTTGAACGCACTCTCGCAAAAGTCTGCCGCAAGGCAGCCTGCGAGATCGGCGAGGGCAAGAGCCGCGTGCGCCTGACATCCCAGCGGATGAAGGATTATCTTGGGCCGGCGCGCTACCTTGATATCGCTGCACACAGGGAGGACCTTGTGGGCGTGGTTAACGGACTTGCCTGGACCAGCGTCGGCGGTGAACTTCTTGAAGTGGAAGTGCAAATCGTCCCCGGCAGCGGACAGGTGCTGCTGACGGGCAAGCTCGGCGATGTGATGCAGGAAAGCGCGAAGGCTGCCCTTACTTATCTGAAAGCCCATGCGGAGACTCTCGGCATCGCGGCTCCTCTCGACAAGCGGGATATCCACGTGCATGTGCCGGAGGGCGCGGTACCCAAGGATGGACCCTCTGCGGGCATCACCATGATGACGGCTATCGCCAGCGCCCTGACGGGCATCCCGGTGAAGGCCAATGTGGCCATGACCGGCGAGATCACCCTCCGGGGCAGGGTACTGCCTATCGGCGGTCTTCGTGAAAAACTGCTTGCTGCGGCAAGGGCGGGCATGACGGCAGTCATCATTCCGGAAGACAATAAAAAGGATCTTTACGAAGTGCCTGCGGAGGTGCGGGACGCTCTTAAGGTCACCTTTGCCCGCGATGCGATGCAGGTGCTTTCCACGGCGCTCAAACGCATGCCCAAACCACAGGTACACCAGGAGGAAACGGTACTGCCGCTGCATATGAATGCCCAGGGACAGCCGGGTGCTATCCAGTAACAAAAAACGATCGGGGGAACGATGGAACAGTTTATGATCAAAAAAGCCGCCTTTGATACCAGTGTGGGCCTTGGCGGCACATATCCCGAGAGCGGCGTGCAGATCGCCATGGTGGGAAAATCAAACGTGGGGAAATCGAGCCTCATCAATTCTCTGTGCAACAATTTCAAGCTTGCGCGCATTTCCGCAAGTCCGGGAAAGACAAGGCTCATCAACTTTTTTCGCATCAACGATGCCTTCCACCTCGTGGATCTTCCGGGCTACGGCTTTGCAAAGGCGCCGAAAACCGAAAAGGAAAAATGGGGCCAGCTGATGGAGAATTATCTTTCTTCCGGCAGACTGACGCATATTTTCATGCTTATCGATATCCGCCATGCGCCCACGGCGGAAGATAAGCAGATGTTCGAATGGATCATCTATTACGGCGTGCCCTTTACGCTGATCGCCACAAAGAGCGATAAACTTGCCCGCTCCAAGCGGCAGCAGGCGGCGAACACCGCTGCAAAGCTTCTCGGTGCGCCGCCCTACGCCATCCCCTATTCCTCGGAAAACGCAGAAGGCAGGGAAGAGGTGCTCAAACGCATCGGCGCCATCCTGCAGGATGCGAAAGGTGAGAACGCATAATTGACCAAAGAGACCTGCCAAGGGTCTCTTTTTCTATCGTTTTTTATAAATTTCTGTGATTCGGAAGTGGTTTGTCAAAAAAGGTATTGACAGGGTAAACTCCCTTTCGCATAATAGTGGAGTAAAAAAACCGAAAAGTTGGAGGGTGCCGCAATGGGCCTTAGGAAATGTCCCCGCTGTGAACTGAATTATATCCGTGAGGATGAAAAATACTGTGGCGTCTGCAGGCGCGAAATGAAAGGCGAAGCAGACCGCGATGACGCCGTGATCATGTGTATCGAATGCGGCGAGAATGCTGCTGTAAAGGGTGCGGAGCTTTGCGCCATCTGCCTCAGGGAAGCCCGCCGGCAGGAAAAGCTCTCCAACCTCAACGAAGATGTGCATGAACACAGCGAGCTTTCCCTTGACGGTGTGGAACTCGATGAACTCGAAGTACCGCTGCCCGAGGATGGTGAGATTCCGGAAAGCGAACTCGATGAGATCGACAAGGAACTTGGCGATGTGGAAGAGGGCGATCCCCTCTCCGATCCCGACGACGAAATGTAAGTGTGATCGAACTTGGGTGGAATGAAACTGTTTGCGCTGGCAGATCTGCATCTTGCCGGCAGCGTTGATAAACCCATGGATGTGTTCGGCCCCCAGTGGGATAACCACCTTGCCCGCATCCGGGAAGCGTGGCTCGATACGGTGGGGGAAGACGACCTTGTGCTGATCCCGGGCGACATCAGCTGGGCGATGCAGCTGAAGGATGCGCTGCCTGATTTTGAGACCATCGCGGCACTGCCGGGTGTCAAGCTTATTCTTCGCGGCAACCACGATTATTGGTGGAATTCCCTTTCCAAGGTGCGCGCCGTTCTGCCCCCGGGCATCCATGCGCTGCAGAACGATGCCTTTATCTGGGGTGACATCGCCATCGCCGGTTCCCGCGGCTGGCCCTGCCCCGGCAGCATCGGCTTCGATGAAAAGGAAGACCGCCCCATCTACGAACGTGAAGTGATCCGCATGGGCCTTTCGCTTTCGAAAGTACCGAAGGGGAAGACGCTTGTCTGCATGATGCATTACCCTCCCTTCAATGAGCGGCGTATGCCTTCCGGCTTTACGGAGCTTTTTGAACAGCACGGTGCAAGGCATGTCATATACGGACACCTGCACGGCAAGGCGTGTAAGAACGCTTTTGAGGGGGAACGAAACGGCATTTTTTACTCCCTTTGCTCGGCGGATCATCTCCAATTCAAACCGAAATTGATTCTTGAGACCTGAAAATACAGGAACGCAACAGCCTCTGAAAGACAGAGGCTGTTTTTTGTTGTCCGAAACCGCAAAGGTGTTCCCAATGACAATAAAAATGGCGTAAATATCAATAAAAGTGGGTTGAAGTGTTGCAAAGTGGAGGAGTTGGTTGTATAATAAAGCTACGATAATGTAAAGGTGTATTCCCATATACTTTTGCAGGTTTTGAAGGAGGCGGACGCGATGCTGATCAATTCGTTTGAGCATACCGTGGACGCCAAGGGCCGGCTTTTTATTCCGGCCAAGTGGCGCGAGGATCTCGGAAACACCGTCATCGTCACCCGCGGCATGCTGGGGAAGGACGAAGGCAGGTGTCTTTTCGGCATGTCTCTCGATGTTTGGAACGGCCTCCTTGAACGCTACAACAAAATTGCCATGACGGATGTAAAAGCCCAAAACGCGCTGCGCATGATCTTTGCCAACGCCTGTGACTGCGAACTGGACAAGCAGGGCCGCATCCTGATCGGCAATACCCTCAGAAAGTATGCGGGCATCGACAAAGACGCCGTGCTCGTGGGCATGGGCAACCGCATCGAAATCTGGAGCCAGGAAGCCTGGGAAAACAAGCTTGAGCAAAACGAGACCGAAACCGATGAAAGCGAAGCGCTTTCCTACCTGGCGGGGCTCGGCATATGACAAAGGTCCATTTTCACCATATTCCCATCCTGCGGGATACGGTCACGAAATTTCTTGATCCCGCCCGGGGAGGCACCTTTGTGGATGGCACCCTCGGCGGCGGCGGACACGCGGAAGCGGTGCTTTCCCTGCTTCCCAAAGACGGAAGCAGGCTTTACGGCATCGACCGCGACAGCGCGGCCATTGCCGCCGCAAGCGAACGCCTTGCACCTTTTGGAGAAGCTTTTACGGCGCTCCGCGGCAACTTTTTCGATATGAAACAGCTTCTTGCCGCAAAGGGTGTTTACGGTGTGGATGGCATCCTGCTTGATCTCGGCGTTTCCTCCTACCAGCTCGACACGCCGCAGCGCGGTTTTTCCTACCACGAAGAAGCACCCCTTGATATGCGGATGGATCCTTCCGCACCGCTTTCGGCCTACGATGTGGTAAACGGCTATCCGCAGGAAGAACTGCAGCGCATCATCCGCGATTACGGCGAGGAACGTTACGCGCAGCGCGTGGCATCTGCTATCGTAAGGGAGAGGGGAAAGGAACCCCTCAACAGTACCACACAGCTTGCGGAGATCGTAAAACTCGCACTTCCCGCCCCCGCAAGGCGAGAACCGCAGCACCCCGCAAGGCGCACATTTCAGGCGCTGCGCATCGAGGTGAACGGCGAGCTCAACGGCCTTGAAGAGGCGATCCGAAGCGCCCACGATCTTCTGAACCCGGGCGGCATCCTCGCGGTGATCACCTTCCATTCCCTTGAAGACCGCATCGTCAAACAGACGTTCAGAAACTTTGAAAATCCCTGCACCTGCGATCCCCGCGCACCTATGTGCACCTGCGGAAAAACGCCCACGGCAAAGGTGCTGACCAAAAAGCCCATCGTGGCGGATGAAACGGAACTTGAGGACAACCCCCGCGCACACAGCGCGAAGCTCAGAGCCATCAAAAAGTTATAATCAGAATCGGAGCGGAATACCATGGC
>SVGX01000040.1 GCA_015056105.1 Clostridiales bacterium | reverse complement strand
ACAGCCTGCGGCGCAATGTGTGTTACGGTCTTTTTCTGCTGCAGCTGCTGATCAGCATCGCGGCAGCGCTTCGATGGCTTTCGCTCCGTTAGCGGTTCATGTTGTAGATCAGGTTCAGGCCTTCAAGGGTCAGCGTGGGATTGAGCACATCAATACAGTCCGTTTCTGCGGCAATCATGGAGGACATGCCGCCCGTGGCGATCACGGTGGTGTTGCCTTCAACCTCCGTCTTCATATGGCGCACAATGTTTTCCACAAAACCCACATAGCCGTTGATGATACCGGACTGAATGGCATCTTTTGTGTTTTTGCATATGGTATACCGGGGCTTTATATATTCCACCTTGTGTAGCATGGCAGCCTTTTCCACCAAAGCATCCGTGGATACGATGATGCCCGGACCAATGGCGCCGCCAATAAAGGCACCGCCACGGGATACCACGGAAAACGTGGTGGCGGTTCCGAAGTCGATGATAATGACGGGGCCGCCGTAGGTATGGTAAGCCGCCACCGCATTGCAGATACGGTCCGCACCGAGGGCCTCCGGATAATCATAAAGGATATCAAGGCCAAGTTCAAGCTTGCTCGATACCATCATGGGCTGCTGCCCATAAAAATACAGGCTGCACATATGCTCGATGGTATAATTGACAGAAGGCACAACGGAGGACATGATGATACCCTTCACTTCCGTTGTGGAAATGCCAAGGTGGCCGAAAAAAGCCTCCATCTGCACACCGTATTCATCGGAGGTTTTGCGGGGGTCCGTAGTCATGCGCCAGGAATTGCGCAGCTTGCCGTTTTCGTAAAGGCCGGTCTTGATGTTGGTGTTGCCCACATCCATCGTCAGGATCATAACAGGATATCCTCGCTTTGGCAAAACTTGTTTTTACTTGAAGAAATGCAGTTTTTTGAGCGCCGCAAGCACAGGCGTTGCAATGACCGCCGCCGCCACTGCCTCAAGAGAGCCTGCAATAAGGCCTGTACCGCCGATGATGGTAAGAACAGGCGTGGAATCAAGACCGCAGATCACAAAGAAAAGCAACATCAGCCCAAGATAGAACACCGTGTTCGTCAAGGAACCGAGAGCAGCCGCAGGCGCTGCGGCAAGGCCGCTTTCCCTTTTGGCAGTCATAAGCCGGAAGGTAAAGTGGGTAACTGCCGGTACGAGCAGGCGGGGAATGTAGCACATCAGCATAAGGAAGAACGGGTTTGCCGCAAGAAGCATCTGGGCAAGGCCGCTCGGGGGGGTCAGCGAAAGACCGAGCGCGGAAAGCAGGCTGACAGAGCCAAAGAAAAAACCAAGCAGCAGACCGCTTTTGAGCCCAAGGGCAAGGGTGCCCACAATGGTTGGGATGCAAAGGATGGTCACGTTGATAAAGCCCAGCGGGATAAGACCCACGGGCGTAAGACCAAGCACGAAGATCAGCGCGATGAACAGTGCATGGATCACAAGATTCTGAACATTGCTGCGTCTCATTGTTTTTTCTCCTTTATTCTGCTTTTCGAATGTGTATTATACCACCGATATCACCTGCCGCGCAACCCCTGCGGGCAGTACAGCAAGGTATTGTCAAATTATGAATTATGTGTAAAGACCTTCTTTTTCGGCAGGATGCCCTTTACATCTCCTCCGATGGATAGGTATAATAAAAGTGGCTTTCTATGGAAACCGGCCCCCCCGGTTCCCCGAACAGTATTATTTTTCATATAAAGAGGTGGTCTTCATGGCACAAACCGCAACCAACAAAAAGACCCTTTCCACCGGAATGAAGGTGCTTATCATACTTCTTGCCGTCGCTATCGTCGCGGGCGGTATTCTTCTTGCCCTCAAGATCAAGGCGGACAAAGACGAAGAACTGCGCCAGAGCATCATCAATTCCGGCGTTCTGCACCCGGGCATCACTATCGCCGGCGTGGATGTTTCGGGCATGACTCCCGAGCAGGCTACGGAAGCGCTCAAGAGCGCGGAAGAAGCCCTTGTGGCGGATGTTGCATTCCGCATTACCGACGGCGAACACAACTATGATTTTGACATCACCCATTTCGACATCACCTTTGATACAAAGGAAGTTGTCGCCGAAGCCATGACCCTTGGCCGGACCGGCGATCTTGAGACCCTGCAGGCAGAGGTGGCGGATATCGCCCTCACCGGCCGCAGTTTCAGCCTTTCTTACGAAGCCGCGCCCGTGGACGTGGAAGGCTTTGTCGCCAATATCGCAGCGGAGCTTGACACCCCGGCTACCGATGCCACTTTCAGCGTTAAACAGCTTGAAATGAACGAAAAGACCGATGCCATCAACGCGGTCAATATCGGCCTTACCGAAGAAGAAGTCGCCGCAGGTGCGGATATCCGCGACAAGCGTTTCGACTTTGTGGAAGGCACCAACGGCTTCTTCCTCGATCAGGAAGCGCTTGTGAGCGCTGTTTATGCGGCGGCGGAAGCCCATGAATACGGCGATGTGCATTTTGAGCTCCAGCCCGTATACCCCGCCGTTACCGTTGCTACCATCAAGCAGTCCCTGGTGCTGCGTTCCATCGCCTCCACCAGTTTCTCCAAAGGCAACTATGACCGTCCCACCCGCGTGCACAACATGACCAAGGCCTGCGGTCTTGTCTATGGCACCGTGATGCAGCCCGGCGATGTATTCTCCTGCAACGATACCCTCGGCCCCCGCTATGAAAAACATGGCTGGCAGCTTGCCCCTGCGGTTATCGAAGGCGGTGCCAATACGGAAGACCAGCCCGGCGGCGGCGTCTGCCAGGTTTCCACTACCATGTACAACGCCATTTTGATGGGCGATTATGAGATCGTTTACCGGCAGGCACATTCGAGCCGCCTCAGCTATGTGGACGGTGGTCTCGATGCTACCATCAACACCGGCACCATCGATTTTAAATGGAGCAACAACACCGAAGCGCCCATTTACGTCTTCACCTGGATCGATACCGTAAACCAGAACGTTTGGTGTGAGATCTACGGTCTCCCATTCAGCGGCGACTTTGATTCCATCAAGCTTGTTTCCAAAGAGCTTCCTTCCATTGCACCTACGGCGGATGAATTCATCCCCCTCGCTTCCCTTACTTCCCCATACTGGATGCTGAAAAACGAGGCCAAGAAGGGTTATGTGTACGACACCTTCAAGGTCTACATGATGGGCGAAGAGGAAGTGCGCCGCGAAAAAATCGCCACCACCACCTACAAGATGCACCCCAACCGCTATTATGTCTGGCCCGGCTATGCAGGCGGCGCGCTGCTGCCCGAATATCGGCTGGCACTTCCCGAAAACTAAAAACAACATGACAAAAAGCAGAGCCGCCGCTCTGCTTTTTCTTTGCCTTATGAAATGCAATATGCTATAATACAGCCAAACCAATGACATTTCTAAGAAAGCAGGTAAACCTATGGGAAAATTCATCCTTAAGCAGACTAAGACCGGTTTCAAGTTTGACCTCAAAGCCACCAACGGCCAGGTTATCGCCACTTCGGAGATCTATACTACCGAAGCCGCCTGCAAGAACGGCATTGAAAGCGTCCGCAAGAACGCCGCTCTCGCCAATCTCGAGGACCAGACTGCAGAAAACTATGAAGTTGCAAAGCACCCCAAGTTTGAGATCTACACCGACAAGGCCGGCGAATTCCGCTTCCGTCTGAAGGCCCGAAACGGCGAGATCATCGCTGTTTCTGAAGGCTATGTGAACAAACCCAACTGCGAAAACGGCGTTGAGAGCGTTCGCAAGAACGCCCCCGAAGCTGAGGTCATCAAGGAAGAGGCATAACCATGGCGGACAAGAAACTCGATCTGAACGAACTTCTCGGAAAAGCCGGCGACCTTGCAAAAAAGATCGGTGCGGATAAGGATCTTCTGACCAACTTTAAAAAAGATCCCGTCAAGACCCTTGAATCCAAGCTTGGCATCGACCTTCCTGACGATCAGGTCAAAAAGCTGGCAGACGCCATCCTCGCGAAGCTCAACGCGGAAAAAGCCGGCGAGTTTCTCGGTGGTCTCGGCAAGATGTTCGGCAAATAAAAACCGCCTCACTGCGGCATACAAAGGCGGCGCATCGAAGGATGCGCCGCCTTTATTGCGCAAAAAAGGAGATGCCCGTTAGGAATATCCCGACAAGAAAGCATCTCCTCTCTTTTCTTTTACAGTACCTTCGCAAGGAAGTTCTTAAGGCGCTCGCTCCTGGGATCGTCAAAGATCGCTTCCGGCTTGCCCTCTTCCACGATGCGGCCTTCGTCCATAAAGATGACGCGGCTTGCAACTTCCCTTGCAAAGCCCATTTCGTGGGTAACCACCACCATGGTCATACCGGCTTTCGCAAGGTCCCGCATAACTTCGAGCACCTCGCCCACCATTTCCGGGTCGAGGGCACTTGTGGGCTCATCAAACAGCATGACCTCCGGCTGCATGGCAAGTGCACGCATAATGGCGATACGCTGCTTCTGACCGCCGGAAAGCTGCGCGGGATAGGCGGCGGCACGCTCCGCAAGTCCGACACGCTTCAACAGCGACATGGCTTGAGCTTCCGCTTCCGCCTGCGTTTTCTTCTGCAGCTTCATGGGGGCCAAAGTCAGGTTCTTAAGAACCGTCATGTGCGGAAACAGGTTGAACTGCTGGAACACCATACCCATCTTCTGCCGCAGCTTGTTGACATCCGCCTTTGCCCCAGTGATATCCACGCCATCCATCAGGATCTGCCCCGCGGTGGGTGTCTCAAGCAGGTTCAGCGAGCGGAGAAAGGTGGATTTGCCGCTGCCGGAAGGTCCGATGATCGCCACCACTTCGCCCTTGCAGATGGTTTCCGTTACATCATCGAGGGCATGCACTTCGCCGTAATATTTCTTTAATCCCTTTACCTCGAGGATCGGTTCAGCGTGAGCCATTGCGAAGCCTCCTTTCAAGCTTTGTGACACCGGAAGAAAGCGCGACAACCATGATGAGATAGATCAGTGCCACCGCGATCAGCGGCAGGAAGGGTGCAAAGGTGCGGCTGCGGATGATATCCCCGGCCTTTGTCAGATCCATCAAGCCGATATAACCGGAAACGGAGGTTTCCTTTAAAAGGGTGATAAACTCGTTTGCAAGGGCAGGAAGCACGTTTTTGATGGCCTGGGGCATGATGATGTATTTCATCGTGTCCCAATAGCCGAAGCCGAGACTGCGACCCGCCTCAAACTGCCCTTCATCAATACTCATGATGCCGGAACGGAATACCTCCGCCACATAAGCAGCGGAATTAAGACCGAAAGCAATGATAGCGACAATAGCAGCATCGATCAGCACGGAGGAAAAGATAACAAAGTTGATAATCAGAAGCTGTACTACCACCGGCGTGCCCCGCACCACCGTAATATACAGCTTGACCATCCAGTTCACACAGCGAAGCAGGAAGCCTTTTTTGTCGCTTTTATCCGCTGTGGTACGGATGATGGCAAACAGCGCGCCAAGGATGATGCCGATGATCGCCGCAAAGAAAGCGACTTCCAGCGTAATGCCAAGGCCGCGCACAAGGTATTTCCAGCGATCCTCTTTGATAAAGTTCAAGTAGAAATCTGCGCTGAAGGCAGACCACTGCTGCAGCAGCCAATTGATCAGCCCGTTGATAAAAGCGCCGGTAAAGATCGGTGCCATTCGTTCTCCTTTCCATGGTTGCGGTGTTGCCTTGAAAACAAGCCTGTGCCGCGGGCAAAACTCTGCCTGCGGCACGGGGTGTTACGGTTGTTATTTTGCAAATATCTCTTATTTGGCGCGGACGATCAGCACCTGGGTCGCAGTCACATAGGAATCGGAGAAGTTGACATACTCAAGCCTGTCTTCGTTGACGGTAAGACCCGCTACGCCGATATCCGCCTTGCCGGTCTGCACGGAAGTAACAATGGTATCAAAGGCGATATCCTGCACCACAAGTTCCATCTTAAGGATATCCGCGATGGCCTGCGCCATATCGATATCGATACCGACGATCTTGCCGTCGCCTCCTTCGTAATATTCATAGGGCGGGAAGGTGGCTTCGGTGACCATCACAAGCTGGCCGTTGGAATAATCGGTGTTGGAAGAAACATAAGGCATGGTGCCCTGTACATCGTCTTCGCCGATGTAGTTGGCGATGATGTTGTCAAGGGTGCCGTTTTCCTTCAGCGTCGCAAGAGCGCTGTTGATCTGGTCAAGCAGTTCGGTGTTTTCCTTTGCAACGGCGATGGCATAATCTTCAGGATCGAAGTCTCCCGCAATGACCTTAAGGTCTTCGTTGGCGGCAGCATAGTAGTTGGCGGGCTGCTCATCAAGGATGATGCAGTCGAGCTTGCCCTGTTTGAGAGCCTGCACGGCGTCGTTGGTCTTGGTGTAGCGCTCAACGGTGGTCTCGCCGTCGGCCTCGTACTCGGATGCGTAAACGATATCGCCGGTGGTGCCAAGCTGTACGCCCACGACCTTGCCGGGGATGTCATCCGCACTGAAAACGGTGTTGGCGGGAACGCCGCTGCAGCCTGCAGCCGCAAAGAGCATGATTGCCGCAAAAAGCAGCGCAAAGATTTTCTTCATGTTTATATCCTCCAAATTGAAATCTTGTTCACTGAACGGAATTATACTACCGCAGATTTTATTTTGCAACCCTTTTTCTAAATTTTTATACGTATTTTTTGATTATATATTCTTAGTTTTCTCTTTTTCCCTTCTTTTTTGTTTTTATACTTGTATTTTTATTCACGCTTTGGTTCTTTATACAAAAGCGGCGGGCTTTTCCCCCGCCGCTTTTATTTGCTTATCCCGGCAGCCCCGCCTGCGGCTCCGCCGCCGCAAAGCACAGTTCCGCATTGAAGAGATCACAGTCGATGGCGATGGTAAACCTGCCGCCCTGCAGCTCCGTCAGGCTTCGCGCAATAGAAAGGCCGAGGCCGCTGCCCTCGCTCGTCCTTGCGCTGTCTCCTCTTACAAAACGTTCCATCAGCTCATCTTCCGACACATTGAGCGCTTCCCGGGAAACATTTTTCAGTGAGATGACCACATCCGCGCCGTTTCGGAACAGCGACGCATATACACGCGTTTCCGGCTGCGCATATTTGGAGATATTGCCAAGAAGGTTGTCCAGCACCCTTGAAAGCAGCCTTCCGTCAGCCGTGATAATGAGCGGCATTTCCGGTTTCTGCACCACCACGGCAAGCTTTGCCGCTGCAAACCTTTCGCCAAATTCGCCAAGACACTGGTTCAAAAGCTCCGCCGCATCCGTAGGGACAAGCTCCGCCCGGATATTGCCCGTGGATGCCTTTGAGGCTTCCACCACATCCTCCGTCATCTTTTTGAGCCTGTTGGCCTGCCTGTCGATCACAGCAAGATATTCCGCTGCATTCTCACTGCCCTGCGGCTCTTTTTTCAGTAGATCCACATAGTTCAAAATGGAAGTAAGGGGCGTTTTGATATCATGGGACACATTGGTAATAAGCTCTGTTTTAAGCCTTTCGCTCTTAATGCGGTCCTCCACCGCCCGGTTCATGCCGCTGCCGATACTGTTCAGATTTTCCCCATGGCGTTTGAATTCTCCCCAAAGATAATCCGTGGGAATCCGGTGCGTAAAGTCCCCCATGGCAAGCCGCCTTGCACCTGTTCTGAGCTTATCCGCCTGCAGCGCCAGCACAATAAACAGGATCAGCGCCGTCATATTGATGCCCATGAATGCAAGGAGCATGAAAAAGGAATACCGGATCCCCAATGAAAGCAGGAAAACACAAAATACATAAAAAAGGAAAAGCAGCACCGTTTTCCAGAGAATGGGTAAATTCCGGCAAAATATCAGAATGCCCCTGCCGACAAAGCACAGCACTTTCCATATGCCCTTGAGCACAACGAAAATAGCGGTGTTTATAAACAGCGTTTTCGTTTTGATGCGGGTGGCAACTGTCATGGAAAGGGCAAAAACACCTCCTGCTGCCGCCGTCATAAGCAGCGCCAACAGCAGAATGTGCAAAAGGTCATCCGCATAGGAAGCACCGGCCACAAAGGCAATGTGATCAAAAAGATAGAACAGAAACCAAGCGGCAAAAAACACAAGAAGAAGGTAAACATCAAATGGGATCCTGTCCTGCAGGTTTCGCACGGCCTCCGCCCTGTTGCTGTGCCGCCCCGCAGCGGAAAGAAGAAATACCCACAGGGCGAGCACAATAAGCAGCAGCACCGCCGCGATAACAGGCACCGCATAGCGGTAGGGGTAAAGCCGGGTGATGATGCTGTGATAGATGTTGAAGCCGTATTCCTCCAACGATTCGTGATATTTCCGAAGGTTATCCTGCAGGATCAACCCATAGCTATAATAATCGTCATTCACCATGCCGAAAGTCGTCCAGACGCCGAAGAACACAAAGAAGGAAAACAGCATCATCAAAAAGACTGCCGTTGCTTTCACGCCGAAACTGTGTGTGCTTTTCATCTTTTTTCTCCCTTCTCAAATTTATAGCCCTGACCCCAGACCACCTTCACATAGCGGGGTTCCGCAGGATTGATCTCCAGCTTTTCCCGGATATGGCGGATATGTACCGCAACGGTATTTTCCGCACCCCAGGCCGCATCCTTCCAGACGAGTTCATAGATACGGGTGGATGAAAATACCTTTCCCGGATTTTCCATAAGAAGCCTGAGGATATTGTATTCGATAGGCGTCAGATTCACATTCTCCCCTTCAAGGGTAACGCGCTTTGCTTCATCATCCAGTTCCACACCGCCGATAGAGATCACAGAAGGATTCCGTTCCGGTCCGCTCATGCCGCCGAGCATGGTATAGCGTCTGAGCTGCGAACGTACCCGCGCGATCAGCTCCACCGGGTTGAAGGGCTTTGTGACGTAATCATCCGCGCCGATGGAAAGGCCCAGCACCTTATCCGTATCCTCGCTTTTCGCCGTAAGAAGGATCACGGGAATGTTGCTCTTTTCACGCAGCGCCGCCGTGACCGCAAGGCCGTCAAGCCCGGGCATCATGATGTCGAGCAGCGCAAGATGCACCGTTTCCCTTCCAAGAATCTCAAGTGCCTCCCGGCCGTTATACGCTTCAAATGTATGATAACCTTCCGCACTGAGGTAAATCCTGAGTGCAGAAACGATATCCTTTTCGTCATCGCAGATCAGAATGTTATACAAGCGATATTTCCTCCGTTTCTTTGTAAAAAGGAAAGGAAAACGGGGTGTTTCCCTTTGCAGAAACATTCTATCACGGGCTGTCATAAAGATTCTATCATGCTATTGCTTAATATTTCATTAAAACATCATGCCACACCCGGGATACCTTGTATTTTTGAGCCGTGCAATTGTTAGCGGAAGACAACATGCAGCGCTCTCACCCTTTCCGGGCAGCACGCATATATTGGCAGCAAAAAGCAAAACGAGGTGGTCAAAGATGAGAACATTGCGACGCGGCGACCGGGGCGAAGACGTCAAGGTGCTGCAGCGCGCTCTTAGGCGCGCCGGTTTTGATGCAGGGGATATCGACGGTATTTTCGGCAGCAGAACAGAAGCTGCTGTGCGCGCTTTTCAGCGGGCAAAAGGCCTGCAGGTGGATGGCATCGTTGGCAGCCGCACCTGGGCCGCCCTTGCGCCCTTTATGGAAGCGGAAGAAAGCTGGCTCCGCCGGGGCGACAGAGGCCCTTATGTGGAGATGGTGCAGCTTGCCCTGACAAGAGCAGGCTTTTCACCTGGCACCATAGACGGTATTTTCGGCAGCAGAACGGACAGCGCCGTACGCGCCTTCCAGCGGGCTAACGGCCTGCAGGTAGACGGCATTGTGGGTCAGCGCACTCTTGCTGCACTCAAGCCCTATCTGACAGGATATGTGGAATACACGGTGCGAAGAGGCGACACCCTTTCTTCCATTGCAAGGCGTTACGGCACCACGGTGGAAGCCTTGCTTACCGCCAACCCCCGTGAAAATCCGAATTTGATCTTTGTTGGAGAAACACTTATCATCCCTCTGCCTTTTGATGTGGTACCCACAAACGTTTCCTACACATCAGAGCTGACAGAGCTTATCAGCGAGGGGCTTGCAGCGCGCTATCCCTTCATCCGCAAAAGGAGGATCGGCACCAGCGTATCGGGATCGCCCATTGAAGCACTCGTGATGGGCAGCGGCACAAAGCGGGTCTTTTACAACGCTTCCCACCATGCCAATGAGTGGATCACAACGCCGCTGCTTCTTAAATTCCTTGAAGATTATGCCGAAGCCTATGCCTCGGGCGGCAGGATCGGCGGCATCAGCGCCGCAAGGCTCTTTGACGGCACTACGCTGCATATCGTACCCCTTGTGAACCCGGACGGCGTCGATCTTGTGACGGGCGCCGCCGATTCGGGCAGCCTGTACGAACAGGCGCGGCGGTATGCGGCAAACTATCCTTCCATTCCCTTCCCCTCCGGCTGGAAAGCGAATATCCGCGGTGTTGACCTCAACTCCAACTATCCCGCCGACTGGGAAAAGGAACGGGAAGTAAAATTCGCCGCCGGCTTCACCCGCCCTGGTCCCCGGGAATATGTGGGCCCCAATGCGCTCTCCGAGCCGGAAAGCCGCGCAGTATATGATTACACCAACGAAAACAGGTTTGACCTTGCCATTGCCTACCACACGCAGGGTCGGGTCATTTTCTGGAAATATCAGGACTATGAGCCCGCAAATTCCGAAGCTATCGCAGAGCGTATGGCTTTGGGCAGCGGCTATACACTCAGAGAAGGCCCCGCAAACTCTTATGCAGGTTATCGGGATTGGTTCATTTCTCAGTTTAACAAGCCCGGCTACACCGTGGAAGCAGGAAGCGGCGTGAATCCGCTGCCCATCTCTCAGTTCAATACCATCTACCGGGATAACCTGCCCATTCTGACCGCCGGCATGGATGCCCTTCTCTCCTGAAAAAAGATGAAAAGCAGGGCTGCCGCAGAGTGCGGCAGCTCTGTTTTTTCTTGCTTTTTTCCGAAAAGCATGTATGCTGATACTAAGGAAACAGAAAGGCGGAACATGCAATGGCAAATGCAAAGCATATCCTTGTGATAGACGGACAGGGCGGCCAACTTGGCAAGGAGATCATTCGCGGCATCCGGGAACGCTTTGAAAATGCGCACATCATGGCTGTGGGCACAAACGCCATGGCCACTGCGGCAATGCTCAAGGCCGGGGCGGATCAGGCTGCCACAGGCGAAAACCCGGTGATCACCGCCTGCAGAAAAGCGGATATCATCATCGGCCCCATCGGCATCGTGATCGCAGATGCCTTTCTTGGGGAGGTAACCGCCGCCATGGCGGCCGCTGTGGGCCGGGCGGAGGCGGTCAGGCTGCTTGTACCCATGAACCGATGCGATAACATTATCGCCGGCGTTGCGGATACCGCCATGTCCTTCCTTGTGCAGGATGTTATGAAAAAGCTTGCCGCCATCCTTGAAAGTACCGCTTGCTGAAAGAGCCCTTTTTCTGTATAATCTTATTATCGTTCAGAAGGGCGGTGCGGGAGCAGAAGCTCCAAGGATATCACACTAAATTTTATTGTACAATGCAAAGCAGGCATTGTTTTCCCGGCACGGGAAAGCGATGCTTTTTTGTTTTTGCATGGAAAGGAATCGTTATGAGATCATCCCATATCCACCGCCTTGTTGCCGCCGCGCTGTTTCTTGCCATCGCGCTCGTTCTCCCCTTCCTCACCGGCCAGATCCCGGAGATCGGTAACATGCTTTGCCCGATGCATATCCCCGTGCTTTTGTGCGGTTTCTTCTGCGGATGGCCCTGGGGGCTTGCCATCGGCTTTATCGCACCGCTGCTGCGCTCCGTTCTTTTCGGCATGCCCGCCATGTTCCCACAGGCTGTATCCATGGCCTTTGAGCTCGCCTGCTACGGCGCGGTATCCGGCTTCCTTTATGCAGTGCTGCCAAAGAAAAAAACCTTTATCTATGTTTCCCTCATCGGCGCTATGATCCTCGGCCGCCTTGTATGGGGCGCCGCCCGCTTTGTATTTGCAGGCTTCGATGCTTCCGCTTTCGGCATTTCTGCTTTCTGGGCAGGTGCGGTGACATCGGCCATTCCCGGTATACTGCTGCAGATCATCCTGATCCCGCTGCTTGTGATGGCCGTACACAAAGGCCGCTTTGCCGCAAAGGCATAGAAAAGCTTGCCGACTCCCCTTGCCGGCAGATGATAAAAGGCGCCCTTCCTGCAGGAAGGGCGCCTTTTCCCGTTATCGTGTTCAGGCTTTTGCCAGCTCTTCAAACATTGCCGACACCATAGGAAGCAATGCATCATCAAAATCAAAGGGAGCGGTATGCAGCTGGGGCGCATCTTCTCCCGCGCCGATGAAGAACAGCGAGCCCGGCGCATATTTTGTGAAATAGCCGAAATCCTCAGAGCCGCGCTCCGCCATGGGCATTTCCGCCACGGGGAATCCCAGCTTTACGGCAGCGTCGCGTACCTTCTGCGTGCTGACGGGATCGTTGATGGTATCCGGAAACACATCGCAATACTCGACGGCAATGGTAAGGCCGTATTCTTCCGCCCCATCCTTCGCCATCTTTTCAAGAAGGGACGCAAGCTCCTCAAGCTCCGCCTCGCTGTCCGCACGGATGGTGAGATAGACCTCACCCTCGCTGGCCTGCGTGCCGAAGGCCTTTTCGCCAAGCTGCATGCCGATCACCGTGGTGAGAGCCTCACCCTTCCACGGGCGTGCATTGAGTGCGGGCACCGCTTCAATGATGCGTGCAAGGGCGTAAGCCGGCGTTTTGCCGCATTCCGGCATGCTGGCGTGAGAAGGTGTGCCCACCATGCGGATGATCATGCCCTTTGAGGCATAGTGGATGCAGCCATCCTTTACGCAGACCGTGCCGTGGGGATAGCCGGGCCAGTTATGGAATGCAAACACCTCGTCTATCCTATCTTCCCGGATGATCTCCGCGCAGTATTGCCCGCCGTCGCCGATCTCCTCCGCATGCTGAAACACGAAGTAAATATCGTTTTCCGCGCCTTTCTCATCTACTTCGAGCGCAAAAAGCGCAAGCGCAGCCGCATGGCCATCGTGCCCGCACTTGTGACCGCAGCCCGGGATGGCGGAAGCATATGGTTTTCCGCAGTCATCCGCAATGGGCAGCGCATCAAAATCCGCGCGGAACGCCACCCGGCGTTTCGGTGCAGCAGCACGGTATACAGCATAAAACCAGTTTCCCCTGTCGATGATCTCAAGGTTTGTATGTTCCCGTAAAAATGCCATCAACGTATTGCGCGTCCACACTTCCTCATTGGAAAGTTCCGGGTGTGCATGCAGCCGATGTCTGAGATCCACCGCCAAAGCAAGGTTTTTTTCGTTCATATTCCCTCCGAAGAGGCTGCGCGCCCCACAAAAGATTTTTATCATCATACCACCCTGCGGCAGGACTTGTCCACACGGGATGCCATTTCCTTTTTCCAAAATGTTTTTCAAAAAACGTCGGAAAAAGCATTGACAACCATGGCCGAAGGTGTCATAATGCGCAGGATGATATTTTTGCGTCCGGAAGGGGATTCCGGCGAGGTGTGAAACAAGCTGAATACTGTAAAACTCCATTCGGTTGCGTTTTCGCCCTGTCCGCTCCTACGGACGGGGCGTTTTTTCTGCAATCATGCAAAAACCATTATGAACGAAGGAGAAGTTTTCATGAACAAACTGATCTACGGCATCAAAGACAAGCCCAAATTTCCGCAGCTCATTGTGTTTGCGCTGCAGCAGATGCTCGCCATCATGGCGGCCACCCTTGTTGTACCGATCCTTGTCAACTCCTACGGTGCGGTGAACCTTGAAATGGACATCGCTGCCGCCCTTCTCGGCGCGGGCGCCGGTACCGCTGTATACATTGCCTTCACCAAGGCCAACAGCCCCGTATTCCTTGGCAGCTCCTTCACTTTCCTCGGCGCCATGTACAGCGCCACCGTGTTCGGCTATTTCGGCATCATCGTCGGTGCTGTTCTTGCAGGCCTTGTGTATGTGATCATCGCCATCGCCATCAAGTTCTTCGGTACCAAATGGGTGGATAAGCTGATGCCTCCCATCATCATTGGGCCCACCGTTGCCATCATCGGTCTTTGCCTTGCAGGCAACGCCATCAGCGACCTGACCAACGTCACCGGCGGCACCTACAGCCTCATCCACATCCTCTGCGGTCTTGTGGCCCTTTTCACCGTTATCCTCTGCTCCACCTTCGGCAAGAAGATGGCAAGGCTCATCCCCTTCATCATCGGTATCCTTGCGGGCTATGTGCTTGCCGCCGTATTCACCATCATCGGCAATGCCACCGGCAACGATGCACTCATGGTGCTGAACATGAGCCCCCTCACCTCCCTTGACTTCAGCACCCTCGAAGGCTGGATCCACGTGCCCAAGTTTGCCTTTGTGCAGGCTGCCAAGGAAACCTTTGACTGGTCCGCCTTCGGCAACATTGCGGTGCTCTATATGCCCGTTGCCTTCGTTGTGTTCGCTGAGCACATTGCCGACCACAAGAACATCTCCTCCATCATCGGCAAGGATCTGATCAACGAGGAGCCCGGGCTTGCCCGTACCCTGCTCGGTGACGGCATCGGCTCCATGGTGGGCGCCTTCTTCGGCTGCTGCCCCAACACCACCTACGGCGAAAGCGTTGGCTGCGTTGCCATCACCCGCAACGCTTCCGTGATCACCATCGCCGCCGCTGCGGTGGGCTGCATCGTGCTGAGCTTCTTCGCTCCCTTCGTGGCCTTCGTGAACACCATCCCGAGCTGCGTGATGGGCGGCGTCTGCGTCACCCTCTACGGCTTCATCGCCGTCAGCGGTCTTCGCATGTTCAAGCACATCGATCTTGACACCAACCGCAACCTCTTCGTTGTTGCCACCATCCTCATCACCGGCATTGGCGGCATGACGCTGCAGTTTGGCCAGATCACCATCACCAACATCGCCACTGCGCTCATTCTCGGCATCCTGGTGAACACCGTGCTCACCATCGGCGAAAAGCGCGCCCAGAAGAAATAAGCAAAACAGCAGAAAGATCCTCCGCAGGCTTGCGGAGGATCTTTTTTATGCATCATAAGCGAAGATATGATATAATCCTCTCATTCAGAAAAACGAGGTTCTTTATGGAAGAAAAAACCAATGTCATGCGCACCCTTGAACGGCTCAAGCTTCCTTACCGCCATTATGCCTTTGATACGGGCGGCGGCGCCATCAGCGGCACGGAAGTAGCGGATATTCTCGGCAAAGACCCTGCTGGCGTTTTCAAGACCCTTGTCACGGTGGGAAAAAGCGGAAAATACTATGTGTTCATGATCCCTGTAGCAGAAGAGCTTGACCTGAAAAAGGCTGCAAAAGCCGCCGGGGAAAAGTCCATCGATATGCTCAAATCCAAAGAGCTTCTGCCCCTTACCGGCTATGTACACGGCGGCTGCTCTCCTATTGGCATGAAGAAGCAGTTCCCGACCTTCATCCACATGACCGCTGCGGATGTTGAGACGATCACCTTCAGCGCAGGAAAGATCGGCTTTCAGGTAGAGCTGCCCCTTCTTTCGCTGCAGAAGGCGGTCAGGGTGAGTTTGGCGGATGTGGTTGTGGAGTGAGCAGTATGGAGATCACCGCAAAATATGTGCGTTTTCGCCTGCAAAGCGCAGAATTGCTGCAAAAAGCATCCTTGCCCGTACAGCAGCTTGACTGGCAGAAGGATATTCCTTTGATCCGCCGGTTTTATGCGCATTTTACGGATGATGTGATAGAACCGCCCACGGAAGATGAAAACATCGGCACACCCTATGCGGTGGTGGAAAACAGCGAGATCCTTTCCTTCGCCCTTCCTTTTTCCTTTAAAGCAGGCGAAACGGAGATCGGTGCCGTCATGACGCTGCCTGCGCATCGGGGCAATGGATATGCAAAAGCCGTGATTGCCGCCATGGCTGCAGACATCCTTGCATCGGGCAATGCAGCCACGCTGACCACGGGCGCAGACAACGCCCCCATGCGTGCTGCCGCCCGGGCTGTCGGCATGCAGGAAAAATGACAGGAGAAACAGAAATGGAACCGCACAAGTACAACTTCATGACAACGGAGCGCATCGAAAAAGGCTGGAGCTGCGACACCAAACATGCCGTCACCGATGAAAACGGACAAAAATATCTGCTTCGGGTCACGCCAAAGGAAAAGTCCGGCACCCGTAAAGCCATGTTCGATATGCAAAAGCGTGTGGCTGCCCTCGGCGTACCCATGTGCAGCCCCATCGATTTTTGGGAAAACGAAGAGGGTGCCTACATGCTGCAGCGCTTTATCGACGGTCCAGATGCGGAAGATGCTCTCCCCACGATGGATGAAGATACACAATACCGCCTCGGTATTGATGCAGGGCATATTCTGCAAACCATCCACAGCATCGAAGCGCCGCCGGATACAGAAGATTGGGAGACACGTTTCAACCGCAAGATAGACCGTAAGATCGCCATGTATGACGCCTGCAGCGAAAAGTTTGAGGGCGACTGCCATATTCTGCGTTACCTTGCGGAAAACAGGCATTTGCTGCACGGAAGACCCCAATGCTTTCAGCATGGGGATTACCACATTGGCAACATGATGCTTGAAAACGGAAAGCTCGTGATCATCGATTTTGACCGGTTCGATTTCGGCGATCCCTGGGAAGAATTCAACCGCATCGTCTGGTGTGCAGCTGCGGCACCTGCTTTTGCCCGTGGCATGGTGGATGGCTACTTTGGCGGCGAACCGCCCCTTCTTTTCTGGCAGCTGCTGGCACTTTACATTGCATCCAACACCCTTTCCTCCCTGCCGTGGGCAATTGCCTTTGGCGAAAAGGAAGCGGAAACCATGCGCAAACAGGCTGCTGATGTGCTGTACTGGTATGATGATATGCAGCGTGTTATCCCCCGCTGGTACAGGGAGCAGCAATAAAAACAAGCAGAGCGGAAAACTTGAATTTGTAGGTGTGAATGATGAAAACTTTATATATGATTGGTGGCACTATGGGAGTTGGAAAAACAACTGTGTGCCAACAGCTCAAACAGGATTTACCGAATAGTGTATTTCTTGACGG
>SVGX01000039.1 GCA_015056105.1 Clostridiales bacterium | reverse complement strand
GAAGCCGCCGTTCCGCCTTGTCATGCCCGGCCGCGTATTCCGCGTTGACGAAGTGGATGCCAGCCACAGCCCCGTATTCATGCAGATGGAAGGCTTTGTGGTGGATAGGGATATTACCCTTGCAGACCTTAAGGGCACCCTTGATACCTTCGTGCACGCCGTATTCGGCGAGGATGTGCGTACCCGCTTCCGTCCCAGCTATTTCCCCTTCACGGAGCCTTCCGCAGAGGTGGATATCTCCTGCTCCATCTGCGGCGGTAAGGGCTGCCGCGTATGCAAGGGAACCGGCTGGATCGAGATCCTCGGCTGCGGCGTTACCAACCCGCATGAGCTTGAAAACTGCGGCCTTGATCCGAAAGAATGGAAGGCCATTGCTTTCGGCATCGGTGTTGACCGTGTCACAAGCCTCAAGTACGGTATCACGGATATCCGCCTTGAGTATGAAAACGATGCGCGCTTCCTGCGTCAGTTCTAAGGGAGGGATTTAGCTATGAAACTGCCTCTTAGTTGGCTCAAAGATTATGTGGAATGGAATGTGACTCCCGAAGAGTTCGTGGAGCGCATGATGTGGCGCGGCTTTGAAGTTGCGGATATTCTCGACGAGATGCCCGGTGTTTCTGGCGTTGTCGTGGGCCGCATTACCGCCCTCGAGAAACATCCCAATGCGGATAAGCTGCAGATCTGCACCATCGATGTAGGCGCAGCAGAACCGCTCACCATCGTGACCGGTGCCACCAACGTGTTCGAAGGCGCCCTTGTCCCCGTTGCCCTTGACGGCGCAAAGCTTGTTGGCGGCATCGAGATCAAACCAACCAAAATGCGCGGCGTGGACAGCTTCGGCATGCTCTGCTCCGGCAAGGAACTTGGTCTGACGGAGGCCGATTATCCCGGCGCCGAAGTGTACGGCATCATGATCCTGAACGGCGATCTTACCCTTGGCGAGAGCATCGAAAAGGCCATCGGCATGGATGATATCATCTTCGATATCGAACTGACCCCCAACCGTGCGGATTGCCAGAGCATCATCGGCATCTGCCGCGAAGCGGCAGCGGCGCTCGGCCAGAAGTTCGTTGAGCCCGTGATCCGCCAGGTAGCGGGTGAGGGCAGCAGCGCAGATTATGCTTCCGTTACCGTGGAAAACACGGAGCTCTGCCCCCGTTATTCCGCCCGTGTGGTCACCGATCTTGTGATCGAGCCTTCCCCCAAGTGGATGCAGCGCCGCCTGAAGGCGGTGGGTATGCGCCCCATCAACAACATCGTTGACATCACCAACTATGTGCTTGTGGAATACGGTCATCCGATGCATGCTTTTGACCTTGCCTGCGTGAAGGATGGGCATATCGTTGTCCGCAACGCACATGAAGGCGAAGTCGTCACCACCCTTGACAGCAAGGAACGCCCCGTGACCCCCGACATGCTCCTTATTGCTGACCCGGAAAAGGGCGTTGGCATCGCAGGCGTGATGGGCGGTGAAAACTCCGAGATTACCGAAAACACCAAGGCCACCCTGTTTGAAGCGGCAGCCTTCAAGGGCAGCAATATCCGTGCTACCACCCGCAAGCTTCGCCATGTGACGGATGCGGCGGCCCGTTTCATCAAGGGTGTTGAGCCCGTGAACGCATTTCTTGCCCTTGAGCGTGCCATTGAGCTTGTGGATGAGCTCAAGGCAGGCAGGATCATCGGCGAACCTATCGATGTCTGCGCCGCGGATATTTCTCCCCGTGTGATCGATGTGGACTATGCCCATGTGAATAAGATCCTCAACACTGCTATAGATCCCGAGGATATGGTGAAGATGCTCGGCACCATCAACATCGAAGCGGAAGTGGCGGGGGATCAGCTCCGCGTCAACGTGCCCCATTTCCGCACCGATATCGAAAGCGGCATTGAAGCGGACTGGGATATCGCAGAGGAAGTGGGCCGTATCTACGGTTACGACAACATCCCCCCGACGCTGATGAACGGCCAGACCTTCCGCGGCCGCGTGGGCGACGATCTTCGCGACGAAGATGCCATCAAGGATCTGCTTGTGAACGAAGGCTGCTGTGAAATGTACAACTACAACTTCACCGGCCCCGCTGCCCTCGATGCGCTCCGCATCCCCGAAGGCGATGAAAAGCGCCTTGCGGTGAAGCTTCTTAACCCCTTCGGCGAGGATCAGAGCCTGATGCGTACTACCCTTCTTGCAGGCGTGCTCGATTCCGTCGCCCGCAACTACGGCCGCAAGACCGGCCAGACCCGTTTCTTCGAAGTGGGCAACGTACACTTTGACAACAACGATGACCTGCCCGAAGAGCGCAAACTCATCGGTATCGCTTATGCGGGCGAAGAGGAAGACTTCTTCACCCTCAAGGGCAGCATCGAGGCGCTGCTTGAATCCTTCAACATGCTTGAAGGCTACAGCATCGAGGCGGGCGGCGGCGAATACTTCCAGCCCGGTCAGAAGGCGCTCATCCTTGCGGATGGCGAAGTGATCGGCGAATGCGGCACCATCCACCCCAAGGTGCAGAAGACCTGGGGCATCCCGCAGAAGGTCTACTATGCGGAGATCAGCGTGGAAAAGCTGCGCGCCCATAAGGGCGGCAAGCGCACCTATCAGGCGCTGCCCCGCTTCCCGAAGGTCACCCTTGATATTGCCGTTGTGGTGGAAGAGCGTGTGACTGCTGCCGAAATGAAGGCAGCCATCGCTTCTGCACCCGTGGAAGTGAGCATCGGCGATGTGGAACTTTTCGATGTCTACCGCGGCGTCGGCATTCCGGAAGGGAAGAAGAGCATGGCCTATTCCTTTGCTCTTTCTGCGGCGGACCACACCCTCAATGGTGATGAGATCCAGCAGGCGATGAAGTGTGTCATCGATACCCTTGGTGAAAAGCTCGGCGCACAGCTTCGTGCATAAGAAAGGGGCCCTATGATCACAGTTGTGCTTTACCTTGCCGCACTCTGGATGGTGGGGCAGGGCGTGTTGATGCTTGTCGGCAAGTATACGCCGCCCACGGCCCGCGCCGCCATTGAAGATCCCGGTGCAAGGCGTCTCTGGTGCCGGGAAAACGGCTTTATCAGCTTTGGCTGGGCAGCGGTGTTTGCGTTTTACGGTACCGTTGGGTTTATCGATGCCGGCATACGCTGGCTGCATTGGGTGTGGATCGCCCTTTCGATCGCCGGTGCAATGGTCTGTATCGTGCTGAGCTATCGAAGCAACAGAAAGTATTTCAAGGATCCGGAAAAACGCTGAAGGATCAAATCAAAGAAAAAGCGTCCGCCGCCGGCTTTTCTGCCGGCAGGCGGATTTTTTTCTGGGATCCGGACAGGAAAATGATAAAAATAAGAAAAGATTGATAAAATAAAAATTTATAGCTTTGCGGGTAGAAACTTGCTTTTCTTATGGTTGTATGATATGCTGTTGTCTGTATGCGGAGGTAATACCAATTGCCTCTGTGCCGATGTTGTTTGAAAAAATTTATATATTTTTTAAGGAGGCACACATGGAATATTTGAGCGACCTTCAGATTGCGCAGGCGGCAGAACTTCTGCCGGTGCAGGACATTGCGGCGGCTGCCGGCATCCCGGAAGAAGCACTGGAATACTACGGACGCTATAAGGCGAAAGTAGACATCAAGAAGCTTCCCGAAGGCAGCAAGAGCGGCAAGGTCATCCTTGTTACCGCCATTACTCCTACCCCCGCGGGCGAAGGCAAAACCACCACCAGCGTTGCGCTCGGCGACGGCCTTGCGGCTATCGGCAAAAACGTTATGATCGCCCTGCGTGAACCCTCCCTCGGGCCGGTATTTGGTGTAAAGGGCGGCGCAGCAGGCGGCGGCTATGCGCAGGTTGTTCCCATGGAAGACCTGAACCTGCACTTTACCGGCGATATGCACGCCATCGGCGCCGCCAACAACCTGCTTGCGGCAATGCTCGACAACCACATCCAGCAGGGCAACGCCCTTGATATCGATGTGAAGCGCATCAGCTGGAAGCGTGCTGTGGATATGAACGACAGGCAGCTTCGCAGCATCATCAGCGGCCTTGGCGGCAGCCCCAACGGCATGCCCCGCGAAGACGGCTTTGAGATCACCGTTGCTTCCGAAGTCATGGCTGTTCTGTGCCTGAGCGCAGACCTTCAGGATCTCAAGAACCGCCTTGGCAGCATTATCGTCGGCTATACCCGCGCAGGCAAGCCCGTTACCGCGGCTGATCTCAAGGCTCATGGCGCCATGGCGGCCCTTTTGAAGGATGCTATCAAGCCCAACATTGTGCAGACTCTTGCCCATACCCCCACCTTTATCCATGGCGGCCCCTTTGCCAACATCGCCCACGGCTGCAACAGCGTGATCGCCACCAAGACCGCGCAGCGCCTTGCGGATTATGTTGTCACCGAAGCCGGCTTCGGCGCGGATCTCGGTGCGGAAAAATTCCTTGATATCAAGTGCCGCATGGCAGGCATCAACCCCTCTGCAGTGGTGGTGGTTGCCACCATCCGTGCGCTCAAGATGCACGGCGGCGTTGCCAAGACCGAGCTTTCTAAAGAGAATTTGGAAGCGCTCGAAAAGGGCGTTGTGAACCTCTTCCGCCATGTGAAGAACATCCGCGAAACCTACGGTCTTCCCGCCGTGGTGGCGGTGAACCGCTTCCCTGCGGACACCGTGGCGGAGATCGAACTTCTTGAGGCCCTCTGCGCAAAGCAGGGCGTAAAGGCGGTGCTCTGCGAAGGCTGGGCAAAGGGCGGCGAAGGCGCCAAGGCCCTTGCGGAAGAAGTTGTCAAGCTCTGCGAAGAGAAGAACGAGTTCCGCCATGCTTACGATCTTGATATGACGCTGCGTGAAAAGATGCAGGCGCTGGTGAAAAAGGTCTACCGCGGTGCGGATGTGCGCTTCATGCCGACAGCCGAAAAGAAGGAAAAGCTGCTTGAGAGCATCGGCCTTGCAAAGCTCCCCATCTGCGTTGCCAAGACCCAGTACAGCTTCTCCGATGACCCGACGCTCCTTGGCGCGCCCGAAGGCTTCACCGTTACCGTGCGCGATCTGAAGGTATCCTCCGGCGCGGGTTTCATCGTGGTTTATACCGGCGATGTGATGACCATGCCCGGCTTGCCGAAGGTACCCGCCGCCGAAAAGATCGATGTGGATGCGGAAGGCAATATCTCCGGCCTGTTCTAAAAATAAACCTAACAAGCGGTCCGTATCATGCGGGCCGCTGTTTTTGTTTTTTCGCCAATTTCATCGCCCGGTGTTTCGGAGGCCTTGTTTGTGTGGTATAATAAATTAGTTAGCCCTGTGCTTTTGATAAAAAGGGTATAGCCATACTGAAGAAAAGAGGAAGACCATACATGGATCTTTCGGTTTTGAATCGGGAACAGCGTGCTGCCGTGGAATGCCTCGACGGCCCTCTCCTTGTGCTTGCGGGTGCTGGCAGCGGCAAGACCCGCGTGCTGACTTACCGCATCGCCAACCTGATTGAACACGGCGTCAAGCCCTGGAATATCCTTGCCCTCACCTTTACCAACAAAGCGGCTGCCGAAATGCGCGAGCGCGCCGCACAGCTTGTGGGCGAAGGGGCGGAGGATATGTGGGTGACCACCTTCCATTCCTGCTGTGCCAGAATGCTCCGCATCGATTGCGACAGGCTCGGCTATGAAAAGAATTTTACCATTTACGCCGATGCGGACCAGATGAAGGTCATCGGCGATATTCTCAAGGATATGGGCATGAACGAAAAGAACATGCCCAAAAGGGAGATGAAAGAGCGCATCTCCAATGCAAAAAACAAGTCCCTCAAGCCGGAAGACTATCTGCAGGAAGCGTATCAGGACAGCGAAGGACTTACCCTGCGCGTGTACAGGCAGTATGAAAAGCGGCTTCGCGCGGCGAATGCGCTTGACTTTGACGATCTTCTCGTCAAGACGCTGTACCTTCTTGAAACAAATCCTGATATCCTTGAAAAATATCGCAGCAGGTTCCGCTATGTTCTGGTGGATGAGTATCAGGATACCAATATGCCCCAGTATCGCTTTGTGGAGCTGCTTTGCAGGGAACACAACAACATCTGTGTTGTGGGCGATGACGACCAGTCTATCTACGGCTGGCGCGGTGCGGACATCCGCAATATCCTGAGCTTTGAAAAGGATTTTAAGGGTGCAAAGGTCATCCGCCTTGAGCAGAATTACCGCTCCACGGAAAAAATACTGAACGCAGCAAATGCCGTCATTTCCAACAACCAGAGCCGCAAGCGCAAGACCCTTTGGACGGCGCAGGAGGGCGGTGAGCGCATCGAGCGCCATATCGCTGCAACGGAGCGGGATGAAGCCAATTTTATCTGCCGCAAGATCCTTGAAGGTGTGCGCGACGGACATTCCTATTCGGATTTCGCCATCCTTTATCGTATGAATGCCCAAAGCCGCGTGCTGGAAGGCACGCTCCTCAACTACGGCATCCCCCACAAGGTCTATGGCGGTTTCCGCTTCTATGAGCGCAAGGAAGTGCAGGACATCCTTGCATACCTCAGACTTATCGCAAATCCCAACGATGATGTGGCGCTTTCCCGCATCATCAACGTGCCCCGCCGCGGCATCGGCGACAAAGCGGTGGAAGAGCTTCGCCTTGCGGCGGAGACCCGCGGCGTTTCCCAGCTCATCGCGGCGATGGATGGCGCGCTACTCACTAACGCCACCCTGAAAAAGGTGAAAGCCTTTGCGGATACCATGGCGGAGCTGATGGCCATGAGCTCCATCATGGCGCTTTCCGATTTCGTGCCGTATCTGATCGACAGCATCAAATACGAAGCCTACCTTGCGGCGGAGGATAAAAAGGGCGAGATTGAATCCCGCATGGATAACTTAAAGGAACTCGTGGGCAACATCAAGGAGATTGAGCGGGATATCCCGGAAGGGGAGAGTGTCCTTAACGCTTTCCTTGAAAACGTAGCGCTTATTTCCGATATCGATGCCATGGAAGAGGGCAGCGGCGCCGTGGCGCTCATGACTCTTCACAGCGCAAAAGGCCTTGAATTCCCGGTGGTGTTTCTTTCCGGCATGGAAGAAAACATATTCCCCTCCTTCCGGGCACGCATGGATATGACCCGCGGTGCTCTTGAAGAGGAGCGCAGGCTTTGCTACGTGGGCATTACCCGTGCGCGGGAGAAACTGTATCTGATCAATGCGCAGCAGCGAGCCCTCTTCGGCAGCAGCGCCTATAATCCGCCTTCCCGCTTTATCGGGGAGATCCCGGAGGAACTGCTTGAATGCAAACAGGAACAGCGCTCCATGCAGCAGCAACAGCAGCGCGCCATCTGGAAGCGGGATGCGGAAATGCCGAAGTATGCGTCCTCGCAGGGCTTCGGTGTTCGCAGAGATACCGTGCCCGCCGGCCCTGCACCTGCGGTGCGCCATGTGCCCGATGCGGCACCCTCCAAAAAGAATTTCACGCAGCATATGCGTGTCAAACACGAAAAGTTCGGCGAAGGAACCGTGCTTGAAACATCCGGCAGCGGCAATGCTATGACCGTAACGGTGGATTTTGCATCCTGCGGCGTGAAACGTTTTGCAGCGGCCTATGCACCCCTTATCCCTGTGGAAGAATAAGTAAAAGGAGACGTCCCCATGCAGGAACGCATGAAGGAACTTGTTTCGGAGCTCAATCTGCTTGCGGAGGCTTACTATGCCTTTGATGCACCGAAGGTGAGCGATGCGGAGTACGATGCGCTTTTTGATGAGCTGCTTTCCCTTGAAAAGGAGACCGGCATCATCCTGCCCGACTCCCCTACACAAAAGGTGGGCAGCGCGCCTCTTGCCGCCTTTGAAGAGCATAAGCACCTTGCCCGCCTTTGGAGCATGGACAAGGTGCGCACAAGGGAAGCCCTTATCGAATGGGGAAAGCGGGCGGAACGGCTTCGGGCGGAATACAACGAAGCCAACGGCGCGGCGCTGCCGCCTGTCAGCTATGCCCTCGAGTATAAGTTCGACGGCTTGACCGTCAACCTTACCTATGAAAACGGAAAGCTCGTTCAGGGCGCTACCCGAGGAAAAGGCACCGTTGGCGAGGCCATCCTGCCCCAGATCAAAACTATTCGGGATATTCCCCATACCATCCCATTCAAGGGGAAGATGGAAGTGCAGGGCGAGTGCTATATGCGCCTAAGCGTCCTTGAAAAGCTGAACCTTGAAGGGGATGAGAAGTTGAAAAACGCCCGCAATGCGGCGGCGGGCGCACTCCGCAACCTCGACCCGAAGGTGACAGCCAAAAGAAAGCTGAGCTGCTATCTTTACAACATTGGCTTTCTTGAAGGGGCGGAACTGAAGGAACAAGGCGAAATGCTCGCTTTCCTCCGGGAAAACGGCCTGCCCATAAGCCCGTTTTACAAGACTTATGATTCCATCGAAGATGTTTACGCCGGCATCGAAGCGGCGGAGGAGAACCGGGACAGGCTGGATTTCCTTATCGACGGCATGGTGATCAAGGTGCGGGATTTTGCCACCCGCGAAGCGCTTGGCAACACGGACCGTTTTCCGCGCTGGGCCATCGCCTATAAGTTCGCGGCGGATGAGACTACTTCCATTGTACGCGATGTTACATGGGAAGTAGGGCGCACCGGCAAGCTGACGCCCCGGGCGCACCTTGAACCGGTGGAGCTTGCAGGTGCCACCATCAGCCATGCGACCCTTAACAATTATGACGATATCCTGCGCAAACGGGTGGGCATCGGCTCCCGGGTATTTTTAAGGCGGAGCAATGATGTCATTCCGGAGATCCTCAGCGCGGTGGAAGGAGATATTCCCCTTCATCCGGTGGAAAAGCCCGTGTGCTGTCCTGCCTGCGGCGCGCATGTGGAACACAGGGGCGTGCATCTTTACTGTACGAATTCCCTTTCCTGCCGCCCGCAGATCGCAGCAAGGCTTTCTCATTACGCCTCAAGGGATGCAATGGATATCGAGACCTTTTCCGACAAAACTGCCGCGCAGCTTGTGGAGCAGCTCGGGCTTTCAAGCATTGCGGATCTTTACGAACTCGGTGCACAGGAATTCCTTGCTTTGCCGGGCTTTAAGGAGAAAAAGGTGCAGAACCTTCTCAATGCCCTTGAAGCGAGTAAACACCGTTCTCTTGGTGCGTTCCTGTTTGCGGTGGGCATCCCCGGCGTAGGTGCTAAAACCGCAAGGGATCTTGCCCGCCGTTTCGGCACCCTTGAAGGGGTAAGGCACGCATCCTTTGAGGAACTGATCGCGGTAGAGGATATCGGCGATATCGTGGCAGGCAGCATCATCGATTTCTTTTCCGATGCCTCCATTGCGGCTGAGGTCGATCGCCTGCTTGCCCACGGCGTTTCGCCGGTGCCGGAAGAAACAGCGGGAACGGACAGCCCCATCGCCGGCAAGACTCTTGTTGTGACAGGTACCATGGTGCGCATGGGCAGAAAAGAGATCGAGGCGCTGATCGAACGCCTTGGCGGCAAGGCTGCGGGCAGCGTCAGTAAAAAAACGGATTATGTGATCGCCGGGGAAAGTGCCGGCAGCAAGCTTGAAAAGGCAAGAACACTGGGCGTGCCTGTTTTGAGCGAAACGGAATTCTTTGATTTGATAGAGGAGCGATAATGCGTCTTGGCAAACTCGACAACGATAAGCTTAACGAGCTTATCCTGAAAAAATTCAGACATATCCGCAAAGAGGTGGTCTGTTCTCCCCGCGTCGGTGTGGACTGCACGGCGGTGGACCTCGGCGGCAGGCTGGCGGTCCTTTCCACAGACCCCATCACGGCAGCGGAAAATCACCTTGGCAAGCTGACCGTCAACGTCAGCTGCAACGATGCGGCGGCGGCGGGTGCGGAGCCTATCGGCCTTCTTGTGACGCTGCTCGTACCCCCTTGTGCAACGGAAGCGGATATTGCCCTTGTGGCAGATGAGCTTGCGGAGGCTGCAGAACACGCCAATGTGGAGATTCTCGGCGGCCATACGGAGGTCACAGATTCCGTCACCCGCATGGTCACCTGCGCAACGGTGCTTGCGAAGGCGGGTGAAAACGGTGTTCTTGATGCGAAGGATATGTATCCGGGCTGCGATCTTGTTCTGACAAAGACCGCCGGGCTTGAAGGCACGGCCGTCCTTGCCAGCGATTTTGCCGACAGGCTTTCCTCTGTTCCGGAAGCGGAGCTTGCAGCTGCGCGGGCCTTTACCGCAAACCTCAGCGTGGTGAAGGAAGGGCTATATGCCGCAAAGCACGGCGCCGTTGCCATGCATGATGTGACCGAAGGCGGCGTCCTTGGCGCAGTCTGGGAAATGGCGGATGCGGCACAGTGCGGTATTGTGATCGACAAAGACGCCATCCCCGTACACAGCGCAACAAAGCATATTTGCGATGTGCTGGGCCTTGATCCTTACCGCCTGCTTTCAAGCGGCGCCATGCTCATCGCCTGTGAAGACGGAGATGCCCTCGTTGAAGGTCTTCGCGGCATTGGCATTGAAGCCAAAAAGATCGGCAGGGCGGCAGGGGAGAAGATCGTCTTTTCCGACGGTACGCCCATCGAAGCGCCGGGCGCGGATGAGCTGTACAAGCTTTATCCCGAGGGCTGCTGATTTCGTCGAAACCCGTTTCAATTTGACGCATAGCGTGATATAATATATTGGTTAAAATGTGTAAAACTGGAGGCATGGCATGATCAGCAGCATGACCGGCTTTGGCCGCGCGAGCGCCGCATCCGACGGCAGGGAGATCACCGTTGAACTGAAAAGCGTCAACCACCGCTATCTCGATCTTTCTTTCCGCATGCCGCGGCATATCGGCTTTGTGGAGGATGTATTAAGGCAGCTTTTCAGCGAACAGCTTTCCCGCGGCCACGTGGATATTTATCTCAATTATCGCAATACCCGCAGCGATGCACGCACCGTTGTGATCGACGAATCGCTGATGGGCGCATATCTTGATGCAGCACGAAAGGCTGCGGCACAGTACGGCCTTCGGGATGATATCACCCTTGCCACTGCCATGCGCTTCCCGGATGTGACCGACGTGATCGAGGCGGAAGAGGATCGGGAAGCGGTCATCGCCCTTGCGAAAGAGGCGGCGCTGCGTGCCGTTACCGCGCTCAGGCATACCCGCCGCGAAGAAGGCGAGCGGCTTTGCAATGATCTTCTTGGCCGTGTGACCACCGTTGAAAACATCGCCGCGAAAATTCGCCTGCGCGAGCCCTTTGTGGTGGAAGAATACCGCACAAGGCTCAATGAGCGTATTGAAAACGCCCTTGGTGCCGTAGAAGTGGATCGTGCCCGCCTTGCGACGGAAGTTGCCCTTTTTGCGGACAAGGCCAGCATCAACGAGGAGCTTGTTCGCCTTGCAAGCCATGTGGAGCAGATGCGCACGGTGCTCGGTGCCGAGGAAGCCGTGGGGCGCAGGCTTGATTTTATCGTGCAGGAAATGAACAGGGAGTTCAATACCATCGGCTCGAAGGCCAACGATACGGAAATCACCAACCATGTGATCGCCGGCAAGGGCGAGATCGAAAAGATCCGTGAGCAGGTGCAGAACATCGAATAAAACGAACAGTGCACGCCATCGTGCGAAGGGGGAAATATGGCAGTCCGTCTTGTCAATGTCGGATTCGGCAACGTGATCGCCGCTGGGCGCATCATTGCTATCGTATCGCCTGACAGCGCGCCCGCAAAGCGCGTGGTGCAGGAAGCAAGGGAACGGAGCAGGCTTATCGATGCTTCCCACGGGCGGCGTACCCGCGCCGTGGTGGTCATGGACAGCATGCACGTGGTATTGAGCGCGCTGCAGCCGGAGACCCTTGCGGGGCGTATTGCCGCAGAAACGGAATCATAACGGAGGTTCTTTCAATATGGCAGAAAATACAAAAGGTGTACTGATCGTGCTTTCCGGCCCTTCCGGTGTCGGTAAGGGCACCGTCTGCAAGGAGCTTCTTGCCCGCAATCCGCAGGTAAAGCTTTCCGTGTCCGCTACCACCCGCGCACCCCGACCCGGCGAGGTGGAAGGTATCAGCTATTTCTTCAAGACCAAAGAAGAGTTCAAGCGCATGATCGATGCGGGCGAATTCCTTGAATATATGGATGTATTCGGCATGAATTATTACGGCACGCCCCGCGCCTATGTGGAAGAGCAGCTTGCCCTCGGCAATGATATTCTGCTTGAGATCGATGTAAAGGGCGCTATGAACGTAAAGCGTATTGCGCCGGAAGCGGTACTCGTATTCATCGCGCCGCCTTCCATGGAAACGCTCAAAGCGCGGCTCGTGGGCCGCGGCACCGAAACGGAAGAAGCCATTGCCCGCCGCACTGCGGAGGCTGCTGCGGAAATGCAGCTGCTGCCAAAGTATGACTACATGGTGGTAAACGATGTGCTGACCGATGCTGTGAACGAAGTGGAAACCATCCTTGCTGCGGAACGCCTGCGCGTTGACCGCTGCAAGGATCTTGCGAAATTCTGTAAGGAGGCTTGATTGACCTATGATGAACAAACCCGCGCTCAATGAACTTCAGGAAAAGGTAGGCTGCCGTTACATGCTTGTGACCACCGTTGCGAAGCGCGCCCGCCAGCTTGTGGGCAACAATGAGAAGCTGCAGGACCGGAACCCCGTTTCCGTTGCGGTGGAAGAACTGTATGAAAACGCCCTTGATGTGGCTTTCCCTGAGGAATATTCCAAATGACAAAGAAATGCGTCGTTCTCGGCGTAACGGGCTCCATTGCGGCATATAAGGCCTGCGATATCGCAAGCAGGCTCAGAAAGCTTGATGTGGATGTACGCATCATCCTGACCCGTGCGGGCAGCGAGATCATCACGCCCCTTGCCCTTGAGACCGTCAGCGCAAACCCGGTTGTGGTGGATATGTTTAACCGGGAAAATCCTTGGGAAGTGGAGCATATCGCCCTTGCGAAGCGGGCGGATGTGTTCCTTGTTGCGCCCGCAACGGCGAATTTTATCGGCAAGGCTGCAAACGGTATTGCCGATGATATGCTTTCCACCACGGTGCTTGCCACCCGTGCGCCCATTCTTGCAGCCCCTGCGATGAACGTGAATATGTACGAAAACGCCGCGGTCATGGAGAACATGGAAACGCTCAGAAAACGGGGCTGGCATTTTGTTGAGCCCGGCGAGGGGATGCTTGCCTGCGGCGATGTGGGAAAGGGACGCCTTGCAGAGCCTGAAGCTATCGTAAATGCTGTGATGAAGCTCCTTTATCCGCGCAATGATCTTATGGGCAAACATGTGCTTGTGAGCGCCGGCCCTACGCAGGAAAAGATCGATCCCGTGCGCTATATCACCAACCGCTCCAGCGGCAAGATGGGCTATGCCATTGCGGAAGCGGCGGCGGCGCGCGGCGCAAAGGTCACCCTTGTGAGCGGCCCCGTATCGCTCCCTGTGCCGCGCGGCGTGGAACGGGTAAACGTCGTATCCTCCTCCGATATGTTTGAGGCGATACATGCCAATTTTCCCGCCTGCGACGGCCTTGTCATGGCTGCTGCACCTGCGGATTTTACCCCTGCTGTGGCAGCGGAGCAGAAGATCAAGAAAAACGGCAGGGAAGGTATGTCGCTTGAACTTGCGGCGACCCGCGACATCCTCAAGAGCATTGGGCAGCGCAAGGGCAACAAGCGGGTGATGGGCTTTGCGGCGGAAACGGAGAATCTCCGCGAAAACGCGGGCAAAAAGCTTGAGACCAAAAACCTTGACATGATCGCCGCTAACGATGTCACCGCGGCGGGTGCGGGCTTTGGCGTGGATACCAATGCCGTTACCCTTTATATGCGGGATGGTTCCTTCGAACAAAGCGGCAGCATGACAAAGCGCGCCCTTGCGGATTGGCTGCTTGACAGGCTGTTCCCGCAGGCATAAAAGCATACAGTAAACGCTGCCGTATCTTTTGCGGCAGCGTTTGTTTTACTGACAAGACAGTATGAAGGGGAGAATATATGAAGGTCGAAGTGCTTGCGGATACCTTCACCGTCTGCAAGGTAACGGACTATCGGGAGATTGATCTTTCTTTGCCGTACTGCTTTACCGGCAGAACGGATAAAGAAAGCTCCCTTGTTATTCCAACGGCCCGTGCGCCCCGGGATACCCTTGCAAGGGAGGATGGCTGGCGCGGCTTCCGCCTTGTGGGACAGCTGGATTTTTCGCTGGTCGGCATCCTTGCCCGCATCGCCGCGCTGCTTGCGGAGGCGGGCATCAGTATATTTGCTGTTCCTACATACGATACGGATTATGTGTTTTTGAAGAAAGAGAATTTCACCGCGGCTTTGCAGCTTCTTGCGGAAAACGGCTATACCCTCTGCTGAAAAAAGCCAAAAACCGAACGGAGCCCCGATTGGGACTCCGTTATTTATCGTTGGCGATTAGTTGAGCGCTTCCTTGAGAGCTTTACCGGCCTTGAAGGCGGGAGCCTTGCTGGCAGCGATCTCGATCTCGGCACCGGTCATGGGGTTGTGGCCCTTGTGTGCGGGACGGTTGCGAACTTCAAAGGTGCCAAAGCCGACGAGGGAAACCTTTTCGCCGGTCTTGAGGGTTTCGGTGATGGTGTTGAGCGCGGCGTTGATGGCGATCTCGGCATCCTTCTTGGAGAAGCCGCTCTTTTCTGCAACAGCAGCGATCAGTTCGGTTTTATTCATGTTATTTTATCCTCCTATTGTTTAGCGGAATTTTAGTCCGTCATTTATTGTATCAGCCTTTGTGCGTTTACACAAGCCTTTTTTGCCTTGTGCGCCAAGAAAATCAGCCCTTTACGCGATCCCAGTAAACATCCATGGCGGCAAGATCCATATCCTCAAGGGAAAGGCCTTCGGAAAGGATCAAAGCCTCCATTTTTGTAAAGCGTTCCACAAATTTTTCCGTGGCGGCGGCAAGGGCAAGCTCGCTGTCCTGCTTCAAAAGCCGCGCGGTGTTGACCACGCTGAAAAGAAGGTCGCCAAGCTCCTCATGAATGCGCGCTTCGCCTTCGCCGCGGCAAACGGCTTCGCGGAGCTCGCCCGCTTCCTCGATGATCTTTTCAAAAGCGTCCATGGGATCGGACCAGTCAAAGCCCACATGGGCTGCTTTTTTCTGCACCTTCTTCGCCCGCATCAGCGCCGGGAACCCGTGGGGAACGGCGTTCATCATATCGGCGACGGTATTCTGATGCTTTTCCTTCTTCTTCAGGTTTTCCCAGTTTACAAGCACTTCATTCGTATTGCGTACATTCGTCGTGCCGAATACGTGGGGGTGGCGGTAGACGAGCTTTTCCACGATGCCCGTCGCCACATCGCGCATGGTGAATTCACGCATTTCCTCTTCGATCTTCGCATGGAACACAACCTGCAGCATCAGGTCACCCAATTCTTCGCAGAGGGCCTCCGTATCCTGCCTGTCGATGGCATCAAGCACTTCGTAGGATTCTTCAAGAAGATCGCTTTTGAGGGTCTCGTGGGTCTGTTCCGCATCCCAGGGGCAGCCGCCGGGCGCGCGAAGGCGGTCCATCACATGAAGAAGACCTTCAACGCCGTGGCGGGTCAGTTCCTCGAATTTTGCGGCGCGAAGGAAGAGTACTGTGGCGGCAAAGAAACCGTCCTGCCTGTCCAGTTCATAAAGGGAAAGGGAGCGGGCGCTGTAGGCGCCGTCCTCATCCATGGTGCAGAGCCATACCGGAAAATCATCCGGATAATATTCGGAAAGGGCAAGCTTTACTTCGCCTGCGCGCATGCGGGTATCCACTTCCTCAATGCAGAGCGGCACATAGGGATCGATGGCAGAGGGCAGCGCCTGCGCGGGAAGAATGCGCATATCACCACAGGAAAAAGGCGCGTCGAAGGCCGCAAGAGCCGCTTCCGCATAGCCGGAAGAGGGAAGAACGCATACGGCAGCTTTCGCCTTTTCTGCGGCTTTTTTGATGGCTGTAAGCTGTGCTTCGCCGATGCCGCGGCCGGGAACGGCATAGACAGCGTCACCCTCCGCCTGCATCAGGCGCTTGGCGATCATGCTGTTGAGCTCGTCAAAATCCTCTGCGGAAAGGAAAAGGTCATCCATGCTTTCAAAGGGGATGGATGCATCTTTGATAAAAGAGGCAGAAGGATGCTCTGCGGTCTGCAGGAAAAGCTGCTTTGCTTCCGCAACCGTTCTGTAAGCGGCGAGGGTGATGCTTTTCGGCGTTGCAAGGGGTGCGATGGTGATAGTCTTCATTTTTCGGGATTTCCTTTCGGGTACATCAGGCGGCGCAGCTTCGTACCGCCGGGGATGAGGGCAAGTTCATCATAGGAAAACATTTTCAGGATCAGCGCGAGAATGCCGTAGGCGCCCACGCCCGCACAGACGGAGGCAAGGGTGGCAAGGGTGGTGTGACCGCCTTGCGCAAGCATACCGTAGGCAAAATGCACGGCGACGCCCATTGCAAGGGAAGCGAGCAGGGGCTTGAGGAACACGTCGAAAAGGGGCAGCTTCAGCCTTGTGCGCCGCGCGGTGTAGATGGTATCCGCAATGCCGGCAAAAGCGTAGCACACGACGGTGGAGACCGCCGCGCCCTGAATGTTTACGGAGGGGATATTCATGAGCACGAGCAGCGTTCCAACCTTCAGCAGGAAGCCGAGGAACAGGTTGAACACAGGCACATTCTGCTTGCCCATGCCCTGCAGCACGCCCGTCATGGTCTGAACCATGGAAAGGAAGATAACGCCCACGGAAGCGGTATGCATAAGGTCCGTTGCAAGGGCGAGCTCCGCCGCGGAAAGGTTCGGGTACAGCAGCGAGATGATGGGCCCCGCCAGCACAAAAAGGCCTGCTGCACAGGGGATGCCGATGATAAGCGCCAATTTAAGGCCAAGGCGGGAAGCAAGGCGCACACTGCCTGTTTCGCGGCGGGCGATACCCGCGGAGATGGCGGGGACAAGGCTCATGGCAAGGGCCATGGTCAATACGCCGGGCATATTGGTCAGGGTGGTCACATTGGTACGCAGCAGGGAAAATGCGGTCTGCGCCACCTTTGTTTCATAGCCAAGGTTGTCGGTCAGGATATTGATGATAAGCGCCACATCCACAATGCCCGCAAGGGAACTGATGGAAGCGCCGATGGTGACCGGGATGGCGATGGCAAGAAGGCTTTTTGCAATGATGCCGAAGCCCCTGGGCTTTGTCTGCGGGCTGCGGCTGAGCTTTGCATCAAAGCCCCTTTTGCGTGCGCGGTAAATAAGAACGATGACGATGAGCGCAATAAGCTCGCTGAGCGTTACGCCGATGATGGCGCCCATCGCTGCATACTGCGGTCCTTTGGGCAGCAGCTTTACCGCCAGCGCAAGGCCGATCAGAAGTTTGCCGAGCTGTTCCACGATTTGGGAGATCGCGGTGCCGGACATCTGCTGCATGCCCTGCAGATACCCGCGGTAA
>SVGX01000038.1 GCA_015056105.1 Clostridiales bacterium | reverse complement strand
ATCGATTTTTAAACGCGGCTTCGAGCCCCTTTATCAGATTGTGTACAACACAAAAGAGACCCAAATGGGTCTCTTTGTGTTGGTACACCCTCAGGGGCTTATTTTCGGCCATCGGCAGGCTGTGCTTGCGCTCCGCACTGCGCACATCACGCCTGGGCCCGAAAATCCGGCCGCTAAAATCGATGCACTGCATCGATTTTTAAACGCGGCTTCGAGCCCCTTTATCAGATTGTGTACAACACAAAAGAGACCCAAATGGGTCTCTTTGTGTTGGTACACCCTCAGGGGCTCGAACCCTGGACACCCTGATTAAGAGTCAGGTGCTCTACCAGCTGAGCTAAGGGTGCATATGGAGCGGGAGACGGGGCTCGAACCCGCCACCTCCGCCTTGGCAAGGCGGCGCTCTACCAAATGAGCTACTCCCGCATTTTTTGTGGGTTCCGGCATTTCCCTGCCGGACAGTTACATATTCTACCCGAAGCAATGGCAAATGTCAAGCGGTAAAAACAAAAATTTTTGATTTTTTTGTGGGGGTTGTTTTGTGAGGTTCCGGCAGCCTTTGCGCTTGACGAACTTCTGTTCCTATATTACCATAAAATCAGGCGCAAAGGAGGATGAAATGGAGCTTTTACATGGTCTTAACCGGGAACAGCTTGATGCCGTCACGTCGACGGAGGGGTTCGTGCGCGTGATCGCAGGGGCGGGCAGCGGCAAGACCCGTGCCCTTTCCCACAGGTTTGCCTACCTTGTGAACGAGGTGGGCATCATGCCCGGCAACATCCTTTGCGTGACCTTTACCAACAAAGCCGCAGCGGAAATGCGCCGCCGCATCCACGCCCTGACCGGCGATCAGGATACCGGCTATGTTTCCACCTTCCACGGCTTCTGCGTATCCGTGCTGCAGGAAGACAGCCATGCAGTGCAGTATCCGAAAAACTTCCTTGTGCTCGATAATTCAGACATCGATGCCATGCTCAAGATTATCTATGAAGAGCGGGGCCTCACCCTTAAGCACATGACCTTCGCCAATGCCCGGGATATGATCGAGATCCGCAAGATCAAGGAAAATCCGGATTATTATCTCGACATGATCGACATGCCCCTGGATGGGCTCAAGGCAAAATACCTTGCTGCCGAAGCGCCGCGGGATATCATTTTTTACGGCTATCTTTACCAGCAGAAAAAATGCTTCGGCCTTGATTACAACGATCTTATCAAATATACTCTCTACATTTTCGGCAGGGACGATGCCATCCGCGACAAGTGGCAGCAGCGGCTTGAATACATCATGATCGATGAGTTTCAGGATATCGATGCGCTGCAGTATGAATTGATGGAAGCCCTTTGCGGCTACCACAAAAATCTGTTCATCGTGGGCGATCCGGATCAGACCATCTACACCTGGCGCGGGGCGGATGTACGCTATCTTCTGGAGTTTGACAAGCGCTTTCCCGGCACAAAAACCGTCATGATGATGCGGAACTACCGCTCTTCGCCCGAGATCCTTTCCGCTGCAAACTCTCTTATCGATGCTAACAAAAACAGGGTGAAAAAGGAACTGCTTCCGACCCTTGAAAGCGGCAAAGCTGTCCGCTGGCACCATGCGAAGAACGCGGAGGCGGAGGCCCGCTTCATCGCCGCTGAAGTAAAAACGCTGCAGGCCGAGGGCGTATCGCTCCGTGATATGGCCATCCTTTACCGGGCGCACCATGTGAGCCGCACCCTTGAAGAGGTCTTTTTAAAAGAAGAGATCCCTTATTCTATTTCAAGCGGCATCGGCTTTTTCAACCGCATGGAGATCAAGGATGCCCTTTCCTATCTGCGCCTTGCCGCATACAGGGATGATCTTTCCTTCCTTCGGGTGGCAAACGTGCCAAAGCGCAACATCGGCGAAAGGCGCATGCGCTTTTTGCAGGAATATGCGGAGCAGAACCATGTGACGCTTTATGAAGCGCTCATGATCAACGTTGATCATGAGCTTTTCAAGAACACGAAGGCGAAAGCCCTCATCGACCTTGTGGAACACTTCGGGCGGAAGAGTCCGGAAACGCCGGTCTCCGAGCTTCTGAGCGAGATGCTCGACCGAAGCGGCTACGAAAAAATGCTCCGCACGGAGGGAGCACAGGAGCGCCTTGACAACTTGGCGGAGCTCAAACAGGCCATCTATGAATTCGAGACTACCTGCGGTGAGGAAGCCACCCTGGAAGGTTACCTTGCCCGTGTGGCGCTGATGACCGCCGCCGATGCGGAGGATAAGGCGGAACGCATCCGCATGATGACTGTGCATACCGCCAAAGGCCTTGAATTCCCCCATGTGTTCATCGCAGGGCTGGAGGAGGGCGTATTTCCTTCCAAAAAGACAGCTACCATCGAGCAGATGGAGGAGGAGCGCCGCCTTGCTTTCGTGGCGTTTACCCGGGCGGAGCAAACGCTGACGCTGACGGAATCGGAGGGGCGCAATTTCGACGGCTCCTTCCGCTATCCTTCCCGCTTCCTTTACAACGTGAAGGAAGGGCTGCTCCAAAAGAGCGGTGCGCTCGATACGCGGCTTACGGAAGAGGCGTTCCGCCACATCGCTGTCAGTGAAAAGCTGCTTTCACCGGCAGCAGGGGAGCGCTTCCAAGCCGGTGACAGGGTCAAACATGACATCATGGGTGAGGGCACCGTTACCGCCGTGGATGAAAGCAAGAACGCTTATGCGGTGAAGTTCGACATCCTGCCTACGGAGCGGCGCATCAGCTTTCGGGCGAAGCTGGAGCGGATACAGTAAACAACAAAAAAGTGTGCGGAAACTTCCGCACACTTTTTTGTTGTTCTTTATTCCGTATCCTCCGCCGCAAAAACAAAGTCACAGCGGTCTTTGATGCCGTATGCGTCAAAATAACGGTGCTCCATGGGGATCCATATCTCTTCAAACTTTTTGAGCATCATCTCCCCGTTGCGCGCAAGGATACGCTTTCTTTGGGTGACGGCATCCGCGCTGAGGAACACACGCAGGTCGTACACATCTCCGAAACGGGGGTGCATGGAATAGGCACCTTCCACAACAGTCAGCGCGGCGGGGGAAAGGTCAGCGTTTCTTGTAACTTTCATCACGCTGCAGTCAAATATCCCATAAGAAAAGGCGCGTTTGCCATCAAGGTGAGGCAGCACTTCTTCTATAAATCGCTCGTAATGCACATTACCGCCGCTTTCCGAAAGCCGTTGTTCCGTGCGCAGGGCAGGGGGTAGGAAGAAATCATCCATGTGAATGACATTCACGATGTGCTCTTTGGCAAAGTATAAGGCAAGCTCTTTTGCAAGGGTGCTTTTGCCCGCGGCGGCACAGCCGTCAATAGCAAGGGAGACATGTTCTTTTTTCTCAAGCAGGCCATTAATGGCGCTAATCAGTGTTTCAAAATCAGTATGTTTCATGAATTGAATATTAGCATTTTCGCTTTTCTGTGTCAATCGCTGTAACTTTACAATCGCCGCGGCGTGTGATAAACTCAAAAAGCATAAATAGTTGCATGTGCAACAGTTGCATGCGCAACGAAAAGGAAAGGGGAGCAAATATGCCCCGTTTAACAAACCATTATATTATGTCCATTGCCCGCTGCAGCAACCAGTTTCGCACGGAAAGGCTAAAGGAATACGGCATTTTGGGGCAGCACTGTGCCTATATTTTGCGCGTTTCCCGGCAGCCCGGGCTCACGCAGGATGCGATTGCAAAGGAACTTCATGTCAATAAATCCACCGCCGCAAGGCAGCTTGCGGCACTTGAGGAAAAGGGTTATGTGCGCCGCTGCCCTTCGCCGCAGGATCAGCGGGCACTGCAGGTGTTTCCCACGGACAAAACGGAGAAAGTTCTTCCAAAGGTGCGTGCTGTTCTGCAGGAGTGGAACGATTATGTGACCGATGGGTTTACCGATGCGGAAAAGGAGCTGTATCGGGAGCTTCTGATGCGGGCGGCGGAGCGGGCCCGCAGTTTTGCGAGCGGTGAAAAGCAGGAGGACATGCCCAAATGAAAACGGTGTTTTCCTACCTGAAACCGCAGTATTGGCGTATTGCGCTGCAGCTGACCATCAAATTTACGGGTACCGTAACGGAACTGTTCATTCCCTGGATGCTTTCACATATTCTCGATGAGATCGTTCCCTTAAAGGATATGCGGCAGGTATATTTGTGGGGCTTTTTTATGCTGTTGGCGGCGGGCGTGGCCCTTGCAGGCAACGTGATCGCCAACCGCTACTCCACCCGCATCTCAAGGCGTTTTACAAGGCAGCTTCGTCACGATGCCTTCAAGCGGGTCAGCTACCTTTCTTCAAGGCAGATCGACAGCTTTACCCTTTCCTCCCTCATTTCCCGACTGACCAGCGATACCTATAACGTGCACCAGATGGTGGACAGGATGCAGCGCCTTGGCGTGCGCGCCCCCATACTGGTGCTGGGCGGCGTGATCGTCACATTCTCCCTTGAACCGGTGCTGACGCTGGTGCTGCTCTGCACGCTGCCCCTTCTCGGCGCGGTGGTCATCACCGTGTCAAGAAAAGGTGTGCCCCTTTACGGCAGGGTGCAGCAGGCGGTGGACGGCATGGTCAGAAAGGTGCAGGAAAACATGACCGGCGTGCGTGTTATCAAGGCTCTGTCAAAGACCGATTACGAAAAGGCCCGCTTTGATGAAGTGAACCATGAGGTCGTCCGCCGCGATCAGCACGCGGGTGCGGTAATGGCCACCACAAACCCGGTGATGAGCCTTTTCCTTAACCTCGGTCTGACCGCCGTGGTGGTGGTGGGCGCTTTCCGCGTGAATGCGGGGCTTTCACAGCCTGGTAAGATCATTGCCTTTTTGAGCTACTTCACCATCATCCTCAACGCCATGATGATGGTATCCCGCCTGTTTATGATTTACTCCAAGGGCGCTGCCAGTGCCAAGCGCATCGAGGAGATCCTTCTGACACCCGTGGAACCAACGCTGCAGAATGCAGATCCCACCGAAAGCGAATACCATGTGGAATTCAAGGATGTCAGCTTTTCCTACAACAAGGCGAAGGATAAAACAAGAAACGATGTGGAGCATATCAGCTTCCGCTTAAAGCGGGGCGAGACACTCGGCATCATCGGCCCCACGGGCAGCGGTAAATCCACCGTTGTGAGCCTTCTCATGCGCTTTTACGATGCGGATGAAGGCGAGATCCGCATCGGCGGCAAGCGGATAGAAGGCATACCGGAGGAAGAGCTTCATACCATGTTTGGCGTGGTGTTCCAGAACGATTTCATTCTGGCGGATACCATCCTTGAAAACATTGATTTCGGCAGAAACATTCCCGAAGCGGAGATCCGCCTTGCGGCAGCGGATGCCCAGGCGGAATATATCGAAGAAAAGGAGGATGGGCTCCTTCACATGCTTACCGCCAAGGGCGCGAACCTTTCCGGCGGCCAGAAGCAAAGGCTGCTCATTGCAAGGGCGCTGGCGGGGGATCCCGATATCCTTGTTCTTGATGACTGCTCCTCCGCCCTCGATTATAAAACGGATGCGGCCCTTCGCCGGGCCATCAAGACCCATTACCGGGATACCACCACCGTCATCATTGCCCAGCGCATCAGCTCCATCCTGCATGCGGATCACATCCTTGTGCTGGATGGCGGCCGTGTGATCGGCGCGGGCAAACATGAAGAACTGCTTGTCGCCTGTCCGGATTACAAGGAGATCTATGACGTCCAGATGGGCGAAGCCATGGAAGGGGGCGCCCTTTAATGGAACAGAAGAAACAGACGGCCCCGAAAAGCGGCTTCGTTTCCCTCCGCGGCGAGGAAAACAAGATGAAAAAGACCGCCATTTTGAGGCGGCTTGCGGTCTATTTCAAAGAGTATAAATGGATGTTGCTGCTCGCCATCCTGCTGACGCTTGGCGGCAACCTGCTTGCCCTTGTGGGACCGAAGCTTTCGGGCCTTGCCATCGATGCCATCGAGCCGGGGCAGGGCAGGGTGGATTTCCCCACTGTGTTCCGCTATGCGGGGATGATGGCCATCGTTTACATCCTTTCCGCCTGCATGAATTACGGCCTTTCAAGGCTTATGATACGGCTTAGCCGCAACATCGTATACCGCATGCGCAGGGATGTGTTTGAAAAGCTCGTGTCCCTGCCGGTGGGCTTTTTTGACCGCCACCAGACAGGCGATATCATCAGCATCATCTCCTATGATGTGGATACCATAAACGCCTCCCTTTCAAGCGATATTGTGCAGATCTGCACCAGCCTGATCACGGTACTCGGCTCCCTTGTGATGATGCTTTCCATCTCACCGGTGCTGATCCTCGTTTTCGTGGTCACCATCCCTGTTTCCGTGCTCATCACCCGCTACCGGGCGAAGAAGGTGCGGCCTCTTTTCCGCCTGCGCTCAAAGAAGCTTGGCGAGCTCAACGGCTTTGTGGAGGAAGTGACGGGCGGCCAGCGCACCACAAAGGCCTATCACCGGGAGCAGGTGATGATCGATCGCTTCGATGAGAAAAACAATGCGGCGGTGGATGCCTACTGCAATGCGGATTATTATGCCTGTGTGATGGGTCCCTCTGTGAATTTCGTCAATAACTTTTCGTTGGCGCTTATCAGCGTGTTCGGTGCCATTTTGTATATGGCGGGGAATATCTCCCTCGGCAACATTTCATCCTTCGTGCTGTATTCCCGCAAGTTTTCGGGCCCCATCAATGAGTTTGCGAACTTGCTGGCGGAGATGCAGTCTGCCTTCAGCGCGGCGGAGCGTGTATTCCGCCTGCTTGATGAGGAAGCCGAAAAAGCGGATGCCCCGGATGCAAAGACACTTTCTGATGTAAACGGAGAGGTTTCCCTTGAAAACGTCCGTTTTGGGTATGACGAAGGCAAGACCATCCTGCACGACCTTTCCTTTGATGCGCCCAAGGGCAGCCTTACCGCCATCGTGGGCCCTACGGGGGCGGGGAAAACCACCATCATCAATCTTTTGATGCGCTTTTACGATGCGCAGAGCGGCCGTATCGCCATCGACGGCAGCAACATCTATGATGTGACCCGCAAAAGCCTGCGCCTTGCCTATACCATGGTGCTGCAGGATACGTGGCTCTTCCACGGTACGGTGTATGAAAACATTGCCTACGGGCGGGAGGATGCCACCATGGAGAAGGTGGTGGAAGCTGCCAAGGCCGCAAAGATACACGATTACATCATGTCCTTGCCGGAGGGCTACAACACCGTGCTGACGGATAACGGCTCCAACATTTCCAAGGGGCAGAAACAGCTTTTGACCATTGCAAGGGCGATGCTGCTTGATTCCCCCATGCTGATCCTTGATGAAGCCACATCCAACGTAGATACCCAGACCGAGCGGCGCATTCAGAGTGCCATGCTGGAGCTGATGCGGGGGCGTACCTGCTTTGTTATCGCTCACCGCCTTTCCACGGTGGAGCATGCAGACCGCATCCTTGTGGTGAAGGATGGCGACATCGTGGAACAGGGTACCCATAAGGAGCTGATGGCGAAAAACGGCTTCTATGCATCGCTGTATCATTCCCAGTTTGAGATCGCATAAAGCTGGAAAAAACAATGCGAATGGGGTATGATAAACACATACCCCGTTTTTTTGTTGAAGGCATATCTTTTTTGAAACAAGGAGGATCACAATGCGCGTATCCCAGATCGAAACCCCGGCTCTGATCGTGGATCTTGACGTGATGGAGCAGAACATGGCGAGGATGGCGGAGATCCTGAAGCCCCTCGGCGCGGCGCTGCGGCCCCACTATAAATCCAACAAGTGTACCGCCATCGTTAAAATGCAGCTTGAGCGGGGCGCAAAGGGCATCACCTGTGCCAAGCTCGGCGAGGCGGAGGATCTCATCCGCGCCGGCGTGGAGGATGTGCTTATCGCCAATCAGATCATCGATCCCCATAAGATCGCAAGGGTCGCATACCTTGCAAAATGCTGCCGCCTTGCGGTGTGCGTGGATACCGAGGAAAACATCCTTGCCCTTTCCCGCGCCGCGGAGTTTGCGGGCAGCAACATCCATTGCCTTGTGGAATATGATATCGGTATGCGCCGCTGCGGCGTGACCACAAAGGAAGAAGCTCTTGCCCTTGCAAAAGCGGTCATCGCCGCGCCGGGTCTTTCCTTCATGGGCATACAGGCCTATGCGGGCAACCTTGCCCACGAATACGATGACAAGGCCCGTACCGACGGCAGCGATGCGGTGGAAGCGGACCTTCGTGCGCTGAAGGCATTTTTTGAAGAAAACGGCGTTATGATTCCCGAAATCAGCGGTGTCAGCACCGGCACGGTGGAAAAGCGCCGTGAAGGCACCGTTTACACGGAAGTGCAGGCAGGCTCCTACATCTTTATGGATGCCGCCTACAGGGAAGTTGGTGCAGGCTTTTCCCACAGCCTTTTTATGCTCTCAAGTGTGGTAAGCGCGGATGAAGACCACTTTGTGGTGGATGCAGGCATGAAAAGCCTTGGCGTGGATCAGGGACCGCCGCTGCTGCTCGAATATCAGGCGGCAGAGGTCAGCATGAGCGAGGAACACACCACCTTCCGCACGCCGAACAGCGCCAGTGTGGGTGACAAGCTCAAACTCATTCCCGGCCATTGCTGCACCACGGTGAACCTCAGCGATATGCTGTATTTCGTGCGCGATGACAAGGTAGTGGACTGTGTTCCCGTCACGAGCCGCGGCAAGGCAAGATAAGAAAGAATATAAAAGGCACTTCACTTAACGGGATGCCCCTTATTGGGCTGCCCCTAAATGAAGTGCCTTTTCGTCTGCGTTTAGTCCTCTTCCATCCAGAACCGCCATGCGCAGCTGCAGCTTTCATCCGTCACATCCGGATAACAGCTGATGCATTCGCAGCGGATGCGCGGGTCGATCTCCTTTGCGAACAGAGCGTATTCCACGAGCCCCACGCTTTTGCAGGGGTGGTAGGGCATACCCTTGTCGCTGCGGGCTTTCTGCACATAGCATTCCAGCGTGCGGTAAATGAGCTCGTTTTCGCCGCGGATGATCTCATCGGCGTTGATGCAGGCATAAAGGCGGAAGGCGACGGCCTTTTCAAGGCCGTCAAGCCCCGCATTTTCCGGCAGGAAAAGGAACTTCTTGATGCGCTTTGCCTCCGTACGGGTAAAGCCGCGCCAAATGTTCACATCGTGCTCCATGGCTTCATCCATGCCATGCTTTTTCTCGATGGACTGAAACCAGTAGCCATCCATGGCAAGCCAGTTTTTTGCATAGATCTCAAGCAGGGAGAGAAGCTCTTCCTTCGAAAGTGCGCAAAGGGCGCTGTTTTTGTACATAGACTCCTCCAAAGACGGTGCCGATATAAAAAGGGCATGCAGCATGCCCTTTTTTGTTGTTTTTATTTTTTGATGCGCTCGATAAGGTCCACGGTGTTTTCAAGCCAGGGTGCGTTGACGGATTCGATCTTGCCCTGGTCGCAGGCTTCCGCAAGGGCGGGGTCGATGGGAAGGCGCGCCACATGGGTGATCTCGTTGCGGGCGGCGATGGCGTCCACATTGCTGCTGCCGAAGATCTCATGGCGGCTCTTGCAGTCGGGGCATTCGAAGTAGGACATGTTCTCCACGATGCCGAGAACGGGAATGTTCATCATGCCGGCCATCTTCACGGCCTTCTCCACGATCATGGATACAAGCTCCTGCGGGGAGGTGACAACGATGATACCGTCAATGGGCAGGGACTGGAATACCGTCAGCGGCACATCGCCGGTTCCCGGAGGCATGTCGACGAACATATAGTCCACATCGCCCCAGACAACTTCCGTCCAGAACTGCTTCACGGTACCTGCGATGACGGGGCCGCGCCATACAACGGGATCGGTCTCGTTTTCAAGGAGCAGGTTGATGGACATCAGCTTCACGCCGCCTTCGGTTTCGGCGGGGTAGATGCCCATTTCGTCACCCGCAACGCCGCCGTGATAGCCGAACACGTTGGGGATGGAAGGACCGGTGATATCCGCATCAAGGATGGCGGTGCTGTGGCCACGGCGGGCGGTCAGCGTTGCAAGCAGGGAGGTGACGAGGGATTTGCCCACGCCGCCCTTGCCGCTGACAACGGCGATCACTTTTTTCACGGTGGAATAGCGGTTGACTTCTTCGAGGAAACTCTGCGGGTCTTTGCGCTCGCCGCAATTGGCGGAGCAGCTGCTGCAATCATGGTTGCAGGATTCGCTCATGATTCTTTTCTCCTTTGCTAAAATATGATGTACTTCAAGTTTTGCGCTTGATAAGTTAACGGTTTTTCATTTCCACAGCGATGTGGGAGATGATCGCCGCGGCGATATCCACACCTGTGCAGGCAGAAAGCCCGTGAAAATGGGCGTTGGAGTTGACCTCGCACACGAGGGGGCCGTTTTTGCCGAAAAGAAGATCGACGCCCGCGTAGTCAAGGCCGAGAAGCTTTGCTGTCCGGATGCAGAGCGCTTCCTCCGTTTCGCTCAGTTTGTAGGGGGCACTTTTGCCGCCCTGCGCCACGTTCGCACGGAAATCCGCATCGTTTCTCCGTTCCATGGCGGCAACGACGCGCTCGCCCACCACATAGGCACGCACATCCCGTCCGCGGCTTGATGCGATGAATTCCTGCATGAGAAGGGGCGTGCCTTCGTGCTCTTCCAAAATGGCAATGGATTCTTCCCTTGTGTTTGCAAGGTAGACCTGCTTGCCGAAGCTGCCGCTCGCTTCCTTGATGATGAGGGGGAGCCCCAAAAGGGCGATGGCCCGGTCAAGGAAGGCAAAGTCGCCGTAGCCCACATAGGGATAGGTACGGGGCACGAGAACGGTCTTGGGCATGGGGATGCCGTGCTTTTGCAAGGCAATATGGGTGAGCGCCTTGTCATCGCAGACGGAAAGGGCGTTTACATTGTTGAACACCCGAAGCCCCAGCGCTTCAAGCTGCATGCCAAGGTATTTATCCTTATCCCAAAGGATGGCAAAATCATACGCTGCGGCATCAAAAAGGGGCGTGCAGGTAGAAGCGTCGAACAAAAGTGAATCGTGCTTTGCGTAATCAAGGGCGATCCCCTGCCCCTTTGCTGCTTCATAGAGCGCATTCCAAAGGGAGAGGAAGTTGCTTTCCTTTACAAAGCCGTTTGTGATCAGAAGTCCGCGCACGGTGACCTCCTTTACATCAGGTTGAACTTGTCGAGGATCTTGTTCCTTGCAAGCAGCTTGATGATCGCATAGATGAGCACCGCATAAAGGGGGATCATGATGGCCTGCTCCATCAGGCGCAGGGTCATGAGGCTCCAGGGAAGACCGTACAGCTTGACCAGCAGGAAGGTGTTAAGAAGCACGCTGCTCAGCAGCTGCCCCGGGGTGATGGCAAGCAGCAGGTAGGGGAAGGTGACCTTTCTGCGCTTCATGAAAAACAGGCCGGGGATGAGGCCGAAGAACATGGCGGATAGGGTGAACCAGGGCATGAAGGCGCCCTTGGGGAACAGCAGCACCTGCAGCAGGTCGGTAAGCATGGCAACGATGGCACCGTAAACAGGCCCGAAGAGCACACCGGAAAGAATGATGGGCAGCGAGCCGAAGCCGATGTTGAGGGAATAGGTGCCAAAGGGCAGTGCGGGAAGGCTCAGCGGCCCCATGAGGATGACGCCGAGGGCGATCAAAAGACCGCAGATGACGATCGAAACAATGCGCTGGTGAGAATTTTTCTGCATAGAAATACCTCCTTCATAATATGCGGCAAAAAAGATCGTACCGCATAAAGGAGGTGTCTCCCATATGCAGCAGCGGGATCCGGATGCCGCACCGCAAGCACGAAGGCTTTTCGTCCGCCGGTGGTCTCCCTCACCGGCGGCACTCACCGCCCAAAGGGCGGCATAACGCGCGGCAGCCTGCTCTGCCTTTTATTTGTTTCCCCTAAATTGTACCCGAAACCGCAGGCAATGTAAAGGCGAAAACGGGGGATAAAACAGGGGTTCCATCGGTAAAAACGAAAAAAGCCGCCATGCAGAAGCGCATGGCGGCAGGTAACGGCGTTTATTCGAATTTTTCCGCGGCTTTCTTGAGATGATCCGTGATGGCGATATGCTGCGGGCAGCGGGAAAGGCAGACTTCACATTCGATGCAGGCGGAAGCGGGGGCCTTATTTTTTGTTGCCATGCTGTACTGCCGCTTTGCGTAGGCTTCGCCGTAAACGGCATCATCGTTGAGGGCGGCAAGAATGGCAGGGATGGGGATCTCCTGCGGGCAGGTCTCGGTGCAGTAATTGCAGCGGGTGCAGGGGATGGAAGGCGCTTTTGCAAGGGCTTCACATACCTCATCGACCACTTTGTGATCCGCTTCGTCAAGGGGCTTCAGGGGGGAGAAGGTGTTCATGTTGTCTTCCACCTGTGCCATGGCGGACATGCCGGAAAGCACCATCATCACGCCTTCAAGGGAAGCGGCATAGCGGAGCGCCCAGGAAGCGAAACTCTTGTCAGGGGCTGCCTTTTTGAAAGGATCGCCGACGGGGCTTCGAAGGTCTGCCAGGGAACCGCCGCGGACAGGCTCCATGATAACGACCTGCTTGCCGTGACGGCGGGCGACTTCATAGCAGAGGCGGGACTGTACGCGTTCGGATTCCCAGTCCGCATAGTTGATCTGCAGCTGTACGAATTCCATTTCGGGGTGGGCGGTAAGAAGCTTGTCGAGCACTTCCGCCGTGTCGTGGAAGGAGAAACCGGCGTGTTTGACAAGGCCTTCTTGCTTCTTTTTAAGTATGAAGCCCCAGATGTCGAAATCATCGGCAGCCTGCGCCCTGTTATCATCCAGCGCGTGGAGCAGATAGTAATCAAAATAGCCGGCGCCGGTCTTTTCAAGCTGCTCGTTGAACAGGCGGTCAAGGTCGGCGGGCTCCTTTACGAGCCATACGGGCATTTTATCCGCAAGAAGGAAGCTCTCGCGGGGATGACGCTTTACAAGTGCCTCCCGGACGATCAGTTCGGATTTATAATCGTGGTAGCCGTAAGCGGTATCAAAATAAGTGAAGCCGCCTTCAAGGAAACGGTCGAAAAGCTTTTCGCATTCCTTTACATCCACCTCGCCGTTTGCGATGGGAAGGCGCATGGTACCAAAGCCAAGCTGTTTCATGGTAAACCCTCCAATATTTCAGACATTTGCGGCCGTTTTTTCTCAGGGCCTCTTTGAGCGTAACAGAAAAACGGAAGAACGTCAACCGCGGCGGGGAACAGCTGTCGAAAAATGGGAAAAACCTTGGCCGCACAGCTTTTCAAGCATGGTCACATGCAGTAAAATAATAAAGATATACAATATTTGACAGGAAAGGTTTGTTATGATCGTTGTGATACCGGCCTATGAGCCGGATGAAAAGCTTCTTGGCGTTGTAAACTCTCTCCGTGAAAAGACCGATTACCGCATCGTCGTCGTCAACGATGGAAGCAGCGAAAAATCGGCGGGTGTTTTTGCCGCTTTGCCGGAGGGCGTTACTCTTCTTGCCCACGAAGTGAACCGCGGCAAAGGCAGGGCTCTCAAGACGGCTTACGAATACATCGCTGCCCATTTTCCGGAAGATGAAGGCATCGTGACCGTGGATGCGGATGGGCAGCACCTGACGGAGGATGTGATCCGTGTCGGCGGGGCATGGCGGGAAACGCCGGATGCGCTCGTGCTCGGCAGCCGCCGCTTCACGGGCAAGGTGCCGTGGAAAAGCCGCACCGGCAATGCCATTACCCGGGCGGTGTTCCGCCTTTCAACGGGCGTGCCCGTTTACGATACCCAGACGGGGCTCAGAGCCTTTTCCGTGAAGCGTATCCCCATGATGCTTGCCATGAAGGGCGAGCGCTATGAATACGAGATCAATGTGCTGCTTTATGCCACACGGGAACATGTGCCGATTCGGGAAGTGACCATTGCCACGGTTTATATCGAGGATAACGCGTCTTCCCATTTCCATCCTGTCAGGGATGCATGGCGCATCTATAAAATGATACTGCTGTTTGCGGCATCTTCCTTCCTGTCCGCGGTGGTAGACTATGTGCTGGTGCTGCTGTTTGACCTCCTGTTCCGCCCTCTTCGCAATGGGCTTCTTCTGAGCGTGGTGCTTGCAAGGGTGATAAGCTCGCTCATGAATTATTTCATGAACCGCAGGCTGGTGTTTGAAGACCGTTCCCGGGGCAGCATGGTGCGCTACTATCTGCTTGCGGCAGGCATTCTTGCAGCGAATTATCTGCTGCTTGCCCTGATTGAAAAGATAATCCCCCTTGCTGTTGCAAAGCTCATCGTAGAAGTACTGCTTTACCCCGTCAGCTTCTATATGCAAAGAAGATTCGTGTTTCCCCACAAAGAAAGGAATGCACATGAACAATAAACCCTTCAGCCGGGGGAAACGCATTGCGAGGATGGTGATCCTTGATCTTCTTTCCTTCGGCGCGGCGCTCCTTGTGTTCGCTTATTTTCACCATGTGCGGCAAAGACCGCTCAGCCCCACTGCAGCGCTGCCGGATGCGCCTGCACCCGTTTCCACGCCCGCACCCACTTCTACGCCGGTGCAGGCGGAAACAAGCAGCCCTGCGGCGCAAATGCCTGCGCCCGCGGAAACGCCAACAGGCCTTCTCGGCGGCAAATATGCGGAAAAGTTTTCTGCGGATGAAGTGATCTTCACCGATACGGAATACCGCAGCAAAAATGTGGCATTGGAGCTTCGCACGGAGTTTCTTTATGAAAGCCGCATCCACATCGTGGAGATTTATCTGCAGGATATCCGCTGCTTCCAAACGGCGGTCTACGATCAGTTTGGGGAAGAGCCGTTGCGCACGATGGAGATGGCAAGGCTGACGCCCGCCATCGCCGCCCTATCCGGCGATTATTTTTCCGCCCACCTGAATCACTCCATGTGCATCATCCGCAACGGACAGTTTTATATGGATAAGCAGCCCGACAAATACGATACCTGTGTGCTGTATGAGGATGGCGTGCTAGAGACCATCGCCGAAGAGGATTTCGACAGGGAGGCGGTGCTTGCCCGGGGCGCATACCAGGCATGGTGCTTCGGCCCGGCGCTCCTTGATGGTGCGGGGAAGGCCATTCCCTCTTTTAAGAGCAGCACCATCCGCACCAACAACCCGCGAAGCGCCATCGGCTATTTTGAGCCGGGACATTACTGCTTTGTGATGGTGGAAGGCAGAAGCGATACCTCTGCAGGCATCACCCTTGAGGATTTTTCGGTCTTCTTTGAAGAACTTGGCTGCAAAGCTGCCTACAACCTTGACGGCGGCAAAACGGCGGAGCTTGTCTGGAACGGGGAGCTTGTGAACGAGCGGCTCACCGGCGGCAGGTCCGTCAGCGACATTCTCATCATCGTGGATACGGAAGAAGGGGGAGGGGCACAATGAAAAAGTTAGGCAGGCTCATTCCCCATATCACCCTTATCCTTGCGCTGATGACGCTCACCTTCTTCATCATTGACCGTTTCAACGAATTTATGGACTTTATGACCGCGGAAATGAGCAAATGGCTGTTTGCGGCGCTGGCGGTGTTTGCCATCGCCACGGCGGTGAGGCTCATCACGGCAGATCTTGAGCGGGATGAGGAGAAGAACGGCAAAAAAGAGGAAAAGAACAAATGAAACTCATTATGCTTGGCACCGGCAACGCCATGGTGACAAAATGCTATAATACCTGCTTTGCTTTTGAAGAAGGCGGGGCGTATTACCTTGTGGATGCAGGCGGCGGCAACGGCATCTTCCGCCAGCTGGAGGATGCGGATATCGCCCCGGAAAAAATAGAGGGCATGTTCATCACCCACGGCCATACGGACCATATCCTCGGCGCGGTATGGGTGGTAAGAAAGATGGCGGAGCTGATGAAAAAGGGCATCCGTAAAGAGGGATTCGTCATCCGCTGCCATGAGGAAGCTGCAAAAATGCTTTCGACTTTCTGCGAAATGACCCTTGCAAAAGCACAGTTGCAGTATCTTCATAATGGCAGCATTTGCATCGAAACAGTGAAAGCGGGAGCGGAATTTACCGCCCTTTCCATGAAGCTTCGCTGCTTTGACATCCTTTCCACCAAGGCGAAGCAGTTTGGCTTCAACGCCCTTCTTGCCGATGGGAAACGACTTACCTGCCTTGGGGATGAGCCCTTTAACAGCGAGGCCGATGCCCGGGCTAAGGGCAGCGACTACCTTCTCAGCGAAGCTTTCTGCCTGTATGAGGACAGGGAGCGCTTCCACCCTTACGAAAAGCACCATTCCACCGCCCTTGATGCAGGCAGGATGGCGGAGGAACTCAATATCGGCACGCTGATCCTTTACCACACGGAGGATAAGACCATTGCCACACGCAAACAGCGCTACGGTGCGGAGGCGAAGCGTGTCTTTTCCGGTAATGTGATCGTCCCCGATGACCTTGAAGTGATCGAACTGTAACAGGAGGAAAAACCATGAATCCCACTCTTGAAACACTGAAAACACGCCGCAGCTGCAGACACTACCTTGACAAACCCGTGCCGCAAGAGACCCTTTGCGCCATCCTTGAAGCAGGCACCTATGCGCCTACCGGCAGAAACAGAATGGCGCCCAAAATGGTTGTGATCAGGGATAAAGAGACCATCGCCGCCATTTCCCGCATGAACGCCGCCGTAATGGGTACGGATAACGATCCCTTCTACGGCGCAAATACCCTTGTGATCGTGTTTGCGGACAGGGAAGTGACCACCTATCTTGAGGATGGCGCCCTTGTGATGGGCAATCTCATGAACGCCGCCCATGCTCTCGGCGTTGATTCCTGCTGGATTCACCGCGCAAGGCAGGTCTTTGAAACGGAAGAAGGCCGTGCGCTGATGGAAAAGTGGGGCATCGGTGAAAACTATGCCGGTATTGGCAACTGCATCCTCGGCTATCGCGACGGGGAACACCCGGAAGCCGCGCCCCGAAAAGAGGATTACGTGCTTTGGGTATAATTGCCCACAAACAAAAAAGCAGGATGATTAGTCGGGTGGCCGTAAAACAGTTAAAGCCAAGCTGCAAAATGCAGCTTGGCTTTTATCTTTGTTGGCACTACAGGGCAGGATGTAATGTATAGAAGTACGCCCTTACTGTTCGACAAATTGAAATTGGTAAGTCTCAGTTACAACTTCAACATTGCAATAATCTCATTTCCATCCATTTCACCAGTTTCGACAAAACCAAAGCTTGCATACAACCTTCTGGCTACCTCATTTTTAGGTTCATAGGAGAGGGCACAATATTCTGCCTTGCCGCAAGGCCAAGTCTTTATAAAATCCAAAGCCAGCTTAATGGCTGTTCGGCCATAGCCTTTACGCTGGTATTGCTTATCAATCATAAACCGCCATATGCTATAATTGTTTTTCCAAGCTTCGGGTGCCTCTACATCCCACACCTCATACAATACCGCATCA
>SVGX01000037.1 GCA_015056105.1 Clostridiales bacterium | reverse complement strand
GGATTACCGGCTTTTGATCATCACCGGCCCAAATACGGGCGGTAAGACCGTTACGCTCAAACTTGTGGGGCTTTTTACGCTGATGGCACAGAGTGGTCTGTTCATTCCTGCTGCGGAAGGCAGCGAGTGTGCGGTATTTGATGCTGTGTATGCGGATATCGGTGATGAACAATCCATCGAACAATCCCTTTCCACGTTTTCTTCCCACATGACGAATATCGTGGAGATCTTAAAGGCAGCGGATGAGCGCTCCCTGGTCCTTCTCGATGAACTTGGCGCAGGTACGGATCCCATCGAAGGTGCCGCCCTTGCCATGAGTATTCTTGAAGACCTTCACGCGCGGGGGACCGTTTCTGTTTCCACCACCCATTACAGCGAAATAAAAGCCTTTGCGCTGACCCGGGATGGCATGGAAAACGCTTCAATGGAATTTGACGTGGACAGGCTTTGCCCCACATATCGCCTGTTTATCGGCATCCCCGGCAAATCCAATGCATTTGAGATATCCGAACGGCTCGGCATCCCGCCGCACATTATCGAAAGTGCCCGCGGATTCCTCAAGGGAGAGGATGTAAAGTTTGAGGATATCATTTCGAGTGCCCAGTCCCAGCACCGTATTGCGGAAGAAGAACGCGCGCTTGCGCAGGAAGCTCGTGCAGAACTTGAGCGGCTTCGCACGGAAGCGGAGAAAGAACGCAAAAAACTGGAGGAAGAACGGGCAAAGCAGCAGGCGAAAGCGAAGGAAGAGGCACGGAAGATCGTTGCTGACACAAAGCGGGAAATGGAAAAGCTCATCGCTCAGGTGCGCTCTATCAAAGGGGTAGACAGAAGTGCTGCCGACCGCGTGATTCAGCAATCCCGCGATCATCTCCGCGCCGAGGAAAATAAGCTACATGAACCCCTTGCAGTCAAAAAAGATGATGCGGGCCAGCCACCCAAAAGCGTGAAGCCCGGCGAAAGCGTCAGGATTGTATCCCTTGACCAGCGTGCGACCGTGCTTTCTGCTCCGGACGCGAAGGGCGAGGTGCAGGTACAAGCCGGTATTCTGAAGCTGAATGTAAAGCTTGCCGATCTCCGGATCGTGCCGGACGAACGACCGAAACAAACAAAATCCAAGATCGCAGCCGTACAGGACCGGCGCGTCGGCCTTGAACTTGATATTCGCGGTATGCTTGTGGATGAAGCGCTCGTCATCGTTGACCGATATCTTGATGACGCTTTTCTTACAGGTCTTTCGGAGGTGAATATCATCCACGGCAAGGGCACCGGAGCGCTTCGCAGCGGCGTGCAGGATTATCTGAAACGCCATGTGAGGGTCAAGAGCTTCCGCATCGGTAATTACGGAGAGGGCGATGCCGGCGTAACGGTAGTTACTTTGAAAAAATAGTGTGGATCTTGTCGGATATTCATATCCGGTTCATAATTTGATGATAAGATACAAGGTGAAACGATGACCCTTACTGCGGTATCGGCCTGCCTTGCAGGCGAGCATTGCCGCTACGACGGCAGAGCAAACTCCGATCCCCGCGCGGGGGAAATGTACGAAGGAGGAGCCCTCTGCATTTGCCCGGAGTGTCTCGGAGGTCTGCCCACGCCGCGTGATCCTTCGGAGATCGTCGGCGGTGATGGTGCGGATGTGCTTGACGGAAAAGCCCGGGTATTAACCAAAACGGGGAAGGATGTTACCGAGGCATTTCTTCGCGGCGCGGAAAAAACGCTGTGCTTATGCAGAGAACGGGGTGTGACACAGGCCTTTTTAAAGGCGCGAAGCCCTTCCTGCGGATGCGGTGTTATTTATGACGGTACATTTTCCGGAAGCTGCATCCCGGGTGACGGTGTGACGGCTGCGCTTCTCAAACGAAGCGGCATCCGGGTTTTCACGGAACTTGACTGAAAAAACTGCAGCAGGGTCGCTTTATTCTGAATGGGAGGATGCTTATGGATAACAATACCATCCTTGTGATCGATGATGACAGGAATATACTTGCGATCATTGAAATGTATCTGAAAAAAGCGGAATACAACGTAAAGACCTGTGAAAGGGGCGATCTTGCGCTGCGCTTCTTCCGGGAAGTACAGCCGCAGCTTGTGGTACTTGATGTGATGCTTCCCGGTATGGATGGCTGGGAAGTGCTCAGCCAGCTTCGCGCGGAGAGCTCCGTTCCCGTTATTATGCTGACCGCAAAGGGTGACACCCTTGACCGGGTACAGGGCCTTGATCTTGGAGCGGATGATTACATTGTAAAACCTTTCGACCCCAAGGAGCTTCTTGCCCGTATCAAGGCGGTTATGCGCCGTGTGAGTCAGACGGAAGAAGAGACTGCGCGGGAGTGCAGCTTTGAAGGACTTACCGTTTCTCTCGACAATTATTCCGTCTTTCTTGACGGAAGACAGATCGAAATGCCGCCGAAGGAAATTGAACTTCTTTATTTCCTTGCTTCCCGGGAAGGGAAAGTGTTCACACGGGAACAGCTGCTTGAGCAGGTCTGGGGATTCGACTTTTTCGGCGATTCGCGCACGGTGGATGTGCATATCAAGCGCATCCGTGAAAAGCTTGGCGAGCGAGATGCGTGGCAGGTAAAGACCGTATGGGGCGTCGGCTATAAATTTGAAGCTGTAAAATAAAGGTGAAAGATGTTCAATACGCTGTTTTCGCGCATGCTTGCAACATATCTTTCGGTAATGCTTGCGATCCTCGCGCTTTTGGGCATTACCGTTGCGGGCATGTTCCAAAACCAGTATATTACCGAACAGGAAGGTGAGCTTCGCCGGGAAGCGGAGGAGGTCACCAACACCATCATCACGAAATATTTTGATACGGAAAAGCGGCCCATCGCAAGCGAGGAGCTGATGACTGCCGCACGTAAATATGATGCGCTGCTACAGCTTGTGTTCGTGGATCAGGCTTACGGCAACGTGTGCATGTACGATAAGGCTTCCTCCAAATGGCTTCCCGTTGCGGAAAGCTATTTTACCGAGGAAGCGGGAGAGATCATCTCTACCGGCGAAACGCGCATCCAAACAAATGTTTTTTCCGGTTGGCTTGGTTTCCCGACGATGTCCATTGCCTGTCCCATCAAGGCGGAAGACGGAAGCGCTGTCGGCGCCATGTTTTTTCATACGGATATGAGTGTTATCAACAATTCCATCCGCCAGGTATATATGGATGTACTGCTGTCGGCATGCGTTTCGGTCATACTTGCATTCCTCGCAGTATCTTATATCACGGTGCGAATCACAAAACCCATCACCGACATGCGCAATATTGTTCGCAGGTTTTCCATGGGAGAATTTGAAGCGCGGGTAAAGGTTTCGAGTACCGATGAAGTGGGAGAGCTTGGGCAAAGCTTCAATGCCATGGCGGATGTGCTTGATAAGCTTGAAAACTCAAGGCGCAGCTTTGTAGCAAACGTTTCCCATGAACTGCGCTCTCCGCTCACATCCATACGGGGCTTTCTTGAAGCCATGCAGGATGGCACTGTGCCCCAGGAAGAATACAGCAAATACCTTGGCATTGTCATTGAAGAGAATAAGCGAATGACAGCTATGGTCAATGACCTTCTTGATCTTGCCCGAATTGAATCCGGTCAAACGGTTCTTAAAACCGAAAGCTTTGATATCAACGAGCTGATCATCCGCACGCTTCTGACCTTTGAAGCGCGCATCGATACGGGGAATCTGCAGGTCAATATGGCTTTTGATCAGGAGCATACCTTTGTGGAAGCGGATCCGGATCAGATCGCGCAGGTGGTAAGAAACCTGATCGACAATGCCATCAAATTCTCGCCGAATGGCGGCTTGCTGACGTTGAAAACAAGGGTGGACAAAAAGCAGGCATTCGTATCCCTGCGGGATGAAGGCGCAGGCATTGCCCCTGAAGATCTTCCGTACGTGTTTGACCGCTTCTATAAGGCGGAAAAAGCCCACACGCCTTCCGGTTCATCGAGCGGCATCGGTCTTTCCATTGTAAAACGGATCATAGAACAACATAACGAGACGATTACTGTTCAATCTGAGCAGGGGAAAGGCACCTGCTTCACTTTTACGCTTAAACTATGCGAACAGCAGGGGAAACAACGTGCTCTTGCTGCACAACGGAGGTAAAAATGGAATATCCGCACTATTACTATGACGATCAGAATACGCAGGAGCAATCCTTTCAGGAAAAGCCCCCGCGCCGCGGTATTGGCGGTTACATTGTAACGGCTGTTGTATTCACGATTGTGGGTGCATTGCTTGCAACCATTCTGATGCCCTCACTGTATGAGATCGATCAGATGTCCGAAAGGCCGGCCAATTCTCCTTCCGCACCCGTTGCAACGCCGGTACCGAAAGAAACGCCGCAGCCGCAAGAGGAAAACAGCCCTGAAAAGCCGCATAAGCCTTCTTATACGCCCAACCCTACCACAAGACCCATGCCGGAATTGAACGGTGATACCCCTGTGATCAGCGATCCCGCCAATCCGCTTCCCGACATTGCGGAGCAGGTGAGCGCGGGCGTTGTGGGCATTATAAACTATGCGAATTTCAATGCCCTTGGCATCCCGCTTGGCGACGGGCTTGTTGAACAGGGTTCTGGTTCCGGCTTCGTGATCAGCGCCGATGGGTATATTCTTACCAATTCCCACGTAGTGGAAGATTCCGATGCCGTCGGCGTTATGTTCCCGGATGGAACAGAAATGGAAGCGGAGATCATCGGTCTTGACAAGACTACCGATATCGCCGTACTCAAGATAGAAGGCGAAAACCATTATGCGCTGAAACTCGGCGATTCGGATGCGGTGCGCGTTGGTGAATTCACCATTGCCATCGGTGATCCCACAGGGCGAGAGCTTTCCGGCACCACTACCTTCGGCATTATCAGCGCCACTTCACGCGAGATGAATATCGATGGCAACACGAATGTTTATCTGCAGACGGATGCGGCCATCAATCCCGGGAACAGCGGCGGTCCGTTGCTGAACATGGCAGGCGAGGTCATCGGTATTACCTCTGCAAAGACCGTTACCGCAAGCTATGACGAATTCGGCAATGCCATCAGCGCGGAAGGTCTTGGTTTTGCGATCCCGATCAATGATGCCATGAAGATCGTGACTGCACTTATTACCACCGGCTATGTGCAGCGCCCCGGTGTTGGCATCAGCATCGTGGAATGGGATGAGCTTGCCGCGGCAGAATACGAGACCGACCGGGGCGTGCTTGTTTACAGTGTAATAAAGGATGGTCCGGCGGATAAAGCGGGTCTTCGCCCGGATGATATCATCGTTGAGGTCAACGGTCAGCCCACTCCCTCTCAGGGTGTTTTTGTGGCGATGGTAAAAGCCATGCAGGTAGGCGATTCCTTTACGGTCAAAGTATGGCGTGCCGGGGAATATTTTGAGACCGCCGTTGAAGTTGCAGACCTCAATTCTCTTGGCAACGAACTTGCAGGTGGAGAAGCAAACTATAATTTCTACGATTGATTAAATGCACAACAGGCCTGTCAGCTTTATGACGGGCCTGTTTTGTGTATAGCGCCATCTCCTTTCGGAAACAATGATCCCAAAGGAGGAGTGAAACAATGGCATTTCATAAAGATAAAAACGGGCTTATACCGGGCAGAATGCGTGTCCTTGCAGGCGGGCTGCTTTTGTTTTCAATGGGGATCCTTTTCGGCGCGTTGGCAGGTGAAACAATTTCCACGCAGAAAAAGCCCGAAGCAACCGAAAACGAGGAAATGGTTTTCCCTGAAAACACCGCTGTACAAATGGCTGCGGCGGTAAAGGATACCACGGTGGTGGAGTGGATCACTTTTTTCCCTTTCTGCGGACATGAATGTGTGATGTCCGACACGGAAAGCGCCGTCGGGATGACGATGGAGGATCTGGCGGAAACGTACAAAGATTATGAAGTGCGTCTTTTTACGGATGCGCGCGTAAAACTCAAACGGGAAATACCGGGCTGGTGTCCGGAACATTTTGTTCTGATGACGGAAGAAGGGGATATCTGTGTAAAGAAAACGGATGCGGAAACGCTGCTGCCCTATAAAGTCGTTACCCTCTCCGCTTCGCCGGATATGTTTTCGGAAGAGGAGAGAAAAAACCTTGAAACCGGCATGCCTTTTGATTCCCTTGCAGAGATAGACGCTTTTTTTGAAGGAATCGATTCCTGAAAAGCAAACAAATTATCTTTTCTTTTGCCTAATCGATAAACACATGGTAAAATAAAACTGTATGGCCGGAAGTGATCGCCATCCGGCCATAAACATATTGCAGCGGATGGATATCATCTATGATAATACTCGGGATAGACCCCGGATATGCTATCCTCGGCTACGGGATCATCGAAGCCGAAGGCAGGCGGATCCGCCCGGTGGATTACGGCGTGATAGAGACCAAGGCGGGGGAACCATTTCCGGAGCGCCTTGAAAAGCTCTACCTTGGCGTAAGACAGCTTGTTGGCATGTATAAGCCGGAGCATATCGTTTTTGAAGAATTGTTCTTTTACCGCAATACCACGACCGCGCTTCCTGTGGGTGCCGGCCGCGGCGTTGCGATGCTTGCTGCGCAGCAATCGGGCGTGCCGCTTTATGAATACACGCCAATGCAGATCAAGCTTGCGGTAACCGGAAACGGTCATGCGGATAAAAAACAGGTGCAGCAGATGGTACGGGTGCTTCTCAATCTCAGGGAGATCCCAAAACCTGACGATGCTGCCGATGCTCTCGGCGCTGCCATCTGCCATGCAAATACATCAAAAGCCGCTGCGGAAGAATTTCGCATCAAATAACCGTGAATTAAAGATTGGAGTTTTTTCAGCATGTATGCACATATCAGGGGCGTTGTTTCCCAGATCATGCAGGACCGTGTGGTGATCGATGCCTGCGGCATCGGGTATGAGCTTTTCTGTTCGGCAGAGACGCGCAAACATCTTGCCGTCGGAAAAGAGCATAAACTGCTCACACATTTTCATATCGCCCTTTCGCAGGATGTGATGTCCCTTTACGGGTTTGAAACGGAAGAGGAGCGTGCTATGTTCCGACGGCTCATCGGTGTGACACGCGTTGGGCCGAAGCTTGCGCTTTCCGTGCTTTCTGTTCTGACGGTTTCGGATATTGCCGGCGCGATTCTCACCGAAAATGCCGCAGCTTTCGACAAAGTGCCCGGCATGGGAAGAAAAACGGCGGCAAGGGTGCTGCTTGAGCTGAAAGAAAAGATCGGCAAGGATGAAATGGTGTCTGTCGGGCTGCCGGAAGCCGCAGCAACGGGCATCGATATCCGGACAGAAGCCATTGCCGCACTTGTTTCCCTTGGGTATGACGGTGTGACCGCAGGCCGTGCCGTTGCCGCTGTGGGTGAATGCAGCAAGGTGGAAGATATGATCACGCAGGCGCTTCGTGAACTAGCCAGAAAGGGATAGCGGACCGATGGAAGAAAGGCTTATTTCCTCCTCTATGATGTCGGAGGATGAACAGATCGAATACAGCTTACGGCCAAAGTTTCTGAATGAATACATCGGCCAGCGAAATGTAAAGGAGCATATGCGTATTTACATCGAAGCGGCAAAGCGCCGCGGCGAGCCCCTTGACCATGCGCTGCTCTATGGACCGCCGGGCCTCGGCAAAACCACGCTTGCTGCCATTATCGCAAACGAGATGGGCGGCAATCTGCGTGTTACGAGCGGTCCCGCCATATCCCACGCGGGCGACCTTGCTGCGATCCTGACAAATCTTGCCGCGGGTGATGTGCTCTTTATCGATGAGATCCACCGTCTGAATGCCAATGTGGAAGAGGTGCTGTATCCCGCTATGGAGGATTTTGCCATCGATATCATCATCGGTAAAGGACCTTCCGCACATTCTATCAGGCTTGATCTTCCGCGGTTTACCCTTGTGGGCGCAACAACGCGCATGGGTCTTCTGACATCTCCCCTTCGCGACCGCTTCGGCATCAAGGAGCAGCTTGAAATGTATCCGCCGGAGGATCTTAAAACGATCATCGAACGCAATGCGGAGATCTTAAATGTGGAGATCGATACGGAAGGCGCTCTTGAGATCGCTTCCCGTTCCCGCGGAACGCCGCGTATCGTCAACCGGCTTTTGAAGCGTGTGCGTGATTATGCCGAGGTTATGGGCAACGGCGCCATCGATCTTGAAACAGCACAGAATGCGCTTTCCATGCTTGCCATCGATGAAGTCGGTCTTGATGCGGTGGACCGCAGGATGCTTCTTACAATGATAGAAAAATTCGGCGGGCGTCCTGTCGGACTTGATACCCTTGCGGCCGCAACAGGTGAGGATTCGACGACAATCGAAGATGTTTATGAACCCTATCTCCTGCAGCTTGGTTTTATCGCGCGCACGCCGCGCGGCAGGATCGTCATGCCGCAGGGATATATCCATATGGGCTATGCACCGCCTGCGGCCCAGGGACAGCAGGAAAAGATGAATTTTTAAGGAGGCAGCGCAATGTTTGGACGTAAAGCAAAAGAACTGGAAGAACAACTTTCTCAGAGCAAGCAGGAACTGGCGATCCTTGCCAAAAAAGCAGAGGCCATGACCGCAGAGCTCACAGAATTCAAAGCAAAGGAATCCGCCATCTCCGGTGCGCTCACAAGCGCGCAGAAAGCAGCAGAGAAAGTGCTTGTTGAAGCGGAAGAGGAAAAGCGCGTTATCCTTGCGGAAGCGGAAAACGCAAGGACTGCGGCAGAGGAAGAAGCGAAAGCGATCCTTGCCGGTGCGAATGCCGAAGCGGATGCTATTATCGCCGATGCTAAGGCAAAAGCGAAATCTATTGCCCTGCAGGCAGAAGCCTTCATGCAGGAATACCGTGCCAATGCGGCAAGGCTCAATGAAAGCCTGCAGGCTGCGGCGAACGCTGCCGCTGCGCAGGCGGAACAGTTCCGCACTTTTGCGGAAGGTGCACGCCTTGAGGGAGAAGAGGAGCTTGCGGGCGAATACCGCGGCGCAGCAGAACTTCTCGAAGAAAAAGAACTTGACCTTCCCGAAGATTATGAAACGCCTGCCACGCTGATGAAAAGCATCTACGCCATTGAAAACCGGGATATTCCCGCCTCTGCGGAAGCGGAGGCAGAAGAGGAAGTTCTTCTGACAGTAAACGATATCATGAAAGAATCCGTTGAACCCCTTTCCGATGAGGAAGCAGGTATCAGCGCAGAACTTGACGCCATCATCAACGATGTGCTGAAGGATTGAGCTAAGTTATATCCGGCATATTGCATAGGGGAAACGATATGGTATTTGAAGATAAGCTTTGGATCGCAAAAAGCGGTGATATCCGCGTATGTATGGAACCGCGCATGTGCAACCGCCATGGTCTCATCGCGGGCGCAAGCGGCACAGGTAAGACCGTTACGCTGAAAGTGATGGCAGAATCTTTTAGTGAAATGGGTGTTCCTGTGTTCCTTGCGGATATCAAAGGCGACCTTTCCGGTATGTGCCGCCCCGGTCAGCATAACGACAGCATGGAAAAACGTATCACCAAGTTTGGTCTTGATGATTGGCGTTACCGCGCTTTTCCTACATGTTTCTGGGATGTCTACGGTGATAGCGGTCACCCCGTGCGTACCACGGTCTCTGAAATGGGGCCTGAACTTCTTGCGCGGCTGATGCAGCTTACGGAAGTGCAGACAGATGTGCTTCGCATTGTGTTCCGCATTGCGGATGATAAGGAACTGCTTCTTATCGATGTGAAGGATCTTCGCGCAATGCTGCGCCACATCAGCGAAAACAGAGCCGATTATTGCAGCGAATACGGCAATATGTCTGCCCAGAGCCTTGCGGGTATCCAGCGCGCACTTCTTGTTCTCGAGGATGTGGGTGGCGATGTGTTTTTCGGGGAGCCTGCCATTGATATCCACGATTGGATTCGTACCGACGAAAACGGCCGTGGCTTTATCAATGTGCTGCACAGCGTAAAACTTGTACAAAACCAGACACTGTATGCTACGTTTATGCTGTTCCTGATGTCCGAACTCTTTGAGCAGCTTCCTGAGGCCGGCGATGCGGATAAGCCTAAGATCGTGTTTTTCTTTGATGAAGCACATCTTCTCTTTACCGATGCGCCGAAGGTGCTGCTGCAGAAGATCGAGCAGGTGGTAAAATTGATCCGCTCAAAGGGTGTCGGTATCTATTTCATCTCCCAAAGTCCCAGCGATGTGCCCGATTCTGTTCTTGCCCAGCTTTCCAACCGCGTACAGCATGCGCTTCGCGCCTATACACCTGCGGAACAGAAAGCCGTTCGCACCGCTGCTCAGACCTTCCGCCCGAATCCTGCGTTCAGGACAGAGAATGTGATCACGGAACTTGGCGTGGGCGAAGCGCTTGTATCTTTTCTTGATGAGGATGGCCGTCCGGGTATCGTGGAGCGTGCACTGATCCTGCCGCCGCAGAGTCTGATGGGTCCTGTGGAGGAAGAGCGCCGCAAGGCCGTGATAGAATGCAGTCAGATGGCGGAAAAGTACGATCAGATGATTGACCGGGAATCCGCTTACGAGTATTTTGAAGAAGCGCGTGAAGCAGAGGAAGAAGCCGCCGCCAAAGAAGCGGAGGCGGCGGAAAGGGAAGCTAAAAAGGTAAAAAAGGCAGAGGAAAAAGAGAAAAAATCCTCGAGCACGAGCACCAGAAAAACTTCTTCCACCAAAAAGAAGACCACAAGCAAGGCCGGAAAGGCGCTTTCCAAAGCCACATCAAGTGCCATGAATACCATCGGCCGCGAAGTTGGAAAGCAGATTGTACGAGGCCTTTTTGGTTCTATCAAATGGTAAGAACAATACAGCATAAAAAAGCGGGAAGCCGATGGCTTCCCGCTTTTTGCATACCGCATATCGTTATTTCGCAAGTTCAGCTGCACGCGCAAGCGCAGCATCGATATTCGGGCAGATGTTCTCTTCTCCAATCACTTTGAGCAGGCCTGCCTTTTCAAGGGACTTCATGGGCTGCTCATTGAGGTGGGAGAGGATCAGAGTGATACCTTTATCTCTGCACTCAGCGAAGATATGCTCAAGGTTTTTAAGACCGGTGCTGTCAATGGCGGCAACGCCTTTCATGCGAAGCACGATGCAGCTGCGGTCGGATTTTACGGAGATCTTAAGGATCTCATCCGCCGCGCCGAAGAACATGGGACCGCTCAGCTCATATACGGCGGTGTTTCCAGGGATATTACGGTATTCGCTGTTATCGCCCTGTTCGTCCCATTTGCGGAGCTTCGTGGTATCGCTTATACGTTTCATGAAGAGTACGCAGGCAAGTACGAGACCGACTTCGATGGCAACAACAAGGTCAAAGATGACGGTAAGAAGAAACGTAAGCACCAGAACAAGAACATCGCTCTTCGGAGCGGTCTTCACGATATGCAGGAAGTGACGCCACTCGCTCATGTTATAAGCCACCATAAGAAGGATCGCAGCGATGGCAGGCATGGGAATAAGCGCCGCATAAGGCATGAGCACGACAAGCACAAGAAGAAGTACGACGGCGTGTACGATGCCGACAACGGGGGTGCGGCCGCCGTTCTTGATGTTTGCGGCGGTACGGGCAATGGCACCGGTGGCAGGGATGCCGCCAAAGAGCGCGGAGCCGATATTGCCGATACCCTGCGCCACAAGTTCCATGTTGGAGTTGTGCTTTGCGCCGATCATACCGTCAGCAACAACGCAGGAAAGAAGCGATTCGATGGCGGCAAGGATGGCGATAGTAAAGGCATCGGGAAGAAGCGCGCCGATGGTGGAAAGACTCAGATCCGGCGCAACGAATTTCGGCAGGCTGCTGCTGATGGTGTAAAGATCGCCGATGGTATTTACAGGCAGCCTTGCAAGCTTGACAAGAGCAACACCGGCAACAATAGCTACAAGGGAACCGGGGATCTTTTTGCTGACATAGGGCCAAAGAATCAGAATCGCAAGGCAGATACCGCCGACGAGCAGCGCGTAGGGATTGAAGGTGGAGAAGTTTGCGAACAGCGCTTCTGCCTTTTCCATAGTTTCAACGGCAACGGTACCTTCCGCATAGGTGATGCCGAAGAAATCCTTGAGCTGACCGATGACGATCGTTACGGCGATACCGGAAGTAAAGCCGGTAGTAATGGTATAGGGGATAAAGCGGATCAGGCTGCCAAGCTTGAATACGCCCATCAGGATAAGGATGATACCTGCCATGATGGTAGCGACCGCCAAGCCGCTCATGCCGTTTACGGCAACGATACCGGCAACGATAGTGGCAAACGCTGCGGTGGGACCGGAGATCTGCACTTTACTGCCGCCGAAAGCAGCGATCAGAAAGCCCGCGACGATGGCGGTATAAAGACCCTGTTCGGGGTTCACGCCGGAAGCGAGAGCGAGTGCAATGGAAAGGGGCAGGGCGATGATCGCTACGATGAGACCGGCGATCAGATCCTTGACAAGCTGTTCCTTGCTGTAGCTTTTAAAAGAAAGCAGCAGTTCAGGTTTAAATGATTTCATAGGAAATACACCTCAAATCGCGCAGAAAAAACGCATATTTTTGCCTTTTGCAAACGGATTGATTGTATCAAAGTTTTGCGTGGGAAACAAGGGGGAAAGAGTAAAAGGCACGGGTTTTCGAAAGAAAACCCGTGCCTTACGGAAGGTCTTTTACTTCTTTGCGCATTTGCGCTGGATGAACTTCACAAGCTCTACAATGGGAATCACAAGCACCGCAAGGATCATCGCCACCGCATATTCGATGAAGCTGATGTGCTCAAAGCCAAAAGCATCGGAAATGCCGGGCAGGTAGATAACGGCGGTCGTCAACAGCAGGCTGAGACCCATAGCGCCCCAAAGAACGTAGTTGTGTGATTTTAGGCTGAAGATGCTGCCGCGTTGGCTTCTGAGGTTGAAGCTGTGGAAGATCTCCGCCATGCTCATGGTGAGAAATGCCATGGTCATGCCGTCTGCGCTCTCAGCGATCTCCCATACGCCGGATTCGATAAAGTGGCCGATAAAGTACGCAGCGAGGGTCAGCACCGTGACCATCATGCCCTGATAGGCAACATCAAAACCGAGGCCGCCGGAGAAGATGCCATCTTTTGTGCTGCGGGGCTTGCGCATCATCAGGTCCGGCTCTCCCTTTTCCATGCCGAGGGCAAGGGCGGGGAAACAGTCGGTAATCAGATTGATCCAGAGAAGATGCACAGGCTTGAGGATCACAAAGCCAAGGAGGGTTGCAAAGAATACGCTCAGAACTTCGCTCATGTTGGAGCCAAGCAGGAACTGGATTGCCTTGCGAATGTTGTCGTAGATTCGGCGTCCTTCGCCGACAGCACCAACAATGGTCGCAAAGTTGTCATCGGAAAGCACCATGTCCGCTACATTCTTGGTAACATCCGTGCCGGTGATACCCATGCCGACGCCGATATCGGCGCTCTTGATGCTGGGCGCATCGTTTACGCCGTCGCCGGTCATGGCGGTGATGCAGCCATGCTCGCGCCATGCATTGACGATGCGAACCTTGTGCTCGGGCTGCACACGGGCATAAACGCTGTATTTAGTAATGGTGGCATTAAGCTCCTCATCGCTCATGGCGGAAAGGTCGCTGCCGGTCAGCGCCTGGCTTTCATCGGAAAGAATACCAAGTTCTTTTGCGATGGCAACGGCGGTATCTTTGTGGTCGCCAGTGATCATCACGGGACGGATACCTGCGGTACGGCATTCTGCGATGGCGTCTTTGACCTCAGGGCGGATAGGGTCGATCATACCTGCAAGGCCAAGGAAGGTAAGCTCGGTTTCGATAGCGGCGGGCGAGATGTCGGAGGGCAGGGATGAGTATCTGCGCTCTGCTGCACAGAGAACGCGCAGTGCACGGTCTGCCATCTCTTTGTTGGCGGAAAGGATCTCATGACGCATCGCATCGGTCATGGGATGTGTTTCGCCGTCCTTTATGTATGCGGTGCAGCGATTGAGCACCTCATCGGGAGCGCCCTTGGTATACTGCACAAAGCCGTTTCCCGTCTTGTGCAACGTGCTCATCATCTTACGCATGCTGTCAAAAGGCGCTTCTTGTACGCGCGGGGTCGCGGCTTCAAGGGAGGATTTGTGCAGGGAAAGGCGGGTAGCCCAGTTTACAAGCGCACATTCGGTGGGTTCACCCACAGCCTCGCCGTTTTCATCGGGCACCGCATCGGAACAAAGTGCCATGCCGACAGCGGTGGCTTCTTCTTCACCGTAATAATCAACAACGGTCATCTTGTTCTGGGTAAGGGTACCGGTTTTATCGCTGCAGATAACCTGTGCACAGCCAAGGGTTTCGACAGCGGTAAGCCTGCGGATGACGGCGTTGCGCTTGGACATATTCGTTACGCCGATAGAAAGAACGATAGTAACGACGGTGGCAAGGCCTTCCGGGATCGCAGCAACGGCAAGGCTGACAGCGACCATAAAGGTGCTGATGATGACATCAAGATGAAAATCGCCTTCCTTCAGAAGACTGAAAGCGAAGATGAAAACGCAGATACCGAGAACGATGAAGCTCAGGATCTTGCTTAGCTGGCCAAGTTTGATCTGCAGCGGGGTCTCGCCTTCTTCGGCAGCGGCAAGAGCATCTGCGATCTTGCCCATTTCAGTCTCCATACCGGTAGCGGTGATCACGGCGCGGCCGCGGCCGTAAACGATGGTGCTGCCCATGTAGACCATGTTGCGGCGATCGCCGAGGGGAACATCGTTGTTTTCCTGCATCATAAGAGCCTGCACGGACTTTTCAACAGGAACGCTTTCGCCGGTCAGGGCGGCTTCTTCTGCCTTCAGGCTTGCGGATTCAATGATGCGCGCGTCTGCCGGCACAGCGTCACCAGCTTCAAGGATGATGATGTCACCGGGAACGAGGGCTTCGCTTTTTACGGTGATCTGCCTGCCGTCGCGGAGGACTTTGCTTGTCGCGGCAGTCATTGCCTGCAGCGCTTCAATAGCCTTCTCCGCTTTGCTTTCCTGGTACACGCCCAGAACAGCGTTGATCAGAACAACGATAAGAATGATGAAAACATCTGCAAAGCTTTCGTTGCTGTAGGCGGCGGTGATGCCGGATACGGCAGCTGCCACAAGCAGGATGATGATCATCGGATCTTTGAGCTGATCAAAGAATCGTTCGAGAAGCGTTGCTTTTTTCGCTTCCTTGAGCTTGTTCGGGCCGTGTTTTGCCAGGCGGGATTCCGCTTCTTTTGCGCTCAGACCGGAAGCTTCTGTATCAAGCTGCAAGAGAACTTCCGTTGGTTCCGCACAATAGTACTTCAAGTTGAGTTCCTTCCTTTCCTGTTGCTGTGTTTTGTGCTGAAGTAGATCATTTTATACTATTTCACGTGGGAAAATAAAAAACTCATGTGCAGGGATAGTCTGCACATGAGTCTCGTTTTTTCATTTAAGCCAGGCAATGCTGCCATGATGTTGGACTTAAACCATGCAAAGCATGGTAACTACTCCCTCATGAAATATTCTTTTTAACTATTATATGGAAAGCAAAAAAGAAAATCAAGAGCTAAGTTTAAAAAACAACAAAAAACATATTCCCGCTCGGCGCAATCTGACAAAAGGAGTAAGGGTAGAAGGGCCGTCGTTGACAGAAAAGAAGCTGCAAGGATATAATGATTAACATGCGGAGCATTGTCAAAAGACCCTTTTGATCATGGAGGAAACGAAGAATGTCTTTCTTTTCGGAAGGCTTCACCAAAAGCAAACTTACGGTTCTTTATTTTTTGAAAGAGCTTTCTGTTAATTTAACAAAAGACCAGATCGCAACCTTTTCAACGGCTTATGATCTGATCCCTTATTTTGAATTGCACAGTGCTGTCTATGAACTGGAAGAAGAGGGATTCCTTGCTGCGGTCCCAAGACCTTATGGGCAGACCTATTGTCTTACCCCGAAGGGTGAAGAGACCCTTGAAATGTTTGTGGAGCGCTTGCCTCAATCCATGCGGGATAACATTACGGACTATGCGGACGAATGCCGGGAAAAACTGCGTCTTGAAACGCAGTTTTCCACATCCGTTGAGAAGGTTGGAACAAACGGAGCCTGCCGCCTGACGCTCAGGGCGATGGAACAGCACGGTGACCTGCTGCAGATCTCTATTCTTCTTCCGGATAATGCCACCGCAAGCCATGCCTCCGCCCTTTGGCCGGAACGGGCGGAGTTCATATACAAATCGATTCTTTCGGAGCTCCTTCGGGAAAAGGAGTCAAACGAAACGTAACAGCTGATCCATATGACGACGCTGCGCGCTTCTGAGCCGTTCGGCCAGATGAACTACTGCTTCATCTGCGCCTTCCGCTTCACGGAGCGCTTTTGTTATGTCAATAAGTCCCATCACGTTCCCGCGTACGAGCATCTCCGCCATATGGGAAGATGTTTTATCGATACGAAGATGCATCGCCATGGAAGAAAAGACCATTCTTTTTCCAAACGTAATGACATCACGCACAAGAACGCCCCGCAGATTGAGAGCTTCGTGGGTCGCCTGCATGATACTGTGGTAAACGGTGAACTGATCTGCCATCATACAGCGGAATTCGGCATCCTCACACTGCCGTATCAGGCGCCCAAGAACCGCCCGCTCCATATCTGCATTTTTGTAGATCTCCGTTAAAAGTTCAATGTTTTGATCCATATTATGATCACCTCCGCACTTATTTTCCCGGCAGTGCGGAGAAAATATGCGCGCTTGCAGGAGCAGAAGCATTGTATTATAATATAATGTGGTTATAGTTTACGAAGAATACAATATTTGGTATTCACGTCACCATTGGAGGGACGAAATGGCAAAGGATTACAGCGTCAGCGATATTAAGATCATGGAAGGCCTTGAAGCCGTCCGCATGCGGCCGGGTATGTATATCGGCAGCACCGGAATAAGGGGCCTTCACCATATGCTTTGGGAGATCGTAGACAACGCGGTGGATGAAGCAGCAAACGGTTATGCCAACGAGATTTCGATCACCTTGCACAGGGATCTTTCCGTTACGGTAGAAGACAACGGCCGTGGCATACCGGTAGGCATCCATGAAAAACTCGGCGTCAGCGGCGTGGAGGTCGTTTTTACCCAACTTCATGCGGGCGGCAAGTTCGACAATGATTCCTACGGCTATTCCGGTGGTCTTCACGGTGTTGGCGCATCTGTGGTCAACGCCCTTTCCGAATGGGTAAAGGTGCAGGTCTGTACGGAAGGCCGCTGCTATGAGCAGAACTTCCGCAGCTATCGCGACGGGGAAGGTGTAATGCATTCCGGCATTCCCATGGCGCCCCTTGCGGAGACCGGAAGGACCCGGCGTCAGGGAACAAAGATCACGTTCCTTCCCGATAAAGAAGTATTTGAAACCCTGGATATGCAATACGATACCATCGTAAAGCGTCTTAGGGAGCTTGCATATCTCAATAAGGGCATTATGCTCAAAATCTCCGATGAAAGGGAGCGCGGAAAACAGAAACAGATGGAATTCAAGTTCGAAGGTGGGCTTTCGGACTTTGTACGATACCTCAATGCGGATAAGACCGCACTTTATAACGAGCCGCTCCATATCAGCGGAAAGAAGGACGATATTGTTGTGGAGATCGCCATGCAGCATAATGATGGCTACTCCGAAAGCATTTTTTCCTACGTCAACAATATCCCGACAACAGAAGGCGGTACCCATGAAACGGGCTACAAAGCCGCACTGACTAAAATACTGAACGATTATTGCCGCAAAAACAACATCCTGAAGGACAAGGATCCGTCCCTTTCCGGCGAAGACTTCCGCGAGGGCATTACAGCTGTCATTTCGCTGAAAATGCGCAATATCCAGTTCGAAGGTCAGACGAAGACTAGGCTTGGCAACACGGAAGCGCGTCCTGCCGTTGAGTATGTAATGAACGAAGTGCTCGTTCCTATGCTGGAAGACCTGAAAAATGCCGACACTGCAGCGAAGATTGCCGACAAAGCCGTAAAGGCAGCCCATGTGCGCGAAACTGCCCGCAAAGCAAAAA
>SVGX01000036.1 GCA_015056105.1 Clostridiales bacterium | reverse complement strand
CCATAGGTCCAAATTTCGCCTACTGCTCATTTTATCCCTTATGGAATCTTGTTGGGGAGTGCCTTCCCCAAACCCTGCTACTATAAAAAACGGGAAGCAATATGACTTAAATCATGCGGCTTCCCGTTTTGGGCTATACTGTTTTATTGGACCGCGCTCTGCGCCTTCCTTTTTTGGTTTGCTCAGTAGTTTTCCGCCTTGCGCTCAAAATAGCTTTGGGAAAAGCCGCAGGCGGGGCACCGCCCGGGCGCTTCCGGGCCTGCGTGCAGGTAGCCGCATTGGCGGCACATCCACACCGTGTCGCCGCCCTTGGTGCGGAACACGCTTTCCGTGCGGATGTTCTCAAGCAGCCGGAGATAGCGTTCCTCGTGGGCCTTTTCCACTTCTCCCACCCGAAGGAACCGTTCCGCAAGGTAGGGGAAACCCTCTTCCACCGCTTCCTTTGCCATGCGGGCGTACATTTCCGCCCACTCTTCGTGTTCGCCTTCCGCGGCGGTGATCAGGTTTTCGCCGGTGGTGCCGATGCCGTAAAGCTCGCTGTACCACATCTTCGCATGCTGCCGCTCGTTTTCCGCCGTTTCCCGGAAAAAGGCGGCGATCTGTTCATAGCCGTCCCGCTCGGCGGCCTCCGCAAAGAACCAGTATTTGTTCCTTGCCCGGGATTCGCCGGAAAAGGCATCCCATAGGTTCTTTTCCGTTTTTGTGCCGCTGTAGCGGCCGTCCGCGCCGCCAAGGGGTGAAAACCGTTCCTTTGGGGCGGCGCAGACGGGGCAGGTCTCCGGCGGCGCATCGCCTTCGTGGATGTAATTGCATACGGTGCAGATGAATCGTTTCATATGTCCCTCCTTCAGGATTGGTTGTTGCTTCAAGTATTGCCCGGAAAAAACAGGAATATCCCTTATATCCACAGAGCGTGGATACCGGGAAGAAGGAAAGGATGCTATACTGTTTTTTGAGGTGAAAAATATGATGGAAGAAACAACCGGCACGCGCATCAGAAGGCTGCGCCGCGAAAGAGGAATGACGCAGGCATCCCTTGCGGCAGCGCTTTCCGTTTCCCCGAAGGCGGTATCCAAATGGGAAAACGATAAGGGACTGCCGGACGTGGCGCTGCTTGCGCCCCTTGCGGCGGCGCTTGGGGCGGATCTTAACGCGCTGCTTGCGGGCGGCGAAGCACCTGAGAAGGGAGATAATATGAAGAAAACCAAGTTTTACGTTTGTCCGGAGTGCGGCAGCATCACCATGTCGAGCGGCGCGGCGGAGATTGCCTGCTGCGGCAGGAAGCTTGCTGCGCTTTTGCCGAAAAAGACGGAGGAGGCGCAGCGGCTTCGGGCGGAACAGGTGGAAAACAATTGGTACATCACATCCGATCACCCCATGAAAAAAGATGACTACATCAGCTTTGTGGCCTTCTTGACCGGGGACAGGCTGCAGGTGGTAAAGCAGTACCCCGAGTGGGATCTTTCCCTTCGCATCGAAAAAAGGCAGCACGGCACTCTTCTTTGGTACAGCGAAAAGGAAGGACTTCTTTACCGCTATCTCTGAAACGGGGACGAAATCGGCGCCTTTTCCCGTGGTGTTCTTTTTACAGCAAATTCACATCCCGGGCGGAAAGGGGAAGGAGAATGAACGCAGATGATGTTTTTTTCGCGGCGACAGAAGGCGACAAGGCACGGCTGATCGAGCTGCTCCAAACGGGAGAGGTCGATATCAGCGAACCCATTGACTGCGGCGTTGCCGGCGGTGTGCATGTTACGGCGCCGCTTCTTTATTCCATCCTCAACATCATGAGCCGGAAGGCGTTCCTTGATCGGATTCCGCTTCGGCGGGCATGCTCTCTTTTTTAGCGGCAAAACGGCAAAACTGCGCTTGCAGCCTTTTTATAGGCGGCAAGCGCAGTTTTTTGCGCACAGAAAACCACGCGCCGGGCGAGCGGAGAAAGGGAAGCCTTTGGCCCGGGCGCAAAGAATCATTTCATTCAAGCGATTTATCGAACAGCACATATTCCTGCGGGTCGGCGCTTTCGCCGTTTACATACAGGCCGAAATGCAGGTGGCTTTTTTCGCCGCATTCGGAGACGGCGGTATCGCCCACCGTGCCCACCGTATCCCCGGCGTTCACCTTCGCGCCTTCCCGAAGGGGCGGCTCTGCCGCAAGGTTCGCGTATTGGGCGGTGATGCCGTCCCGGCTTGCGATCTCCACCGTTACGCCGAAGGCATCATGCGAATAGACCCGTTCCACCGTGCCCGCAAAGACGGCGTGCACCGCGGTGCCCTTGGTGGCTGCCACATCCACCCCCGGGTGTGTCATCCATTGGTCAAGGGTGCGGGAATAGAGCAGGGAATCCACCGCATAGCCCCAGATGATCTCGCCCCGGACGGGCGGCGATGCCTTGGTGCGCTGCGGCGCGCGGGTACGCTCCGGTGCGGCGGTAAAGTCCGGCATGGGCGTGGGCGCAGGGGTCGGCGAAGGTCTGGCTGCAGGTGCGGGGGTCTTGAGCGCCTCCGCAAGCCTTTCGTCGTTCGAATAGGCTACCGGCGCATCGGAAGGGGCGGGCGAAGGCGCTTCCTCCTCTTCCGCGGGCAGAAATGCCACCGCTGCGGCGGCACCCACCACGGCAATGCAGGCCGTCAGGGCGATGTAGTATCCCTTCGCCCTCAAAAATGCGGCGGTTTTTCCCCGGAGCGCCGAAAGGCCGCGGCGAAATTTTTCCATCATAAAACGATACCTCCCTCTGTGATCGCGGCTGTGCGCCGCTTCTTCCGGTAGTGTTGCCAAAAAGAAGGTTTTTCAATCTTTTTTCACATTGGGCGGCTGACGGTTTTTCTCCCGCATGATATAATGAAGAAAAAATGAGAACATGTGCCCCTTCGGGGGCGCGTTTACGGAGGATAGAGAACGATGAGCAAGATCTGTACCGTCGGCGGCCAGGCCGTGATGGAAGGCGTAATGATGAAATCCCCCGATGGCATTGCCATCGCGGTAAGAAAGGGCGATGGCAGCATTGAGACCCAATATAAAAAATACCGCACCAAAGCGCAGAAGGGCACCTTTTACGGCCTGCCCGTGGTGCGCGGCGTTGTCACATTTGTGGAATCCCTTTCAACGGGGATGAACACGCTGACGGAATCCGCCAGGCTTGCGGGGGAATCCTTTGAGGAAGAACCCTCCAAATTCGAAAAGTGGCTGTCCGAAAAGCTGGGCAAATCCGTGGAGGCTATCGTACTGGGCCTGGCGGTGATCCTTGCCGTGGTGATGGCAGTGGGCCTTTTCTTCATCCTGCCCACGCTCATCAGTTCCCTGATCCTCGGCGGCAGCGAAATTGCATCCGTGTGGAAGAGCCTTGTGGAGGGCGCGGTGCGCCTTTTCATCTTTATCTGCTATATTCTGTTCTGCTCCCGGGTGAAGGATGTGCGCCGGGTGTTCATGTATCACGGTGCGGAGCACAAGACCATCGCCTGCTACGAAGCGGAAGAGCCTCTTACCCCCGAAAACGCCATGAAGCACAGGCGGCTCCATCCCCGCTGCGGCACCAACTATCTTTTCCTTGTGATGGCGGTATCCATCCTGTTTTTCGCCGCCATCGGCTGGAATTCCAATTTCCTTGTGCGGATCCTTTCCCGCATCGTATTCCTGCCCGTGGTGGCCGGCCTTTCCTACGAGGTGCTGCGCTTTGCGGCGAAGCACGACAACATCCTCACACGCATCATCCGTGCGCCGGGCATGGGCCTTCAGTACATCACCACCAAGGAACCCACCCCCGATATGATCGAGGTCGCCATCACCGCCTTTGAACTTGCCATGGATCCCGAAGCCTTTCGGGCAAAGCAGGCGGCGGAAAGCAATCAGAAAGCGGAAGCCGCACCGGCGGCAGAGGAGGCATGACCTCCCTGCTGCAACAGCAGAATATCCCCCTGTTTCAGGCGATGCGCGCGGTCTCGGCCGCGCTTTTGCCCGTTGCGGGGGAGGAATCGGACCGGGAGACCCGCATCCTGTTTGCGGATGCTCTGAACATAAAAGAGGGAGCGCTGCTGCTCAATAAAAACGAGCCGCTTCCGGATGCGGCAAAGGAAAAGATTCTTTCTATGGTAGAAAGAAGACTGACAGGCGAGCCGCTCCAGTATATTCTCGGCGAATGGGAATTCATGGGGCTGCCCTTCAAGGTGGACAGCCGCGCCCTTATTCCCCGGCAGGATACGGAAACGCTGGCGGAAGCCGCCATCGCATTGCTGAAGAAAAAAACGGGCAGGCGAGTGCTCGACATGTGCTGCGGTACGGGCTGCATCGGCATCAGTCTTGCCGTCCTTGCGGGTGCGGAGGTGACGCTGGCGGACATCAGCGCCGATGCCCTTGCCCTTGCAAGGGAAAACGCGGCATGGAACGGCATCAACGCCGCCTTTGTTGAAACGGATCTGTTTTCTGCCATCAAAGGGGAATATGATCTCATTGTTTCCAACCCGCCCTATATCAGCGCAAAGGATATGGAAACATTGCAGAAAGAGGTGCGTTTTGAACCGCCCCTTGCCCTTTATGGCGGTGAGGATGGGCTCGACCTTTACCGGCGCATCGCTGCCGATTACAAAGCATACCTCGCCCCCGGCGGCGCCATCCTTCTTGAAGTTGGCGCAGGGGAAGCCGGGGATGTAAAAGCCCTTCTCGGCGAGGGTGCGTATTCCGTAAAAGACCTTTGCGGCATTGACCGGGTGGTAATAAAAAATGAAGAATAAAGCCTGTTTTTTCCTTCTTTTGCTGGGGGCACTGCTGCTCCTTGGCTGCGGTGAAACGCCGCCCATACCCATCACGGTAACGCCTGCCCCGGCGGAAACGGCAGCAATCGCATCCACACCGGCTGCACCGGAGGAAACGCCCGCGCCGACGCCTGTACCCACGCCGGAACCGACCCCCACGCTGGAGCCCACACCGCAGGCGGCAACCATCGGCTTTGCGGGGGATATCCTCATGATGGAAGTGCAGATCAACAACGCAAAGCGGCCCGACGGCAGCTATGATTTCACGGGCAGCTTTCTGCCCATGGCGGCGCTTTTTGCGGAAACGGACATGGTGTGCGTGAACTTTGAAGGCGCCCTTGCAGGGGAAGAAGCGGGCTATTCGAAGCCCCGTCCCACGGCGCCGCCGCCCACGGAGGCGGATCCCACTCCCAAAGCGCCTTTCCAGAGCTTCAACTCGCCGGATTCTTTGGCGGATGCCCTTTTTGCCATGGGGGTGGACTACGCTTCCACCGCCAACAACCACTGTCTTGACAGGGGCTATGAAGGGCTTCTTGCCACGGCAGCGTGCCTGCGCCGCACGGGCATGATGCAGGGCGGCACTTATATAAGCGAAGAGGATCGCTTCACGCCCCGCATCATGGATGTGAACGGTATCAAAGTGGGCATCATATCCGCAGCGCAGGGGCTTAACAGCAACGATGGAAAGATCCCCTCCGAAGCGAGAAGTTTTGCCGTTACGCGGCTTACGAAAAACGAGGAGCTCCTCCAAAAGGAATTCACCCTTTGCAGGGAACAGGGAGCGGAATTCATCATCGCCTTTGTGCATTGGGGCGTGGAATTCGAAGCCGCGGAAAACCGAACACAGCAGAAACAGGCGGAAATGCTCATCGGCATGGGTGCGGATGCCATTATCGGCAGCCACCCCCATGTAGTGCAGCCAATCCGGTGGGTGGAAGCGGAGCGGGACGGGCAGAATATTCGGGTGCCGGTGGTGTATTCCCTCGGCAACTTTATCTCCAATATGTCCAAAGAAAACACCCGGTACGGCATGTTCGTGCGGCTGTGCCTTCTGAAGGAGCTGACGGGGGAGGTGCGCTGCGAAAGGGTGGAATACATCCCCGTTTATACATTCAAACAAAAATTGACGGACGGCAGGACGCTGCATCAGGCGGTGCCCTGTTATGAAGATCCATCCATGGCGGTGACCGCCGAGCCTATGGATGAAGATGACCTTGAAGACCTGCAGGATTGCCGCACGCATGTGGTAAACACCGCGGGCACGGCGGAAGATATCAGCATCATCGAATGGAGCCATGCATATGCGCAATAAACTCAGGAGCCTTAAAAAACGGTACGAAGAACTTTCCGCCCTTCTTAGCGACGTTGAGGTGATGAATGACCAGAAGCGCTACCGGGAGCTTGCGCGGGAGCATGCAGGGCTCAGCGAGATCGCCGCGGCCTCGGACCGCTATGAGGAGACCCTCAGAGGCATCGAAGACTGCAAAGCCATGCTGGGGGAACAGCAGGACAGCGAGATGCGCGAACTGATCCATGCGGAGCTTTCGGAACTTGAGGAGAGGGAGACCGCCCTTGTGGAAGAGATCCGCATCCTGCTTCTTCCGAAGGACCCCAACGATGACAGGAACGTGATCATTGAGATCCGCGCCGGCACCGGCGGCGACGAAGCAGCCCTGTTTGGCGCAGACCTGCTGCGCATGTATGAGCGCTATGCGGAGCGCCACGGCTTCAAGACCGAATTTCTGAACGACAACATGACGGAGATGGGCGGCGTAAAGGAAGTTGTCCTCTCCCTTTCCGGCAAGGGCGCCTACTCGCGGATGAAGTATGAATCCGGCGTGCACAGGGTACAGCGGGTGCCCGAAACGGAATCAGGCGGCCGCATCCACACAAGTGCTGCCACGGTAGCGGTGCTTCCCGAAGCTGATGACGTGGAGGTGGAGATCAACCCGGCGGATCTTCAGATCGATACCTACCGCAGCGGCGGCGCGGGCGGCCAGCATGTGAACAAAACGGAAAGCGCCATCCGCATCACCCACCTGCCCACGGGCCTTGTGGTGCAATGTCAGGATGAGCGCAGCCAGCACAAAAACAAGGATAAGGCCATGCGCGTGCTCAAAAGCCGCCTGCTTGAGCTTTACCAGAACGAGGCGGCGCAGGCACAAAGCGAAAACCGCCGCAGCCAGGTGGGCAGCGGCGACCGCAGCGAGCGTATCCGCACCTATAACTTTCCCCAGAACCGCATCACGGATCACCGTATCGGCCTGACGCTTTATAAGCTTGAAGCCTTTATGGACGGGGATATGGATGAGTTGATCGAAGCGCTGATCCTTGCGGAGCGCACTGCGCTTTTAACGGGAGAAAGCGCAGAGTAAAAAAGGGAGCCTTTTATGCAGACCCAGTTCGCAAACGCAGTCACACAGAAGGAAAACGGCACGCGCCTTGGCGGCAGCATCCTCCGGGCGGGGGGCCTTGTGGCGTTCCCCACGGAAACGGTATACGGCCTTGGCGCAAACGGTCTTGACGGGGAAGCGGTGCGCCGCATCTTTGAGGCGAAGGGGCGCCCTTCCGACAACCCGCTCATCCTGCATGTGGCGAAAAAGAACGATGTGAAGCAGCTTTGGCCCCGCATTCCGCCCATTGCAAGAACGCTGATGGATGCTTTCTGGCCCGGGCCGCTGACGCTCATCTTCAACCGCTCCTCCATCGTGCCGGATGAAGTGACCGCAGGGCTTGATACGGTGGCTGTCCGCATGCCGGACAACAAGACCGCCCTTGCTCTCATCCGGGAGGCGGGGGTGCCCGTGGCGGCGCCCAGCGCCAACAGCTCCGGAAAGCCCAGCCCCACCGCGGCGGAGCATGTGAGAGAAGACCTTGAAGGCAAAATAGACCTCATCATCGATGGCGGACCCTGCCGCTTTGGCCTTGAATCCACGGTGTTATCCCTTGTGGGCGCGCCCACCATCCTTCGGCCCGGCGCGGTGACAAAGGAGATGCTGGAGGCCATCATCGGCCCGGTGGCGCTGGCGTCTTCCATCCTTTCCCCTCTGAAGGAAGGGGAAAGGGCTGCATCCCCCGGCATGAAATACCGCCATTATGCCCCGGAAGCGGAGGTGCTTGTGGGTGAAGGCGTACCGCGGCAGGCAGCAAACCGCATCGCAAGGGCATATGATGCCGCCGAAGCGGAGGGGAAGCGCTGCATGATTTTTGCGACGGAGCAAACCCGGGCGTTTTATACCGGCCGACAATATGTTATAATAGGCGACAGGGAAGACCCTGCCACCCTTTGCCGGAACCTGTTCGCAAAGCTGCGCGAATATTCGGAAAAAGCGGATGTCATCTTCGCGGAGTCGCTGCCCGAACAGGGGGAAGGCCTTGCGTACATGAACCGCCTTTTGCGGGCGGCGGGATTCCATACTTTATCTTAAAAACACGAGTACAAAGCAAGGAGATACAACACATGAAGATCGCAATCGGCTCGGACCACGGCGGTTTCGCCCTTAAACAGGAACTGATTCCCTTTATCGAAAAACTCGGCTTCGACGTGAAGGATTTCGGCTGCCCCGATGAAAACAGCGTGGATTATCCCGATGTGGCTTTCGCCGTGGCGGAAGCGGTGGCGGCGGGTGAGTTTTCCCGCGGCATCATCATCTGCGGCACCGGCATCGGCGTTTCCATCTGCGCCAACAAGGTGAAGGGCATCCGCTGTGCCCTTTGCACCGATGAGACCATGGCCCGCCTGACCCGTGAGCATAACGATTCCAACATGCTTGCCATGGGCGCGCGCATCATCGGCAGCGAGGCTGCGAAGGGAATCGTATCCACCTGGCTTTCCACGCCCTTCTCCAAGGGTACCCGGCATATCGGCCGCATCAGCAAAATCGAAAAGTATGAGGCATAAGCTTCATATTTTGGATATCATCCGATAAAACAGCGTATCTGCGTGTGAAAGGAAACGAAAGGAGCAAACTATGAGTAAACTGACAGTGGTCGATCACCCGCTCGTGCAGCACAAGCTTTCCCATCTTCGGGCGAAGGAGACCGGCTCCAAGGAATTCCGGGAACTGGTGGAAGAGATCGCCATGCTTCTGACCTATGAAGCCACCCGCGATCTTCCCCTGAAGGAAACCATCGTTGAAACGCCCGTGGCGACCGCCAGGACATATACCCTTGCGGGCAGGAAGCTTGGCATCGTGCCGATCCTTCGTGCAGGTCTTGGTATGGTGGACGGTATGCTCAGCCTGATCCCCGCGGCAAAGGTGGGCCATATCGGCCTTTACCGCGATCCGGAGACGCTGAACCCCGTTGATTATTACTGCAAACTCCCGCCGGATGTCGGCGAGCGCGACATCATCATCGTTGACCCCATGCTTGCCACCGGCGGCAGCGCCGTTGAAGGCATCAACGTGGTGAAACGCGCGGGCTGCAAGCGTGTGAAGCTCGTTTGCCTTATCGCTGCGCCTGAAGGCGTAAAGGTGGTACAGGATGCCCATCCCGATGTGGATATTTATGTCGCCAACGTGGATGACTGCCTCAACGATCACGGCTATATCGTGCCCGGTCTTGGCGATGCGGGCGACAGGCTCTTCGGCACCAAATAAAATAAAAACACAACAAAGCCCGGTGCTGTTCAAGCGCTTCGGGCATTTTTTTTATGCTGTTTGGTTTTATGCTGCCGCAGTTTTTATCAATCCCTGCGCCTGTTCTTTTTCGGTTTGAATATGAGCTGCATTTCAAACACATGGCCGCAGTCAAGGCAGGCGTGGCACTCCACCTTATAGCTTTCCGGACGGAATTTGTTTTCCGTGCCTTTTTTGATAAAACGGACAAGATAATTGGCAGAAAGGAAGCCTTCCATGGTGTTTTCACTGCCGCATTTGGGACAAAACATGTTGTTTTTCTCCTTTCGGTGGTTACAAATGAATGCGGAATGAAAAACCTCCCGTGCGGCAACGCACAGGAGGTCTTTTGCCATGTTAAGAGGGATCAGCCAAGGGTGGCGATGAATTCCGCAGCAATGTTCACCGCATCGCAGACCGCACCGGAGCTGATGGAGGCAGCGGTCACGCTGTCCACTTCGCCGCCATTCTTGGTGAGCGCAACGGGGGTGGCAAGGCCTGCAAACTGATCGGTAAAGGCAGCTTCCTTCACCTTTGCGCCGAGGCCCGCGGTCTCGGAGAACGCGCTGCCGCCGCACTGAATGCCGGTAAGAGCACCGCTTGCATCCACGCCAACGGTCACTTCGATGGGGCCGCCGAAGCCCTGCACGGTAACAAGCGCGGTATAGCCCGCCACATTGCCGGAAGCATCCAGCGCTTTATAGCAGCTGTCCACCGCGCCGGCAGCATCCAGTTCTTCAAAGGAAGCGGCTGCGGGCAGAACCGCAGCGCGGGCAGCTTCCGCCGCCTGAGCAGCCTGCTCGGCAATACGGTCTTGCGTCAAGGCATTGGTTGCGCCAAGGGCAGCGCCGGCGATGAGCGCGATCACGCAGAGAATGACCCAGGCAGGAACTTTCTTCATAACAAAACCCTCATTTCTTTTTAATATGCCGGATGAGATATTTGGCTGTGATGCCGGTCACGATGCCCGTGATCACAGCGCTGATCAAAAGCACGGGCAGGTACACAAGCACCGCCTGCACTTTGATAAACAGAACAGCAACGGCACATTGGCCGATGTTGTGGGATACAGCGCCCGCCACGCTGATGCCGATGGGGCTCACACCGTGAAAGCGGCTGAGAAGCGCCATTACAAAAAGGCTCAAAGCCGCACCCGCCGCACTGTAAAGCATGGCGGAAGGGGAACCGAAAAGGAAGCCGGAAAGAAGCACCTTCATCGCCGCAAGCAGCAGCGCATCCTTTGGGCCGGACAGGAGCAGCGCATAGAGCAGCACCGTATTGGAAAGCCCGAGCTTGATGCCCGGCGCGCCGAAGGCGGGAAGCAGGGATTCCACATACCCCAGCACTAACATTACGCCCGTCATGAGCCCGAAGCGGGCAACTGTCTTTGCACTCATGGCGTTCCCTCTTTGAGTTCGATGCTGACGCCGTTCGGCAGGCATATGATCCAGTTGGCAAGGGCTGCGGACTGCGCTTTTTCCGTGGTAAGATGCCCTTGCTGCACGCAAAGCTGGTTGCGGCAGCTGGAGGACGCCATCAAAACGCCGCCATCGCGGATCTCGATCACATTCACCTTGCCGTTTTCCTGCTCCACCGTGAAAACGGTGGGCGCATCAAGAGGCAGCCGTGCATATTCCGCATCGTTCACATACACCACCGCGCAGGCGGCCCCCCCTAACGCGGGGCGAAGCAGCGCAAACAGCACAAGGGCGATGACCCCTGCCGCGCCGATGATGATGAGATCAAACCTTTTCATTCGATTATTGTATCATTTCCATGAACAATACGCAACGCACTGTCGAATTCTTAACAGAGATTTTTGGCTGTTTTTCAGCTGCTTCCTTCTGTTTCCGGCGAAATGCCCAGCCACTTGATGCTGCCATCGTTCAGTTCCCAAACAGCCCCTGCACCCACCCGCTCCGCAAGGGCGCGGCCCTCTTCATAGGGCAGGTTGAAAAGGGCGGTGGAAAGGGCATCTGCCCAGCCGCTGTTTGCATGGGTAACGGTAACGGCCTTCACATATTCTGCAGGCATCAGCGTATCCGGGTCGATGATGTGGTGGTACTGTTTGCCGCCCACCGTGTAATAACGCTGGTAACCGCCGCTTGTAACAAGGGAAGCATCCCGAAGGGCAAGGGTAGTCAGCACACCTGCCGCATCGTCGGGATCCTGCACATTGATGCGCCAGGGCTCACCCGCTTCCTTCTCTCCCAGGGCGCATACATTGCCGCCAAGATTCAGAAGCATGCGGGAAACGCCCCGCTCTTTGGCGCTTTGCGCCGCAAGCTCCGCCGCAAAGCCTTTGCCCACGGCACCCACATCAAGCTTGAGCATCGGGTCCGCAAAATAAACTGTCTTCGCGGATTCATCAAGGATAATATCATCGATATCCGTATGCGCCGCGGCTTCCCGCAGGGCATCCATATCCGGCAGTGCCGCATGTTCCGGGTCTTCAATGCCCGCGCTTCGGGCCTCATGCCACAGGGAAAGCACGCTGCCCATGGCGATATTCACCCTTCCGCCGGTGGCTTCGTAAGCTTCTTTGCCGAAACGAAGCAGATCAAAAAGCGCCTGTTCCACCTGTACGGGGGCAAGAGCCGCGGTATCGTTGAGGGTTTTGAGGTTTGTGACGTTCGGGTGTTCCCCATAAATGTCAAACAGCGCATCATAACGGGCAAGATCGCTGTAGATCCGCTGAAATTCCGCTTGTGCCGCCGCTTCATCCGGTGCGTAAAGGATGATGGTAATCACCGTATCAAACAGGGAAAGGTATGTGACCTCGTAGCGGTTTTCTCCGCCCGTACAGCCCGAAAAGGCGCAGGCGAAAAACGCCAGCGCCAGAAAAAATGCAAAGCTGCGAAAGGGTCGGTTCCGTTTCAACTGGGGATTCCTTTCAAAGAACGCTTACAGCCGGCTGCCAAGCATGGTGACCGCAAGGCTGAAAAAGACAAGGATGGAAAGCGCGTCCGTCAAGGTGGTGATCATGGGCGCAGCCATGATGGCGGGATCAAGCTTCAGGCGCTTTGCCAACATGGGCAGCATGCAGCCGAGGGATTTTGCGATGCACACCGTGGCGATGAGGGTCAGGCTGACCACAGCCGCGATCATCACCGTATCGGGCTCCGGATTTGCCGAAAGCACGCCGTACTGCAACCAGATGCGCAGGAAATTCGCCGCGCTCAGTACGCTGCCGCAAAGCAGCGCCACCCGCACTTCCTTCCACCACACGCGGAAGAAGTCGGAAAGCTCGATCTCGTCGAGTGCCATACCGCGGATGATCATGGTGGAAGCCTGAGATCCGCAGTTACCGCCGGTACCCATCAGCATGGGGATGAAGGATACAAGCAGCGGCAGCGTAGCGATGGCCGCCTCATAATGCTCGATGAGGGCACCTGTCAGCATGGCGGAAAACATCAGGATCAACAGCCAAAGGATGCGGTTTTTCGCCAAAGAGAACACCGGCATGCGCAAGTAAGCGTCTTCACTCGGTGCCATACCGGCCATCATTTCGAAGTCCTCGGTGGTCTCTTCCTGCATAACATCCACCGCGTCGTCGATGGTAATGATGCCCACGAGCCGCTCTTCCTTATCCACAACAGGCAGAGACAGCATATCGTAACGGGAGAAGAGCTTGGCTATCTCTTCTTTATCATCCAGCGTATGCACATGGATGACGTTGCGGCTCATAATGTCCTCGATCTTTGCATCGGGGTCTGCCAGCAGCAGCTCCTTTACCGTCACAACGCCCTCCAGCATCCTTGCGGGGCTGGCCACATAGCAGGTATAGATAGTTTCTTTGTCAACGCCGGTTTTGCGGATGATGTCAAAGGCTTCCCGCACCGTGATATGGGGGCGGAAATAGACGTATTCGTTTGTCATGATGCTGCCGGCGCTGTCATCCGGGTACTGAAGATATTGGTTAATGAGCGCGCGGCTGCCTTCGCTGGAATTGGCGAGCAGGCGTTTGACGACATTGGCGGGCATCTCTTCCACAAGGTCCACATAGTCGTCCATATACAGTTCATCGAGAATGAAACGAAGCTCATTATCGCTGATGGAGCCGATCAGATCCTGCTGCACATCGCTCTCCATGTAGGAAAAAGCTTCGGCAGCGCTTTCTTTTGGCAGCAGGCGGAACAGGCGCAGGGCAGTCTCCCTTGCTTCCAGCTCATGAAGCTCGTCAAACACCTCTGCGATATCCACCGGTTTCATCTGCTGTACGGTCTCCCGTACGAGCGCATACTTTTTTTCGTGCAAAAGCACAAGAACCTTTGCGATCATTTGGCGTACCTCCTGAATGGGGCCGGCCAAAGCGGATCGGAAGCCGTACCCCTTTATTCTGTTTCCTTCGGTCTACTGGGATATGGGCCTAAGTCCATCGTGCAAAATTGCTCCTTTCAAAGAATCTGTCTGCGGTGCTGCGAGAGTCCGCATATACATTTATTTTACTCCTGCTGCAGGGGTATTTGCAAGGAAAAGAGGCGATGGTTTTTTTAGAAACAGCAAAAATAGGGGCGGCGCCGAAGCGTCACCCCCTAAAAATCATTTGATTTTTACACGATACCATATTGTACTTCATTTTGATACCAGTTGTCAATCACTTTTCTAAAAAAGACAAATGTTGATAAAATGCGTTCAGAATTATTATAATAATCAGCATGTTCATCGAAACGGCGGAAGAAAACTTCCCTTAGTTCTTTTGCATGGTGTTCAATCAATCCTTTACTCTCTATATAATGTCTATAAAAATACAAAAGTGTAGTTATTTGTCTTATGCGGTCATTACTCATTTTTCGCCGCCGAACATCTTTTGAAATAGTTCTAATATTACTTAGTTCTTTTAACATTCTACTATCCGCTTTATAGGCTGCATCCGGTATAGATTTCAAATCATTCAAAATACAATTACTATGTGCGCAAGCATTCCTTAACTGCCGAATTTCCTGAAAGAAATAGTAATCGCACAACATCTCTTTATCGTTGAGACGCTCGGCAACAAATCTATAGAATGTGCACAATGTTGCAAATTGCATCATTTCAACAAGCGCCCACACCGGCATTCGAGTACTATATGTTCGCTGTAAATCAGCACAGTATATGCTTTTTGATGCTCTTCCCAGTGTTTCTTTATACAATGTCTCGTGCTCTGCCTTAAAGTCCGACACAACAGAGTATGCATCTTCATTCGGACTATCAACAATAGCTTTTATTACTTTTACCCGAGCACAGTGTTCAATATCCAGGCACATTTTGAGCAAAGCATATCTCAAGCGCATATCTATTATTGCAATATCGCGTAAATATGCAAATTCAAGTCCCACATATTCTCCTCTACCGTTTTGATTGTAATTCTTTCTGTAAGCCCGTAATTTGAAGTAATTATTGTTTTCCTCTAAATAGCGCATTGCCCGTTCTTCATTGACTATCGTAAATGCAATTCCACGTTTTTTCATATGTTCAATTTGCTCAGCTACAGTTAATTTTTCTCCGTGTGACATGGATATCCTCCGTAAAAAGCAATTACAATTTAGTATATACTGAGACAATGCTTTCTTCAAGCTTATCGTATTCATCTACACAACCAAGAGTTATTAATACCATTCCAGAATATAAAAAAGCCGCACGGAAATTTCCGTGCAGCTTTTGGATTACTGTTTCTGTGCGAGCATATCCTTTGTTTTCATCAGGCGGGTCAGGTTGCCGCGCTCGTTTTCGTCAAGCTTCATCTTGATGGCGCGGATGCTCTCATCAAACTGCGGGATCATCACGTATTCAAGGGCATTGACGCGGCGGCGAGTCTTTTCGATCTCATCCGCCAGGCGGTTGCAGGTCTTTTCCACCTCCGCAAGCTCAATCAGCAGCGGCAGCAATTCCGCAAAGGCCTGCACGGCGGCATCAAGCTCCGCGCTTGTGCCTACGGTGCCGTAGGGAAGCTCCACCTTGCCCACATTGGAAAGTTCCAGTTTGGGCACCACCACGCTGAGTACGTGCTGGGATGATACGGTAATCTCCGCCGGGCGTGCCGGGTAGCAGAGGGCTTCCTCCACCGCCTCCGCACTCATGGAAGCGCGGGCCAGCACAAAGCCCTGCATGGCGGCGGCAAGCTTTGCTTCCACCTGTTCGCGAAGAGCTTTGTTGCGCTTGACATACACGATGAAACGGCGCACCATTTCATCCCGCTTATCCTTCATCAGCTTATGCCCGCGCGCTGCAACTTTCCGCTTCTTCTTGAGGTTGGAAAGCTCCATACGTGTCGGTTTTACATTTAAAGCTGCCATGTTTCCTCCGTTCCTGCCGTATTACACGGCAAAGGCAGGTGTTCGTTTACGCTTCTTCCTTTTCGGGCAGATACTTATCAAGATACGCATCGCGGATACGCTTGAGCTCTGCACGGGGCAGGATGGAAAGCAATTTCCAGCCGATCTCAAGGGTCTCTTCGATGGAGCGGTTGGTGTAATAGCCCTGGGAAACATATTCCGCTTCAAAGGCATCCGCAAACTTGGCGTAAAGCTTATCCGTATCGGAAAGGGCGGCATCGCCGAGGATGACCGCCAGTTCCTTTGCATCCTTACCGCGGGAATAGGCGGCAAAGAGCTGGTTCATGGTGTCCGCATGATCCTCGCGGGTCTTTCCCTTGCCGATGCCCTTATCCTTCAGACGGGAAAGGGAGGGAAGCACGTTGATGGGTGGCGTAATGCCCTTGCGGTGCAGCTCGCGGGAAAGGATGATCTGCCCTTCCGTGATGTAGCCGGTCAGGTCCGGAATGGGATGGGTAATGTCATCTTCCGGCATGGACAGGATCGGGATCATGGTGATGGAGCCGCTGTTGTCACGGATACGGCCTGCACGCTCATACATGGTGGCAAGGTCGGTGTAAAGATAGCCCGGGTAGCCGCGGCGGCCGGGAACTTCCTTACGGGCGGCGGAAACTTCACGAAGCGCTTCCGCATAGTTGGTGATATCCGTGATGATAACGAGCACGTGCATGCCAAGATCGTAGGCAAGATACTCCGCGGCGGTAATGGCCATACGGGGCGTTGCGATACGCTCGATGGCAGGGTCGTTCGCCAGGTTGACGAAGGTGACCGTGCGGTCGATAGCGCCGGTGGCACGGAAATCGTTGATGAAGAAGTCTGCTTCCTCAAAGGTGATGCCCACGGCGGCGAACACAACGGCGAAGCTTTCATCGGTGCCGCGCACACGGGCCTGACGGGCGATCTGCGCCGCCAGCTGGGCATGGGGCAGACCGGAGCCGGAGAACACCGGCAGCTTCTGGCCGCGGACAAGGGTGTTAAGACCGTCGATGGCGGAAATACCCGTCTGAATGAATTCGGAGGGGTAATCGCGGGCGGCAGGGTTCATGGGGTTGCCGTTGATATCAAGGCGCTTTTCCGGGATAAGGGCAGGGCCGTCATCCTTGGGGTTGCCCATGCCGTCGAAAACGCGGCCCAGCATATCCGGTGCCACCGCCAGCTCGATGGAGCGGCCTAGGAACCTTGCCTTGGAATCGGAGATCTTCAGGCCCTGCGAGCCTTCAAACAGCTGCAGCAGCGCCTTGTCGCCGTTTACTTCCAGCACGCGGCCGTGGCGGATCTCGCCGTTCTTCTGTTCGATCTCCACAAGTTCATCGTATTTCACGCCATCCACGTGATCGACCATCATCAGCGGGCCGGCGACTTCCTGAATCGTACGGTATTCCTTACGCATCCTCGTTACCTCCCTCGGTCAGTGCACGGATCTCTTGGTTCAGTTGGTTCATGGCTGCTTCATAGGCAGCGCTGCATTCCTCTTCCGGCACATACTTGAAGCGGCCGATGGTCTCGCGCACGGGGAGAGAAGCCAGCTTTGCAAAGGAAGCATCTTTCTCCAGTGCCTCCACACCCTTGTTGTAGTAGCTGAGGATCAGCTTCAGGAGCATCTGCTGTTTTGTAAGGGAGGTATAGGTATCCACCTCGTGGAACGCATTCTGGTGGAGATAGTCCTCGCGGATGGAGCGGGAAGCTTCAAGGGTAAGCCTGTCGCGGAAGGAAAGTGCATCGATACCAACAAGGCGCACGATCTCTTCAAGTTCGCTCTCCTCCTGCAGCAGGTTCATGGTCTGCTGTACCATGGCGCCCCATTCTTCGCTGATGTTCTCGTTGAACCAGCCGCCAAGGCGGTCAAGGTAAAGGGAATAGCTCTGCAGCCAGTCGATGGCCGGGAAGTGGCGGGCGTAGGCAAGCTTGCTCGAAAGGCCCCAGAATACCTTCACGGTGCGCAGCGTTGCCTGAGAAACGGGCTCTGAAATATCGCCGCCCGGCGGTGATACCGCGCCGATGGCGGTGATGGCGCCGGTCCTGCCTTCGCTGCCGAGGGTCACCACCATGCCGGCACGCTCATAGAACTCCGCAAGGCGGCTGCCGAGATAGGCGGGGTAACCTTCCTCGCCGGGCATTTCCTCAAGGCGGCCGGACATTTCGCGCAGCGCTTCCGCCCAGCGGGAGGTGGAGTCTGCCATGATGGCCACTTTATAGCCCATATCGCGGAAATATTCCGCAATGGTGATGCCGGTGTAAATGGAGGCTTCACGGGCCGCAACGGGCATATCGGAGGTGTTGGCGATGAGCACCGTGCGCTTCATCAGGGAGAGGCCGGTGCGGGGGT
>SVGX01000035.1 GCA_015056105.1 Clostridiales bacterium | reverse complement strand
GATGAAGAAGAGGAAAAAGGCGGTTTCCTCGGCGGTCTTTTCAAACGGAAGAAGAAGATCGAAGATATTGATTTTGATGACGAAGAGTAACAAATCGCAGATAAAAATGCCCGCACACGGTGCGGGCATTTTTATTTCCGTTTTTACTTTCGCATGCGGCTGCGCTTCCCCAATATGGCGGAATAGAGCAAAACGACAGCCGTGCCGAGAAGCGATACCGCAAAGATCGCCCCCGCGGTAAGGGCATTTTCCGCAAGCGTTTCCGCGGTAACGGAGCCCGTCTGCGCTGCGCCGAAGAAGCAGAGGGGAAAGATAAGATAACAGAGGAGCGCGGAAACAAGACCCTGCGCCAGCTTAAGGGGCAGGTACTTCTTTAACGTTACCGGGAAAAACAGCAGCGACTGTGCGGCGATGCACAGCCCGCCGAAGGAAAAAAGAAAGGCGCCGAGGGCGGATTTCACACGGAGCGAAAGGGGAAGGCCGCTTACCGCCTTTGCACCGGCGGTCATTTCAAAAAAACCGGAAAAAACAGCCTCCGCCGCGCCATTGCCCCGACCGGGTGCGAGGATGCGGAAAGGAAAAAGAAGCAGGCGCGTCAGCCCTGTTTCTTCCAAAAGCCGTATCGCTACGAAGAAAAACACGATAGCGCCCAATACGGAAAGGATGGAGGAGACCGCTTCCGTGATGCTTGCGGCAAAGCGGCATGCAAGGGGCAGCGATTGTTCCGGGGCGGTGGAAACGAGATGGAAACCGTATGCTTTTTTCACAAACAGCACTGTAAACGCCGCGGCAATAAGCTGTGCGAGCAGGATCGGTACGGCAGCACGGGGCGAATCGAGCATCCCCGTTGCAAACGCGCCCGCAATGAACATGGGGCTGACGGTATTGAGGGCGGCTGCAAGGGCGGAAAGTCCGTCATCCGCTTTGCCGTCGGTGGTATATTGCGCACATAGCCGCGCGCCGCCCGGCGCGCCCGATATGAAAGCGAGGGCAAAAAGCGCCAATGCGTTCCCGCTTTCAAGGGCACCAAACTGCCTGAGAAGGGATGTACAGACGAAAAAAGGCAGCAGCGCAGGCATCACACTGTCCCGCCAAAGGAGAAAGCCTTCCCTGGCGGCGGCCATGGCAGCGGGGTTAAAAAGGATGAGCAGTGCGCAGAAAAACGCACACAGGAATACGGCAAGTTTTTTCTTCATGCTCTATTCCTATGTGCGACGAATGAGATTCTTGCTTTCTTTCACACGATAAGCAGCGGACGGGAAAATTCGCTTTTTGCCTTTTGGGGAGCGGGGAAAGCCATCGCCTGCAGCTCTGCGGCAAAAAGATCCTTTTCAAACAGTGCCCTTGCGTTTTTATCAAGGGCGAGGTAGCTTTTGTGATCCGTCACAATGGGGAGGGAGGCCTCTCTCTGCATGGCGGAAAGAAGGGGGAGTGCCGTGCGCCTGACTCCAAGCACGCGAAGATAGCACGGCGCGCTGTGAACGGCAAAAAAGGTTTTATCGAAGCCGAGCAGCGCATGGGAAACAGTGCGACGGAGCCTTGCAAGGGTATAGCGCTTTGTTTTTACGGCAGCAAGAAATGTATTGAGCTCCGTTTCGCTGCGGGCTTTTTCATAAAGGGGATTTTCCAACCCTTCCGCCACATCGGGAAGCGCTGCGAGCGCATCCTTTTCCATGCGGCGCAGGGCATACACCACCGCATCGGAAAGCCCGTCAAGGGATGCGGGGGCAAGATCTGCTTCAAGCAGGCGAAGGATATCGCTGCTTACGTCTGCAGGTACAGTGGCTGGGATAAAGGAAACATCCTTTTCTTTGGCGGCAGTCCGGATGGCGGAGGCGCTCGAAAAGCCTGCCTGTACATCCGCGCTGTCGTGTGCTGCGCCGATACGTTTTACGGGGATGGGGCTGATATGGGGCGCAAAGGCGGCGAGCGCCTTTACGTATTCCGCGCCGAGGATGTTGTTGGGCATGGCAGCCTTCGCGCCGTCAAGCGCTTCCGCAAGGGCCCGCGCCCGGGCAGCGGGGTAAGAGAGCCCCTGCCCGAGGAATTGTGCAAGGCACGTCCGGAAGGCTTCGCTTTCTTCCGCGAAGGCCATTTTGCGAAGAAGGGGAAGGGAAGCATCCTCCGCACCGAAGGCAATGGCATCAACGAGTCCCGTTCCCGCCAGCGTACCGATACCGCCGCGGGCAAAGCGCTCCGCATTGCATACCGCAAAGGCGGCAGGCAGTTCAAGGACAAGATCGGCTCCGTTTTGAAGCGCCCACTTTGCCCGGGTAAATTTATCGAAGGCAGCACATTCGCCCCGCTGTACGAACGCGCCGCTCATAACAGCGATTGCAAAGGGCAGAGAAGAAAGCGCCTTTGCCTGCTTGAGCTGATAGGCGTGGCCGTTGTGGAAAGGATTGTATTCCGCGATAATGCCGACGGCGCGCTGCATGGGCTTCCCTCCTTCGGGTGTTTTTTGTGATTATAGCATAAAACGAGGGAAAGGACGGAAAAAACAGTAAAAAACTTGTACAAAATTCACGCGGTAAGGTAGGCGAAATCCATTTCTTGTGCTATAATACCAAAGTTAGGGCGAGAATCACCCATGAACATAAGAGTTTCGAAAGGAGATCATTCCAAAATGTCCGTTCTTGACAAGATCAAAGCTAAAGCGAAAGCAGACGTAAAGCGCGTTGTGCTGCCTGAGGGCGAAGAAGAGCGTATCATCCGCGCTGCGGAGATCATCACCAAAGAAGGTATCGCAGAAGTCGTGCTTCTCGGCAATGTGGAAAACATCAAGGCCAAGGCTGAAGCCTGCGGCGTGTGCCTCAACGGTGTGGAGCTCCAGAGCCCCGTCGCCTCCCCCGATTTCGGACGCTATGTGAATGAATTTTATGAGATGCGCAAGGCCAAGGGCATGACCCCCGAAAAGGCCGAAAAGACCATGCAGGATACCATGTTCTTCGGCGCAATGCTTCTTTACGACGGCAAGGTGGACGGCCTTGTTGCTGGCGCTATCTGCACCACTGCGGATACCCTTCGTCCCGGTCTCCAGATCATCAAGATGGCTCCCGGCATGGGTACTGTCTCCAGCTGCTTCATCATGGAAGTTCCCAACAAGGCTTACGGTGACGACGGCGTCATGATTTTCGCGGACTGCGCCGTGAATATCGCCCCTACTTCCGAACAGCTTGCTTCCATCGCCATCGCTTCCGCCGAGACCGGCAAGGCTCTCTGCGGCATCGAGCCCCGCGTTGCGATGCTTTCCTTCTCCACCAAGGGCAGCGCAAAGCATGAAAATGTAGACAAGGTTACCGCTGCCACCGCTCTTGTGAAGGAGCAGGCGCCCTACCTTAACGTTGACGGTGAGCTTCAGGCGGATGCCGCCCTCGTTGAAAAGGTCGGCCAGCTCAAGTCCCCTGGCAGCCCCGTTGCGGGTAAGGCCAACGTTCTCGTGTTCCCGGATCTGCAGTCAGGCAACATCGGCTACAAGCTGGTGCAGCGTCTTGCCGGCGCCGAGGCCACCGGCCCGATCTGCCAGGGCTTCCGCAAGCCCATCAACGACCTTTCCCGCGGCTGCAGCGTGGAAGACGTTGTTTCCGTGACCGCAATTACCGCCGTTCAGGCGCAGAATATGGCCAAATAATCAGGAGGAACATATAAAATGAAAGTTCTTGTTATCAATGCGGGCAGCTCCTCGCTCAAATATCAGCTGATCGACGTGGACAACGGCGACGTGATCGCCAAGGGCCTTTGCGAGCGCATCGGCATCGATGGCTCCATGCTGACCTATAAGCCCACCGGCGGCGACAAGCATGAGTTCAAGCAGGATATGAAGGATCATACCGATGCTATCCGCATGGTCCTTGATGCTCTCGTGGATCCCGCCATCGGCGTTGTGAAGAGCATGGATGAGATCGACGCCGTCGGCCACCGCATCGTTCACGGCGGCGAGAAGTTCGCCAAGTCCGCCCTTATCACCGATGAGCTTATCGAGACCGTGAAGGAACTGAGCACCCTTGCTCCCCTTCATAACCCCGCCAACCTAATGGGCATCGACGCCTGCCGCGCCATCATGCCCAACACTCCCATGGTCGCTGTGTTTGACACCGCGTTCCATCAGACCATGCCCGCTGAAGCGTTCCTCTACGGCCTGCCCTATGAAGCTTATACCGAGCTCATGGTTCGCCGCTACGGCTTCCACGGCACTTCCCACCTCTACGTTTCCGGCCGCGCCATCGCGAAGCTCGATAAGCCCGTTGAAGAGACCCGCGTCATCACCTGCCACCTTGGCAACGGTTCCAGCATTGCGGCTGTAAAGGGCGGCAAGTGCATCGATACCTCCATGGGTCTTACTCCCCTTGAGGGCGTGCCGATGGGTACCCGCTGCGGCGACATGGACCCCGCCATCGTCACCTACCTGATGGACAAGCTTAATCTTGACCGCAAGGGCGTTGACACCTACATGAACAAGAAGAGCGGCGTTCTCGGTATCTCCGGCGTTTCCAGCGACTTCCGCGATCTCGGCGAAGCTGCTGCCCAGGGCAACGAGCGCGCACAGCTTGCTCTCAACACCTTCGCTTACAAAGTAAAGAAGTACATCGGCGCATACGCGGCTGCTCTCGGCGGCGTGGATGCCATCGTCTTCACCGCCGGCGTCGGTGAGAATGATCGCAACATCCGCGAAGCTATTGCAGGCGAACTCGGTTATCTCGGTGTTGAGCTCGATCGTGAATACAACCAGAACTGCCCCCGCGGTGAGGAAGTTGAGATCAGCACCAAGGAAAGCCGCGTGAAGGTCTTCGTGATCCCCACGGATGAAGAAATGGTCATCGCCCGCGATACCGCTGCCCTCGCTGCGAAATAAGCGGAAAAGGCTCCGGACAAGCGGAAAAATATTGTTGACAAACAATATTCCAGCAGATAAAATAGATGAGGTTGACTTTCGATGAAAATACCCGTAGCTTTGGAGATCAAACTCCCGGGCCGTATCGGGACTTTCTCCGCAAGCGAAGAAGTGCCCGACATGGAATATCTCGGTCAGGATATCCACTTTGCTTCGCCCCTTGCGGTGGAAGCGGAATATGTGTTTGACGGCAAGGGTTTTTCCGTGAAAGGCAGTCTTGCAACTTCGCTCCATGCCGTCTGCGCTTTGTGCGCAAAGGAATTTGAGGCGCCCTTCACCGCAGCGTTTGAGGAACGCTTTATGCGTAATCCTCCGGAAGATGCGGAAGAAGAATGCTACGCCTTCTCGGGCGAAGAAATCGACATCAGCCAAATGCTCAGCGATACGATCCTGCTTAATATGCAGCCTTACAGCGTATGCCGCCAGGATTGCCGCGGGCTATGCCCCGTTTGTGGGTGCGATCTGAACACAGCGCAGTGTTCCTGCGCGCGTGAAGTCGGCGAAGAAACACAATCGCCGTTCGCCGCGCTCAAGACGCTGTTGAACGACGATAAGGAGGTGTAACCATGGCAGTCCCCAAGAGAAAAACTTCGAAGGCAAGGCGCGATCAGCGCAGGGCGAACTGGAAAATTTCCATCCCCGGCATCGTGGAATGCCCGCAGTGCCATGAGCCCAAGCTGGCTCATCGGGTTTGCAAAAAGTGCGGCTATTACGATGGCAAGCAGGTCGTTAAAGTGGAAGAGAATGCGTAAGGCGCTTCCTTCTTGACAAGCACACAAGGGCTTTCCGCCAAAAGGCGGAAAGCCCTTTTTCTTTGCCGTTTGCATTGCAAAGCGTATCGTGGTAAACTAAAAAAGGCTTTATATGCTTTTATTTCATTTATAAGAGGTAAGTAAACATGTACCGTGTGATCATGGATGCTTTCGGCGGCGACAATGCGCCTGCCGCTGTAGTGGAAGGTGCTGTAAAGGCGCTTTCCCGTTTTGATGATGTTTCCATCATTCTTTGTGGCATGGAAAATACCATCCGCGAAGAACTCGGAAAACATCAATATGATACTTCCCGCATATCCATCCTTCATGCGGAGGAAGTGATCGACTGTCACGATTCCCCGACTCTTGCCATTAAACGCAAAAAGAATTCTTCCCTGGTGAAAGCCCTTGAAGCCGTTGCAGCCAAGGAAGCGGATGCCATTGTTTCTGCCGGCAGCACCGGCGCACTTCTGACGGGTGCAACGCTGATCGTCCGCCGTATCAAGGGGATAAAGCGCCCGGCGCTCGCATCCCTGCTGCCTACCCGCACCGGCGGCTGGCTGATGCTCATCGACTGCGGCGCCAATGCGGACTGCAAACCTCAGTATCTTCAGCAGTTTGCGGTGATGGCTTCCGCTTACATGCAGGGTGTGATGGGCATCAAGAGCCCCCGTGTGGGCCTTCTCAACAATGGCGCGGAAGCGGAAAAAGGCAATGAACTTACCAAAGCGGTCTATCCGCTCCTTGAGGAAGCGCCCATCAATTTCGCGGGTAACTGCGAAGCCCGGGAGATCCTTTCCGGCGATTATGATGTGCTCGTTTGCGACGGCTTTTCCGGCAATGTGGTGCTTAAATATACGGAAGGGCTTTCCGCTACCATTCTTGCCATGCTCAAGGATGAACTGATAGCGGATACCAAATCGAAGATCGGCGCTTTGCTTGCAAAGCCTGCCTTCCGCAGGATGAAAAAGAAGATGGACTATACGGAAGTCGGCGGTGCACCGCTGCTTGGCATCAATGGCTGCGTGATCAAAGCCCACGGCAGCAGCGATGCGAAGGCCTTCTCTTCCGCGGTGATGCAGGCGCGCCAGTTCCTTGCGGCGGATATCAACGGCACTATCGCCCCGGCTATCGAAGCCCTTCCCGATCTCAAGGATTGACAGCGGGGCGGGAAATCTGTAAACTAAACGTATCTTTTTTAACCGGGACACCGGTGGCTTTATATTGCATTTTTAGAAAGGCGGTAACACTATGGTTTTTGAAAAGATCCGTGCGGCGCTTGCGGCGCAGCTTGGCATTGCGGAAAGTGAGATCAAGGCGGAAAGCAGGCTCGTTGAGGACCTGATGGCCGATTCCCTTGATATCGTGGAACTCATTATGGACCTTGAAGCCGAATACGGCGTGCAGATCCCCGATGATGAGCTGCCCAACATCCGCACGGTGGGCGATATCGTTCAGTACATCGAAAAATAAAAATGAGCAGCCGATACCCGCATCGCCGATGCGGGTTTTTGGCATGTGGAGGTGAAAACGTGGAATTCATTCGCAGAAAAACGCTGCAGGAGCTGGAAGAAAAACTGCAGTACAGCTTTCGCGACCTCAGCCTTCTTGATACGGCGCTTACTCACACTTCCTATGTAAAGGGAGACGGCCGGGCGAGCGCGCACAATGAGCGCCTGGAATTTCTCGGGGATGCGGTGCTGGAGCTTTGCACCAGCGAATACCTTTATACCCGCTTCCCGGATAACGATGAAGGTGCCATGACACGCCTTCGCGCGCAGGCAGTGTGCGAAGCGGCGCTGTTTGAGGTGGCGAAGGAATACGGTCTTGGCTCGATGCTGCTCCTTGGCAGGGGCGAAGATCATTCCGGCGGCCGGGAAAAGCCTTCCATCCTTTCCGATGCGGTGGAGGCGGTGATCGGCGCTTTGTACATTGACGGAGGCATGGAAGTTGCCAAGGGATTCATTATGCGCTTTGTCTGCAAAAGCGTGGAAGATGCCCTTGCGGGGCGGCTCATTAAAGACCATAAAACTATGCTTCAGGAATATGTGCAAAAGCGACACATGGGGCAGATCGTCTATGAACTTTGCGGCTCAACAGGGCCTGACCACAACAAGACCTTTTCCATGCGGGTGATGATCGCCGGTGAAACGGCGGGCGAGGGTGAAGGCCGCACCAAGCAGGAAGCGGGACAGCAGGCCGCAAGGGCGGCGCTGATCGCCTTCGGGGAGATCGCGCAGCAGGATACAAAAGAAAGTTTGGTATAAACAGTGAAACTTGTTAAACTTGAGATCAATGGGTTTAAATCCTTTGCCCGCAAAACGGAGATCGAGTTTGAAAACGGTATCACGGCGATCATCGGCCCCAACGGCAGCGGCAAAAGCAACATTGCGGATGCGGTTCGCTGGGTGCTGGGCGAGCAGAGCGCAAGGGCGCTGCGCGGTTCCAAAATGGAGGATATCATCTTCAACGGAACGGAACAGAAAAAGCCTCTCGCTTATTGTGAAGTCTCGTTGACCTTCGATAATACCGACGGCAAACTCAACACCGAATACACGGAGGTCACCGTAACGCGGCGCGTCTACCGCAGCGGCGAGAGCGAATACCTTTTGAACCGTACCAACTGCCGTCTCCGTGACATCGGCGAGGTGTTCCGGGATACGGGCATCGGCAAGGAAGGCTATTCTATCATCGGCCAGGGCAGGGTAGAGGAGATCCTATCCAACAAATCCAGCGAAAGGCGCAACGTCTTTGAAGAGGCGGCGGGCGTGATGAAATACCGCGTGCGCAAGGAAGAGGCGGAGCGCAAGCTGGAAAACACGAGGAAAAACCTGCAGCGCCTTGGGGATATTCTCGAAGAACTCGGCAACCAGGTGGGGCCCCTTGAAGAGCAGAGCGCTGCCGCAAGGGAATACCTTCGCCTGCGGGATGAATTAAAAGAGATCGAGATCAACGTATTTCTTTATCAATACGATAAACTCAACGAGCGGCTCCGCACTTTGGGGGAGACGCTTTCTCAGCTTGCTTCGGAGATCGAAACGAATACAGCCCTTGAAGCGAGCCTTGGCGCAGACTGCGCGGCGGAGGAGGAGCGTGAGCGTGCCCTTTCCGGCGTGATCAGCGAACTGCAGAACGAACTTTTGCAGCTTACCAGCGCCGTGGAAACAAAGAGCGGCGAATCCCGTGTGTTCCGTGAAAGGATGGAAAACCTTTTGAAGGAGCGTGAGCGGCTGCAGAGCCGCAAGGCGGAAAACGAGATTGCATCCCGCGCGCTGACGGAATCCATTGCTGTCCTTGAAAAGAGCATTGCGGAAAATGCCGGCAGCCTTGATGCGGAGCGGGAGAATTTCCGCCTGCAGAGCGAAAAACTTGCTGCCATGGCTGCGGAGATCGAAGAAAAGGAAGAGACCCTTGAACGGCAGAAGCGGGAAATGATCGAAGCCATGAACCGCATTGCCGATGCGAAGAGCATGCTTTCCCGCTTTGAAGCCATCCGCGGCACGCTGGAGCAGAGGCTTCTTGCCATTGATGATGAAGAGGCTGCGCTGAAAGAAAAGGCAGCAGGGCTTGAAGCGGAATATGATGCCGCAAAACGGCAGTTTGACGCGGTGGACAATATGCGCAGCGAAGCCGCGGAAAAGCGCGCCGCGGCCATCAACACCCTCAACGAAACCAACGAGCGGATGCGGCAGGCAAGGGAAGCCGTGCGCACCATGGAACAGCAGACCGAGGCAGGCAAAAGCCGCCTGAAGGTGCTGGAGGAAATGAAGCGTGCACACGAGGGCTATTATGCCAGCGTGCGCAACGTGCTTCGTGACAGCGCCCGTGATATGGAACTCAAAAAGCGCATAGAAGGCGTTGTGGCGGAGCTTCTCCGTGTGCCGAAGGAATACGAAACGGCGGTGGAAATGGCGCTCGGCGCTGCGCTACAGAACATCGTGACCCCCACGGAACAGGATGCAAAATATGTGATCGAATACCTCCGGCGCAGGGAATACGGCAGGGCAACGCTGCTGCCCATTTCCGCTATGCGCCCCCGTGTGCTTGACGGTGCGGAACGGGATGCCTGCCGGGTGGACGGCTTTATCGGCATCGGCAGCGAGCTTGTGGGGTATGATGCAAAATACAGGGGCGTGGCGGAGAACCTCCTCGGCAGGACCGTCATCGTCCGCGATCTTGATGCAGGCATCGCTATCAATAAACGTGCGAAGGGCGCTTTCCGCATCGCCACGCTCAAGGGCGATATCATCAACCCCGGCGGCGCCATGACCGGCGGCAGCGTGCAGAAGAGGGAATTCAGCCTCATCGGCCGTGAACGTGAGATCGAAGAACTCAAAAAGCGCATGCTTAGCCTTGCGGAACAGCTGCAGGTGAAAAACGATGAAGCCGCAGCGGCGGAAGCCTCCCTTGACGGGGCAAATGCGGCGGTGGCGGCGGCAGCGGAGCTGCTGCACAAAAAGGATGTGGAGCTTGCCACACAGCGGGAAAAGCTCGATATCATCAAGAAATACGTGGATGAAAGCCGCGAAGCGCTGGAAGAAGCAGCCCTTGAGCGGGCACAGATCCGCGACAACATCGAGAATATCGACGAGCAGCGCCGGGAAGCGGAAGAGGCTAGGGAAGGCCTTGAGGAAGGCAATTTTGCCACGCAGGAGGATATTCGTCGTTCCCAGCAGGCGCTTGCGGAACTGCGTAATGCCCATGCGGTGGAAAATGAGACCGCCACAGAGCAGCGCGTATCGCTGATGGCCCTTGAAAAGGAGCGAGGCGCAGCGCAGAACGAGCTTGCCCGTATGCAGAAGGAACTTGCCCGCATTGCGGCGGATGTGGAAGAGGATGCAAAGGCGGCGGAAGAGTCGCTCCAAAAGTTTGAAGCCATGCAGGAAGAACTCAAGGGCATGGATGTGGATATCAGCGCGGAGCGCGAGGCGGTCAATGCTCATACGGACAGGCTCCACGCCATGGAAGAAGAGCGAGCCAAACACCTTCTTGCCCTTGATGAGCTGCGCGCAAGGCGTGAGAGCATCAGCGGCGAGCTTGCCGATATGCGGGAACGCAGACACCGGGCGGAGCTCAATGAGAGCCGCGCGGAGATGGAACTTAAGACCATGCAGGACCGCATCTGGGAGGATTATGAGCTGACCTACGAAAATGCACTGTCCTTCAGACGGCAGATCGCCATCACCGCATCCCATATGAAGGTGGACGAGCTAAAAAAAGCCATCCGCGCCCTCGGGGATGTGAACGTGAGTGCCATTGAGGATTACAAGAACGTGAAGGAACGCTTCGAAAGCCTCAGTACCCAGTGTGCGGACCTTACCAAGGCAGAGGCGGATCTGCAGACCCTCATTGCAGAGCTTGTGACCACTATGGAGGCGGAATTCCGCAAGCAGTTTGACCGCATCGGCGAAAACTTCACCACCACCTTTACGGAGCTCTTCGGCGGCGGCAAGGCAGAGCTGATCCTTTCCGATGAAAAGGATATCCTCAACTGCGATATCGATATCATCGCCCAGCCCCCGGGAAAGAAGCTGCAGCTGCTTTCGCTTCTTTCGGGCGGCGAGCGTGCGCTGACGGCCATCGCGCTGCTGTTTGCCATTTTGAAGCTCAAACCTACTGCTTTCTGCATTCTCGATGAGATCGAAAGCTCTCTCGATGAAGTGAATGTCTCCAACTTTGCGGAATACGTGAAGCGTTACAGTGAAAACACCCAGTTCATCCTCATCACCCACAGGAAGGGCAGCATGGAAGTGTGCAACGCCCTTTACGGCGTGGCGATGGAGGAAAAGGGCATCTCCAAAATAGTCTCCGCCCGGTTTAACGACATTGCGTAGCGGACGGGAAAGCGAGGAAAGATGGAAAAGAAAAAGACGGGATTTTTTGAGAAGCTGAAGGAAGGCCTTTCCAAGACCGGCGGCGGTCTGCTTGCGGGGATCTTCCTTGGCGATGAGCGGATCGACGATGATTTCTACGAAGAGCTTGAAGAGGCCATGATCATTGCCGATATGGGCATGGAAACGGCGGATGCGCTGCAGGAACAGCTGCGGGATAAGATCAAAGAAGAGAAGCTTAAAACCCGCACTGAGGCGCGTGAAGCCCTTGCGGAAATCCTCGCGGATGCCATGCGGCCGGAAAAGGACTTTCTTCCTTCCGGCGAAAAAGCAGTATTGCTCATCGTTGGCGTGAACGGCGTGGGCAAAACTACCTCCATCGGTAAGATGGCAGCTTATTACAAGGCGGAAGGCCGCGTGCCCATGATGGCTGCGGCGGATACTTTCCGCGCGGCGGCGGCAGAGCAGCTCACTGTGTGGGCGGATCGTGCAGCGGTGCCCATCGTGAAACACGGCGAGGGTGCAGATCCTGCGGCGGTGGTGTTCGATGCCATCGCATCTTTTAAGGCAAAGGGCTGTGATTTGCTTCTTTGCGATACAGCGGGCCGCCTTCACAACAAAAAGAACCTGATGAGTGAGCTTGAAAAGATCCGCCGCGTGATCGCGAAGGAGCTTCCGGGCATACACACGGAGGTGCTTCTGGTGCTTGATGCCACCACCGGCCAAAATGCCATCGCGCAGGCGCGGGTATTCGGCGAATCCGCCGGATTGACGGGCGTTGTGCTTACAAAGCTTGACGGTACTGCCAAGGGCGGCATGACCGTTGCCATCAAGCAGGAACTGGGCCTTCCCGTGCGCTTTGTGGGCGTGGGCGAAGGAATTGATGATCTGCAGCCCTTCGATGCGGATGAATTCGCACGGGCGCTCATCGGTGCATAACAGCGAACAGGAACCGGCAGCCTTAGCTGCCGGTCATCTTTTTGACGGAGGATCCTATGACACTCGGCATTTCATTCTGGAGCGCAGTAACGTTTTTTGCGATGTTCCTACCCCGGTATTGCGCATCCTTTGGCAAGGCAGGGAGTAAAGAAATGCATCATGACGCGGATACCGTGCTCGGCTGGCTGGAAGGGCTTTGCCTTGGCGGCACCGGCGTGCTGATGTGCATGGATATCGGCCCCTTTTTCTTTGGTTTTGCAAGCGCGGAGCTTGCGGTGGTCTGGATGCTCGCAGCGGCGCTTTGTGCGGCGGTGAACGCAGGGTTCTGGGGCATTTATTACCTTGTTGCAAACCGCAGCTTTGAACCCTGGCAGCGGCTGAGCGTGACGGTACTGCCTGCATTCGTGTATCTTCTGACAGGCCTTATGTGCCTCAACATTGCCCTTTCACTGTTTGCGGCGGCGTATGCGTTCCTTAGCTGCAGGCGCATGGTCCTTATTTTGAAAAAGGAACGGGAAGAGAAAAAGAAAAAAGAAGCCGTGCGGCTGAAAAAACGGAAAAAAGCTTGACTTTTTCGCCGTTTTCGGTATAATGGCATAGGTGTAAAGTAAAAAACCTTTACAGCGGAGCGCAAACATGGAAAAACACGTGGAATTGAGCTGCCTTCTCGGCTATTACGGGCCTATGCTTACGGAGCGACAGCTGATGCTGATGGAACAGCACCTTGGCGAGGATTGCTCCCTTGCGGAGATCGCCGAGCGGGAAGGTATTTCCCGGCAGGGCGTGCGGGATGCGCTCAAACGGGCAGAGGAGCAGCTTTACGAGCTTGAAGAAAAGCTCGGCACGATGAAACGCAGCCTTCGCCTTGAAAAAGGGCTTTCTGCCCTTCGGGAACAGCTCGAGGCCCTTCCCCTGAGCGAAGCGGAAAAGCAGCCGCTTCAGGCAACCATAAACGAACTTTACGATATGATCGAGGAATAAGCATGGCGTTTGAAGGTCTTTCTTCGAAACTGCAGAACGTATTCAAAAAGCTTTCCGGCAAAGGCAAGCTCGGTGAAAAAGACGTAAAAGAAGCAATGCGCGAGGTCAAGCTTGCGCTGCTTGAGGCGGACGTCAACTTCACGGTGGTCAAGAGCTTTGTCAACACGGTAACGGAGCGCGCTGTCGGCGCCGAGGTGCTCGAAAGCCTCACCCCCGGCCAGCAGGTCGTCAAGATCGTCAACGAAGAGATGACAAAGCTGATGGGCGGCACCAATGCGAAGATCGAATTCGGTTCCCGCACCCCGGCGGTCATCCTGCTGGCGGGTCTTCAGGGCGCCGGTAAGACCACCATGGCGGGCAAGCTTGCCGCCTATCTCCAGAAGCATTACGGCAAATCCCCGCTGCTCGTTGCCTGCGATATCTACCGCCCCGCTGCCATCAAGCAGCTGCAGGTGGTGGGCGAAAAAGTGGGCGTCCCCGTGTTTGAACGGGGCCAGGGCGATCCTGTTGAAACGGCAAAGCTTGCCATTGAGCATGCAAACCGCAATCTCAAGGATCTTGTGATCATCGATACCGCCGGCCGCCTTCACATCGATGGCGACATGATGGCGGAGATCGCCGCTGTGAAAGAGGCGGTAAACCCGGCGGAGATCTTGCTTGTGATCGACGCCATGACCGGTCAGGATGCGGTCAATGTGGCCAAATCCTTCAACGAAACGCTGGAACTTACCGGCGTTATCGTCACGAAGCTTGACGGCGATACCCGCGGCGGTGCGGCGCTTTCCGTCAAAGCCGTCACCGGAAAACCCATCAAGTTCAGCGGCATCGGCGAAAAGCTCACCGACATCGAGCCTTTCCACCCGGACCGCATGGCTTCCCGCATTCTCGGCATGGGCGATGTGCTCACCCTCATCGAAAAGGCACAGAGCGCCTTTGATGAGAAAAAAGCGGCGGAGCTTGAAAGCAAGATGCGCAAGGCGGAATTCACCCTTGAAGACTTCCTTGACCAGTTCCAGCAAATGAAGAGCATGGGTTCCATGCAGGACATCCTCGGCATGATCCCGGGTATGGATGCGGCAAAGCTCGGCAATGTGGAGATCGACGAAAAGCAGACTGCCCGCATGGAAGCCATCATCCGCGCCATGACGCCGCAGGAACGCCGCAAGCCCGATATCATCAACGCCAGTCGCAGAAAGCGCATCGCCCGCGGCAGCGGCACCTCCATTCAGGAAGTGAACAGGCTTCTCAACCAGTTTGAAGCTTCCCGCAAAATGATGAAGCAGCTGACCAACATGAGCAAGGGCGGCCGCTTCAAGAAGGGCAGGAAACGCTTTCCCTTCGGCTTTTAACAAAGGACGATAACGGTTTTCCGTTTTCGACATAGAAACACTAAAACAAATATAAAAAAGAATTATCAGGAGGAACACATTTATGCTTAAGATCAGGCTTCGCAGGATGGGCGCCAAGAAGGCTCCTTTCTATCGCATCGTAGTTGCGGATTCCCGCGCTCCCCGTGACGGCGCTTTCGTTGAGGAGATCGGTTACTACAACCCCATCGCCAACCCCGCTGAGATCAAGGTCGATGTAGAAAAGGCCCAGCAGTGGATCAAGAACGGCGCTCAGCCCACCGACACCGTACGCGGTCTGCTCAAGAAGACCGGCGCGATCCAGTGATCGGCGCGGAAACAACCGCAGCAGGGAGGCAGACCATGGGAGAACTGGTCAAGTATATCGCAATGAATCTCGTGGATAAGCCGGAAGAAGTTAAGGTCGTGGAAAAAGAGGGCGACCGTGCCACGATCATTGAACTTACCGTTGCGCCGGAAGATATGGGCAAGGTTATCGGCAAGCAGGGCCGCATCGCCAAGGCGATCCGCACCGTTGTGAAGGCTGCGTCCATCCGGGAAAACAAAAAGTACATCGTAGAGATCATCTGATGGAATATCTGCGTGTTGGTTTGATCGTACGCCCCCACGGTGTGCACGGCGCGGTGAAAATGATGCCGCTGTCTGACGACCTTCGGCGTTACGCAAAACTGAAAGAAGCATATTTGGAACGTGACGGGCACTATGAGCCCGTCACGGTTTCTGATGTGGGTGTAAAGGAGGATGCCGTCTATGCATCCCTTTCCTGTTCGCACAGCAGGGACGATGCGGAAATGCTCCGCAACGTGTACCTTTGTGTGGACCGCGCCCATGCGGTGAAGCTGCCCAAGGGCCGCTATTTTGTGGTGGATCTCATCGGCTGTGAGGTATTCGACACCGACGGCGCCTGCTATGGCAAGCTGCAGCAGGTGCTTGAGACCGGCGCCAACGATGTTTACGTCATCAAGGGCGAAAAAACGCTCCTTATCCCTGCGCTTAAAAAGCTGCTGACGGATGTGGATGTAAACGCAAAGCGCATCCTGCTTGATGCGGATGTGCTCAAGGAGGTCGGCCTGTTTGAAGATTGACGTGCTGACTCTCTTCCCGGAAATGTTCCCCGGCGTATTCGGCGCGAGCATGCTCGGCCGGGCGCAGGAAAAAGGAATTCTTGATTTCCGGCTGCACAACATCCGGGATCATTCCGAAAGCAAGCACAAAAACACCGATGATTATCCCTTCGGCGGCGGTGCGGGCATGGTGATGATGGCCCAGCCCATCCTTTCCTGCCTTGATGCGGTTGACCCCGATCACAAGGCGAAGCGCATCGTGATGGCGCCGCGGGGCAAGACCCTAACTACCGCCCTTGCAAGGGAACTTGCAAAGGAAGAGCATCTTCTTATTCTCTGCGGCCACTACGAGGGCATCGATGAGCGTGCGATGGAAGAGATGGATCTTGAACTTTCCATCGGCGACTATGTGCTCACCGGCGGCGAGCTGCCTGCGATGGTGCTGGCGGACTGCGTATCCCGCTTTATTCCCGGGGTGCTCGGTTCAAGCCAGTCTGCGGAGGAGGAATCCTTCAGCGCAGGGCTGCTTGAATACCCGCAGTATACCCGCCCGGCGGAATACCGGGGCAAGAAAGTGCCGGAGGTGCTGCTTAACGGCAACCATGCGCACATAGACAGGTGGCGGCGGCAGCAGTCGCTTCGCATCACCCATGAACGCCGGCCGGAGCTCTTCGCACAGTTTGACAAAACCACCCTCGACAAGCACGACAGGCGTTTCCTTGAAACGCTGAAAAACCCAGAAAAATAAGCAAAAAATGCCTTGCAATCCAGGCAGGGACATGATATAATGCTATCCGGTAAAAAACGGGCGGTCCAATGTGGGAACATCCTTCATGAACGTCTATGAGGAAGGAGAAAGCTAAAAATGGCTGACATCATCAGGGAACTTGAAAAAGAACAGTTGCGTACCGACCTCCCCAAGCTCGAGATCGGTGACACCGTCCGCGTATTCGTAAAGGTTGTTGAAGGTACGCGCGAACGTCTCCAGAACTTCGAAGGCATCGTCATCAAGATGCAGGGCGGCGGCATCCGCAAGACCTTCACCGTGCGCAGAATGTCCTACGGCGTAGGCGTTGAGAGGACTTTCCCCTACAACAGCCCCCGTATCGGCCGCATCGAAGTCGTCCGTCACGGCGAAGTGCGCCGCGCCAAGCTCTACTACCTCCGCGATCGCGTTGGTAAGGCTGCGAAGGTCACTGAGCGTATCGTCGAAAAATAAGACGATATCACAAACTGATGAAAACAGGAGCGCTGCCCTTTCGGGCAGCGCTTTTGCGTGCTTGGGCGAAGAAAATCCCGTTGAAATCCGGCAGGATTTGTGCTATGATGCACAAAGCAATATAGGCGATGAAGGAGAAAAAGCGCCGTTTGTTCGTTCCAGAGAGGGCCGCATAGCTGGAAGCGGCCTATGAAGGGGCGGTGCAGCAAGTTCCCTCCCAAGCCGCGCCGGGGAAGCCGCTTATGGCGGTGTGTAGTCGGCGCCGGGTATGCCCGTTACAGCAGAAAAGGCTCTGCCGATTTTGGTGGCAGGGCGAATCAGGGTGGTACCACGAGCGCGCCTTCGTCCCTTGAACGAGGCGCGCTTATTATTTTATACGGAGGTTCGTATGAACGAAGCATTGGAAAAGATCCGGCAGGATGCGCTTGCGCGTCTTGCTGAGGTACAGGATGAAAAAGAGCTTGAGGCGCTCAACGTTTCCGTTCTCGGCCGCAACGGCGCGCTGACGGAGATCCTGCGCACCATGGGCAAGCTTGACAAGGAACAGCGCGCAAAGCTGGGCCAGGCTTCCAACGCCGTGAAGAAGGAACTGGAAGAGGCTATCGGCAAGCGCAGGGAAGAGATCGCAGAGATCATGATGGAAAAGCGCTTTGCGGCGGAAGCCCTCGATGTCACCGAGCCCGGCAAGCGCAAGGCGCCCAAGGGCCATCTGCACCCCATGACCCGTACTTATCGCGAGATCCGTGATGCGCTCATCGGCATGGGCTTCACCACCTTCGGCGGTCCCGAAGTGGAATACGATGACTATAACTTCACGAAGCTGAACCTGCCTCTTGATCATCCGGCCCGCGATATGCAGGATACCTTCTACATCAACGACAAAGTGGTGCTGCGTACGCATACTTCTCCCTGCGAGGCCCGCGCGCTTCTTAACCTGAAGCCGCCGTTCCGCCTTGTCATGCCCGGCCGCGTATTCCGCGTTGA
>SVGX01000034.1 GCA_015056105.1 Clostridiales bacterium | reverse complement strand
TGCCGTCATCCCGAAGAAACCGTTTGATCTCTCCCGCGATCATCGGCACCGCATAGGTGGAAAAGCGCACATCATAGGCAAGGTCGAAATGCATGATGGCCTTTACAAGCCCCATACAGCCGATCTGAAACAGGTCCTCATATTCCGCATGGCGGCCGATATAGCGCCGCACGATAGATTTTACAAGTGCCGTGTTGGAAAGGGTAAGGCGTTCCTTTGCGTCCTCATCCCCGGCCTGCGCAAGAGCGATCAGCCGCTTTGTTTCTTCATGGGTAAGCAGTCCGTTCTCATTCATCACACCCCACCGCCGCGATCTGCTTTTCCATGGTCACGCTTGTTCCACGGCCAAGTTCCGATTCCACCTTTACATAGTCCATAAAGGCTTCCATTACCGCAAACCCCATGCCGGAGCGTTCAAGGCTCGGCACGCTTGTATAAAAGGGCTGCATCGCCAGGGAAACATCCGCTATGCCGCGCCCCTCATCCCGTACAGTGACGGTGAATCGGCGACCTTTTATGGTGCAGCGCATCGTCACGATCCCCCGCATTCCACTGTAGCCGTGTATGATCGCGTTGGTAACGGCTTCGCTTACCGCCGTGCGGATATCCGTCAGTTCTTCAATGGTAGGATTGAGCTGAGAAGCAAAGGCAGCGGCTGCCATCCGCGCAAAGGCTTCATTCTGCGATATTCCCAAAAAACTCACCTGCATTTCGTTGTCAAACATGGCTCGTTCCCCTTTCCACTTCGTCCTGCTGCCCCAAAAGCGCATACACGCCTGCCATTTTCAATATGCGTTCCACCGGTTTTGATGCACCCCTGATGCGCAGGCTGCCCCGGCGCGCCTTCAGGGCCTTGTAGCGGCCAAGCACCACACCAAGGCCCGAGCTGTCCATAAACGATACACCACACAAATCAAGGATCAGGCAACGTATCCCTTCATCCTGCAGCATGGCATCGAGTTCTACCCGAAGCGGCGCAGCGCTGTGATGATCAAGTTCTCCCGTCAAAAGCACCGCGAGCGTCTCCCCCTCCCTTTTAGTCTTTATCTGCATATATGCATCCCCTTTCACATAAAGATATATAGAGTATCATATGTTTATTCGGTGCAGAATTTTCGCATCCTGCCTATTATTTCCATGTCTTTTGCCGTTTATTCACCTCTTTTGGCGAAATGTTTTAAGACATAAAAGAAGGAAACCGATGATCGGTTTCCTTCTTTACATATGCATTGGGTTGAATTTTCTTTATTCGATGTCTTCAAAGACCTCTTCCGGCCTTTCATCGAGAACAAAGGGATTGCGCAGGATATTTTTGAGCGTCTTCATGGCGGTGGAATAGTAGAAGCCGTCACAGATACGCTCATCAAGGGTCCACATGAGGGTGATATACCGCTTTTCCTTCACGGTGCCGTCCGCCTGCAGCTCGTATCGTTTCTGCTTTGCGCCGAAGGAGCAGAATACGGGGACGGTGCCAAAATCGTAAAGGTGATGGAAGATCGGCGGGATGCCAAGAGAGCCCATGGAAGTGATGAACATGGAGCCGTGGAAGGGGCTCAGTTTCTCAAGGAACTTCGGCAGGATACCGAAATAATCCATTGTTTTAAGCGCCCATACGGCAAACTTCAGAAACAGACCGGGGATATAATTCAAAGCCTTTGCCGCACCATCGAAATCGCTCTGCGCATTATCCTTGGAAAGGTCAACTTCCTTTTTGATCAGCTCATAAATCTCGGATGCGGTGGCATCTCTTTCGGGATGGATCTTGATTACGGTCTCAAGACCGTCGGATTTCATTTCGCGCTTTACGGTCAGGTTTACCTGTACGCCGTTGCGCGCATAGACCTTCTGCCCGCCAATAAAGCGATTGATGGCCGGGCGCTGAGAAACGCAGCGCACATAGGCAGCGATGATAACATGCATGATGCCGAATCCCACAAGACCGTCATTGTTACGCTTGTGGCGAATATAGCGCTCGATCTCATCGATATCCACATTGTCAATAAAGAAGTTGGAAGAAGTGTTGCGGGTGACCATGATGTAAGGCGACACCTTTGACATGGGATCAAGCGTGCGCAGCCTTCTGCCGTCGTATCGGTCACCGAAACGACGTTTGCGTTTTTTGTTTTGTTCCATGTTGTATAACTCCAAATAAAAAGGATTAAAATATGTTTTTATTTTACCCTTTTTCATATTATACGTCAATGAAACCTTCGATATATTCATGAAATCCTAACTTCCTTCGCTGCCAAACGCACTGCGCAGAAGTTCTTTTGCCGTACCTTCCGCCAGAATCCGCAGCCCGCCCGTAGCGTAGCTGTCCGCCGCTGCACGGGAAGAAAGCACACTTAAGTATTGGTCGAAGAAAAGCCCGTCTATCCCCAGTTTGCGGAGCGTTCCCGGCAGTTCGATATCATCGCGCAAACGTTCCGCTGTCTTTGCAAGGTTCTCCGCCGCCTGTAAAGGCGTTTTGCCTTTTATATTCAGCATCCCCGCAAGGGCAGCATACCGTTTCGCCGCTTCCCCATCCTCGGCAAAGAAGCGGATCAAATGGGGCAAAAACAGAAGCGCAAGCGTACCCTGCCGCTTCTCCGCACAGGCAAAAAAGCCTGCCGTCTGCCTTGCAAAAGCCGCTGACGGTGCATGCAGCGCATTGGAAAACGCGATACCTGCCAGCGTTTGGGCATGCTGCAGCGCATAAAGCGCTTCCGGCGCACCATTCATCGCATTACGACCGCAGGATAGCACAAGTCTTGCAGCTTCCGCCGCATACGGTGCAATGAACGGTGTATGTTCCTTTCCGGTAAACGCATCCACCGCCCGCGAAAACACAGCGGCAGCAGTCTCCGCGATCGAAACTGCCTGTTCTGCCGCAAGCATTTCAGGATCAAGAAATGCCATATCCGGCACGATCTCACCGCCATGCAGCGACCAGGCTGCCCGGTTTTTACTGCCTGCCACCCCCGCAAAAGCCGAAACCGCTTCTACCGTTGCATCAAGTCCGGGAACTGCCGCAAACCGGGCCTTTCGCCGAAGAAGGGGCAAGCTTCCCGGAATCTGCAGATCAAGAAGCGTCGCTTCCGGGTATTCATAAAATACCCACATCAATTTCGCGGCGGCAACACTCTCACTGCCAAGTGCGATGATCCAATCCGGCATAAAAGCGCGCAGCATAGCTGCTCCTGTCTGCGCACAGGCTTCGGGATCTTCCCGGTTTTCCGCTTTATGACTTTCCGTTTCCATGCCCGTCCGTTTCAATGCATTGAGTGCACGGGAAAGAAATCCTCTTTGTTCCATTTTATCCCCCGCTGTGATCAGCATGGCCCGTTTTCCCCGCAGACGCGAAAGCTGTTCCACGCTTTCCCTGCCGAAGAGTATTTCCCGCGGCGCAACATATCCTGCCATTCCCTGTTCCTCCAGATGTTTTGCTTATTTTGCCCTGCCCTTTCGCCGATTATCAAACCAAAAACATGCGAAAAGCCCTGCCGCATCGGGCAGGGCTTTTTTGGGGTTTTGGATTACTTCTGCAGTTTTGCGCGGTATTCTTCCTGTTCGCGGGCGTTTGCAAGGATGAAATGACCTTCTTCGATCTCGATCCACTCCGGCGGATTATCCGCATAGTCGAAATGGCTCTCGTCGGGATGGTAGACAATCAGCTCCTTGTTCTTTTCCTTATCGGGATCCGCCAGCGGAAGTGCGGAGAGCAGGGACTGGGTGTAGGGATGCAGCGGATGCTCGAAGAGCTTTTCGCACTCTGCCAACTCCACGATGACGCCCTTGTGAATAACCGCAATACGATCAGAGATGAAGCGCATAACGGAAAGGTCATGGGCAATGAAGAGATAGGTCAGGTCGCGTTCACGCTGCAGCTTGCTCATGAGGTTGAGCACCTGCGCACGGATGGAAACATCCAGCGCGGAGATAGGCTCATCCGCGATGATGAAGTTGGGATCCATAATCAGCGCGCGGGCGATACCGATACGCTGGCGCTGACCGCCGGAGAACTCATGCGGGAAGCGGCTTGCAAACTCGGGCAGCAGACCAACATCGAGAAGGGAGTTGTCAACAAGCTCCATACGCTCCTTCTTGGGGAGTTCCTTCTTGGTGCTGTAGGTGCCCTCGGCGATGATGTAGTCGACCTTCGCACGCTCGTTCAGAGAAGCCATGGGGTCCTGGAAGATCATCTGGATCTCGGAGATAACTTTCTTGTCAAGCTCCTTGCTGATCTTGCCGTTGATCTTTTCACCCTTGTAGATGACTTCGCCGCCGCTCGTGGGATGGATGCGCATGATGGCACGGCCAATGGTGGTCTTACCGGAGCCGGATTCGCCTACAAGGCCGAAGGTTTCGCCCTTATAGATATCGAAGCTGACGCCTTTGACCGCCTTAAAGGGATTGCGTTTGGAACCGAAGGTAACTTCAAGATTGCGAACGCTCAGCAATACTTCACGGTTTTCTTTCTTAGCTTCCATGGTATGCTCCCTTCTTACAGGCTCGGCTGGATTTTCTTCAAGCATGCCGGCGGTTCCACCTTAGGTGCGCGCGGGTCAAGCAGCCAGGTGCGCGCCCTGTGTGTGGGCGACACATCAAAGTAAGGCGGCTGCTCCACAAAGTCGATGGCGAGCGCCTGCGGGTTGCGCGGGGCAAACGCATCGCCGACAACTTCCTTGAAGAGGTTCGGAGGAGTACCCTGAATGGCATAGAGGTCTTCGCCCTTGATGCCCAGCTGCGGCAGCGAGCTGAGCAGCGCCCAGGTATAAGGATGCTGCGGGTTGTAGAAGACTTCGCGTACCATACCGATCTCGATGATATCGCCGGCATACATAACGGCAACGCGGTCCGCAATGTTGGCAACAACGCCGAGGTCGTGGGTAATGAAGATAATGGTAAGGTTCAGACGTTCCTTGAGCTCTTTGAGAAGCTTGAGGATCTGCGCCTGAATGGTAACGTCAAGCGCGGTGGTGGGCTCGTCGCAGATAAGGATCTTCGGACGGCAGGCCACGGCGATGGCAATAACAACACGCTGACGCATACCGCCGGAAAACTCGTGGGGGTACTGCTTATAGCGGCGCTCGGGATCTTCGATGCCGACATCACGAAGGATCTGCAGAACCTCTTCCTTCAGTCTTGCACCCTTGAAGCCCTGATGCTTTTCCACAGCTTCACCAATCTGCCTGCCGATGGTCTTAAGGGGGTTAAGGCTGGTCATCGGATCCTGCATGATCATGCTGACTTCCTTGCCGCGGATCTTGAGCCATTCGCGATCCTTCTTATAGCCGGAAAGCAGCTGCGGTTCGCCGTTTTCCATGCCGTAATACATGATCTCGCCTTCGGAGATGAAGCCGTTGGGATCAAGAAGGCCGATAAAGTTCTTGTTGAGAACGCTCTTACCGGAGCCGGATTCGCCAACGATCGCGAGGCTTTCACCGCGATGCACATCCATGGTAACGCCGCGGATAGCATGGAGCACTTTACCGCGAAGATTGAACTTGACGTTCAAATTTTTGACAGAGAGGATTACATCATTTTTCTGTTCCATAATAAACCTCCCGCTTAGTTGATATGGTTCTTGGGATCAGCAGCATCGGAGAATGCATTGCCGACCACATAGAACGATATCGTCACGATGGAAAGAATGATCGTAGGATAAATCAGCTGATAACGAAGGCTGGGGCTGAGCATCAGCTTACGGCCAACGTTAATCAGGTTGCCAAGGCTCGGAACATCCGCCGGAAGGCCAAGACCAATGTAGGTGATGAACACTTCGCTTGCAATCGCTTCCGGAATGGAGAGCGCCATACGCAGCATGATAACAGACACGAGGTAGGGCAGCAGGTTGCGGAAGATAATCGTGAAAGTGGAAGTACCGAGGCAGCGGCTCGCCAGGTTGTATTCCCTGTTGCGGATGATGACGATCTGGTTACGGATAAAGCGTGCCATGCCGATCCAGCGGGTCAAGCTCATTGCAAGAAGCAATGTGCCGACGGAGGGCTTCGCCATGTAGGAAACAAGGATCAGAACCAGCGAAGAGGGAACGTTGTCGAGGATGTTGTAAAGCTCGGTGAAAATGAGGTCGGTCTGACGCACATAGCCCCAGAGAACGCCCGCCATGATACCAACGATCGCCTCGATGATAGCAACGGTGAAGCCGATGAGCAGGGAGTTGCGGGTAGCGCCCCACAGCTTCGCCCAAAGATCCTGACCAAGCTCGTTTGTGCCAAGGATGAACTTGAACTCCTGGCCGTTTTCAAGCTTGCCCACGCTTCCCGGAGGAAGGTTGCGGTGAATGACGCCCGTATCAGGATTGATGTTAATCTGGAAGGAGTCAAGCTGATTGGGCAGCGAAGGCTGAATGAACGTGAAGAGCAGAATCAGAGCAACTGCACATACAAGGAGCATTGCAACCTTATTCTTGCTGAAAGCACGGAAGGTGCTTCCCCAGTAAGAATAGTTGGAATAGCCGGTCTTCTCAACAGAAGCAGCATCAAAAGGAACGATTTTGAACGCTTCTTCGTCCGTCAGCTTGGTGCGTACGGCTTCGGTCACGTTTTCTTCAAGTTTTGTCACTTTCGGGTTCTTATATCTCATGCCCATAAGATCACCTTGATTCTTTCTTGGCAATAAAGCTGACGCGCGGGTCGAGGAGCGTCATCATGATATCGCCGACAATAAGACCAATGATACCGACGGAAGCAAACAGCATAACGATGGCCTGAACCATGCTGTTATCCTGACGTTTCACAACGTCTACCAACAGACCGCCCATGCCGGGGATGGAATACAGGGATTCCACGTAAATAGAACCGACGCAGGTGTTGAGGAACGTAGTGGGCAGATACTGACCAAGGGGAACAAAAGCGTTGCGGAATACGTGTTTGAACATGATCTCCGCGCCGGAAAGGCCCTTGATCTTCGCAAGCTTTACGTAATCCTTGGTACTTTCATCCACCATGTAGCGCCTGAGCCACATGCCGTAGTAGGAAATGTTGGGAAGCGCCAGGGAGAAGATCGGCAGGATCCATGTTCTAAGCTCCGCTTCTTTAAATGTCAGCGGAAGCCCAAACCATTCGGTAGCATAGATCTGAATAAACAGGAAATAAACCGCAGAGGGGACTGCCTGAATACAGACGATAAAGGCGTTGCCGAGTTTATCCAGGAATTTGCCTTTGCTCTGGGCCATCATCGTGCCAAGGGGAAGGCCGACGAGCAGGGCGAAGCAAAGTGCGAGCACGCCGAGTTTGATGCTCAGCGGAACTTTCGTGGCAAGAATTTCCGTAACCGGAACCTGGTCACGGTAAACATAAGAAATACCAAGACTGCCCTTCGTTACAACATCTTTGAGGAAGTTGAACAGCTGTACGGGAATGGGTTTGTCAAGTCCCATGATCTCAAGGCTGGCCTTGATCTGTTCCTGGGACATATGGTCGAAGTTGGGGAAGTAACCTTCTATCGGCATCTGGCGCATGAGCACAAATACGATAGATATAATGACAAGCAGCGTTATGACCGAACGCAGCAAGCGTTTAAAAATATATCGAATCATGTTCCCTCCAGGCTATGACCCGGGCAGCCGATTCGGCTGCCCGGACATATGCACATCAATTCAGTTAATCAATGTCTTCAAATCATGGAAGCGATTTGATTAGATCTCGCCGTTGAGCCAAGCCTGATAGTTGGCTTCATACTGTTCCATGGAGATGAATTCATCCTGAAGCTTCATGCCCTTGTACATACCAACGGCATAGCCGCAGGCAGCGTAGGAGCCTTCGAATACGTTGAGCTTGGTGGCCTGATACTTGGCGGCGCCAACGTAGCAGGGGATAACCATCGCGTTGTTGATGAGGAGAGCTTCAGCCTGAGCGAAGTAATCGAAGCGCTTCTGGATGTCAACACCTTCCGCACGGCCCTTCTCTACGAGTTCATAGTAGTCGGCGAGAATAGCAGCGGTGGCCTGAAGGTCGGGATCAGCAAGGAACTCGTCAACATAGTTGTTGATGGAGTTGTCGGAGATAAGAGCGAACTGATCGCGCATTGCAGTCTCATCCATGATGAGCTCCCAACGGTTATAGGTGTTACCTACGGCGATACCGCTATCGGCATCAACGCCGCCGTCGAAAGGATCGGTCCAGGTCTGAGGATCGATGTAGTCAGCGCCCCAGCGTACACGCATGAGGGAGTACTTACCGGCGGAACGGGTCTCGGAGAGGAAGTTCTCGGAGGGGCCTGCCCAGAGGACGAGCTGGATGAAGTCGGTACCGAGCACCTTTTCAAGCTGCTGCTTGACGATGATGCACTCGTTCTCGTAGTTCTTTTCACCGGACTGGTAGGAAATAACTACCTGGATCGGGAAGGTCACGCCCTTAGCGGTGAGCTCTTCGACAGCCTTAGCCTTGTATTCAAGAGCCTTATCGGGATTATAGAAGTTCTCTTCGATACCGTTGAACGCGGCGTTGGAGGCAAAGTCCGCACCGGCGTTGGTGAAGCAGGAGCCCTTCGGGGTGATGGTGTTCTGCATGAGGGAATCGCCGGCCTCAGGGTCAACGGCGCTCTTCACGACGAACTCACGGTCAAGGGCGCTCATGATGGCATGACGGAAGTTGCTGTTGACAACGGCACGCATCCAGTCTTCGGGCTTATACTCATCGGGATAAGTGGGCTTGAAGTCGAAGGCATAGAAGTAATGCCACATATCGTCCTGACGGGACTTGGAGAGATACTCGATGTTGTTGGTCTTCCAATCGTCAAGGATGTCGTTGGAGATGTTGGCGAAGTCGATCTCATCACGGAGAACCATGGTGGGAGCGAGGGTGGCAGCTTCAGCGTTGTAGGTCTTTTCGATGCGGTCGATGTAAACGCGGTCCGCATCCCAGTTGTTCTCGTTCTTCACGAGGGTCTGCTTGACCTGGGGTTCCCACTCGGTGAGGATGTAGGAGCCGCAGCTGTAGATCTTGTCGATGGAGGTACCGAAACCGACGGCTTCTTCGCTCATGTTTTCATCGATCAGGGGACCATAGGCGGGCATCCAGCAAACATAGGCAAGACCCTGGAGGAAGTAAGGAGTGGGGCGGTTGAGGGTATACTCAAGCGTGTACTTGTCAACAGCCTTGACGCCGACATTGGCGAAATCGGGGTTGGTCTTTTCAACGAGGCCGTTGTAGTAATCTTCAGCGCCCTTGATGATCTTGACCTGGTCATAGGTACCGGAGTCGTTGAGGGGAGTGCAGACGAGCTTCAGAGCGGATACCCAGTCCTCAGCGGTCACTTCTGCAACCTGTTCGCCGGCAGCGTTGTACCAATACTGACCTTCACGGATGTGGAAAGTCCAGACGCAGCCATCCGGGCTGACTTCCCAGCTCTCGGCGAGGGCGGGGATAACGTTGGAATGGTTGTCGAATTCTACGAGGCCGTCAATGAAGTTGCAGCATACATAGTGCTCGATCGCCTTACCGGAAGAGAGGTAGTTGAGGGTGGTGTTCTCAACATCGTAGAGCATGCGGAGAACATCGGGTTCGCCGTCATCCTCAGGTTCGGTAGCCGCGGAGCCGGAGCTCTCGCTGCCGCTCTGACCCTGCTGTACTTCAGGTTCAGTGGTGGTCTCGCCGCCCTTACAGCCAGCAAAAGCCGCAAGGATCATCAGTGCCGCGAGAAGGAGTGCCAAATACTTCTTCATGAGATTCTCTCCTTTTCTTTTTTGCCTTAGATTTATCGTTAAGGCAGAAACCTTAAAAAACTTTTTGAATGGTACAAAAAATATAGTAGATATCAAAATCGCATCCGAAGAATTAAGAACAAGCGTTCCTGTTCAAAATGAGCAGGAAAGTACAAAAAGTCTTTTCTGGATACATTTCCCGTTTGCGGTGAGACCGCAAGTGTGCCGGCGCGGCGACCGCGTTGAAAGAGTTGCTTGTCGGGCACGGGAAGCCCGAATTCAGGATTATAATTATTAGTTTTTTTTGATATTGGTTATTATAGCAAACAATACGCCGCGTTTCAATATGTTTTTTCACTTTATACATATTGTACGAATCTCAGGAATCACTTGGATTTTCAGGATCGATTTAACGGAAAAGAGTGGCCTTTTTTTATTATATATTTCAGTTGTTTTCCGCAAATCCGTCCTGTTTTTTGCGTTAGAAAAATGTCAAATCGGCATTATGTCTATGCACTCAATAGCTTTTATTTTGTTTTTTAAAACAACATGGAATCCATTGCAGTTGGATACGCCGGTTTTCTCCCCGCCCGCAGCCGTCGGACAAAGAGACGCTGCTATTTTCATGATCACACCGCCATGCGTTACGATACCGATTTTTTCTTTTCCTTTTGCAGCCGCATCCGCAATGATTTTCAGGAATTCGTCTTTCGCCCTGTTCTCAAAGTCCAGGAAACTTTCGCCGCCGGGGTATCCTTTCCCTCCCCCCTCCCGCAGCCAGGCTTCATAAGCGGCATCTCCGGAAAGTTCATCATGAGTCCTGTTTTCGAGAATGCCAAAATCCACCTCGCGAAGGCCCGGGCGCTCCTCTGCGGGAATATCCGGCCAAAGGATCGCCGCAGTCTCTTTTGCCCGGATGAGCGGGCTTACATAAACATGCTCCACCCGCATCAGGCAGTGAGACCGTTCCTTTGCAAGGACGATTCCTTCGGCGGTAAGCGGCGCATCCGTTCTGCCGAGAAAACGCCTTTCCCTGTTCCCTTCGGCGATGGAGTGCCGCAGCAGGATCACTTCCACTTTCGTTCTCCTTTCAGCACCATGGGCATTCCGGCAAATACACGTACCACCTCGTCCGCATCCTGTGCGATCTTGCAGCAGATGCGGCCCACGGTCTCGCGCCATTCCCGCTCCATACGGTCAACGGGTACGACACCGCAGCCCACTTCCCGGCACAGGACGGCCTCATGCCACAACAGCTCTGCCAGGATCTGCTCCTGCGTCATACCGGCTGCGATGGCTTCACGCACCGCGTTTTCAAGATGCTGCAGCACCGGCTTGTCTTCGCCGAGCCGTTCCGTCACATCCTCCGCTTTTAAGTTTGTGTTGCGCAGCAGGACATCAAGTTTCCCCTGCCCCGCACCACCGATCACAAGGATCATAAAAGACCTCCGATCTTCTCTGTCAAAACCGCCGCGCCGAGGCAGGCCAGTTCACATACCGTTACAAACCACCCGGCCAGATCGCCGGTGGTGCCACCAAACTTACGGTAAGCCATATTTCCGTAATATCCGAACACTGCGCCTGCCGCAAACAGCGAAGCACCTCCTATTGTGAGCGAACCTGCGAACATGCCGGCAACAGCAGCGATGAACCACAAAGCAGAAACGATCCGTACCGTCCTGACATCCGCCGCACCGCTGAAGGCGGCAAGAAGCCCATCGCCCTTTGCACTTTTAAAGCTGACTACCGCAAAGGCGGAAAGGGATCGGGACAATACCGGAACAAGGGCAAGCACATAACGGGAAGCGCCGGTAAGCGCCGCTTCATGCCAAAGGCCAAACGACGCAAGCATATATGCCGCAAAGCCGATCACCGCAAATGCGCCGCAGTGGGGATCCTTCATGATGGCAAGCTTTTTTTCCCGCGGTGCATGGGAGGAAAGCGCATCCACCGTATCGCAGAAGCCATCCATATGGATGCCGCCGGTAATAAGGAGCGGTACCAGCGCAAGGAGCACGCCGCTCAGCACCGGGGATAACTCCAGAGAATCGGCAGCAAAGAATACGAGCAGCACACATGCGCCCTGGATCAGACCTACAAGCGGAAAAAAGCACATGGCATACGCCATGTTTTCTTCTTCCCATTTTACCTGCGGAACGGGAATGCCGGAATACATATACATGGAAAGCGCCATACAAAGCGAGCGCAGCAGCTTCATAGTATCTCCTTTCCTTTCCATACAATGGGAATGCCTGCAGCAACTTCCACCACCGCATCCGCCCTTTCCGCAAGGTCTCTGTTCAGAGCGGCAAGCATCGCAAGATACGCTTCCGTTTCATCCCCGTAGCGGATACCGTCGGAAAAAAGCTCATTGGTCACGACAACCGTAAGCTCCGCTTCCCGGCAGAGCCTGTCCATGCCGCGCAGGATGCGTTCCTTTGCACCTTCCCTGTTTCCGCCGCCGAAAAATTCGTTGGCGGCAAGGTTTGACATGCATTCAAGGAGTACGGCACCCCCCTGTGGCAGCGGCACACCGGAAAGATCCCGGGGACATTCAAGGGTATCGAAATTTTTTCCTGCCCGCATCGCCCGGTGCCGGGCAGCGCGGCGTTCATCCTCCCCATCGGATATCTGCATGGTGGCGATATAGGTGCGCCGGGCGAAGCCGCTTTTTACAATAAGCTTTTCCGCATATTCACTCTTTCCGCTGGCAGCACCGCCGGAAACAAGGATCAGCATAAGGTATCCTCCGGCTCATGGGTATAGGCTTTTACATTGATATCGGCGAAGGTACGCATCTCCCCATAGACCGCAAGGGCCATATCAAGAAGCGGTATCGCCGCAACGGCGCCCGTGCCTTCGCCAAGACACATCTCGGCATAGATCATCGGTTTCAGTTCAAGGGCGCGGAGCATCCGCATGCCTGCAGGCTCCTTTGAAACATGGGTGGCAAGAAGATAATCGGAAACAGCAGGCGCGATACGCACCGCCGTCAGCGCCGCAACGGCGCTGATGAACCCATCAAGCAGCACAGGGACCCGGTATATCGCCCCGCCGAGGCAAACGCCTGCAAGGGCTGCGATGTCAAATCCGCCGAGGCAGCTTAGCACACCGATCGGATCGGCAGCATCCGGGCGGCTGCAGGCAATAGCCCGCTCGATGGCACTGCGCTTACGCATAAGTCCCGCATCGGAAAGCCCCGCACCGCGTCCCGTTACCTCCGTGACCGGCGCGCCAAGCAGCACTGCAGCCATGGCGCTCGATGTGGTGGTGTTGCCGATCCCCATTTCGCCCATGGCAAAAAGGCGGTAGCCTTCTGCCTTTTTTTCACGGACCAGGTCGATGCCGATATTGATAGCCCGAAGTGCCTCCGTCTCTGTCATGGCAGGGCCCTTTGCGATATTGTCGGTACCGCGGCGAACGCAGCGGTCGATCACATTTTCCGAAAGGGGGCTTTTTACGCCCACATTCACCGCAAACACATCCGCGTCCGCAACGTGCGCCATGCGGCATACGCTGGAATCGCCTTTCGCGGCATTTTCCGCCACGATAGCAGTCACTTCCTGCCCGGTCTGCGTTACGCCCTCTTCCACCACGCCGTTATCCGCACACATCATAAGTACGGCCCGCTTTCCGAGAGAGATATCCGCGCTGCCGCCCATGCCGGCGATCTTCACGATCGCCTCCTCAAGAAGGCCGAGACCGTTGAGCGGCTTTGCAATCGCATCCCACCGCCGCCGCGCTTCTTCCATTGCCCCTTTGTCAGCAGCATGGATGGCATTTTTTATTTCAAAAAGCGTCAATGTGCGATCCTCCTTCCATGCATAATGCATTCCTCATAATAGTACCCTTTTTTGTTGAAAAATCCAAGGGGAGATGCAATAATAACGGTATGCTGAAACTGATAAACATCGTAGACAACAAAGAAATGCTTTCCGCAGAAACGGCGGAAAGCATCAAAAACACCCTTTCCTCCCTCTCACTTGACGGGGTGGAAGCCATCCGCTGCGGTGAAAGATCCCCTGCGCTCCGCAATGAGGATATCAAGGGTGTTCACCTGATTTTCTGGTCCGATTGGGTGGATTTCTGGCGCGGCGATAAAAAAGCCCTGCTGAAAAAGTTCGGCACCATGGAAGCTGTGGAAGGATACTACGGCTGCAGCACGCCGGAAGAACTTCTTGCCGCTTTCCGGGCGGATCTTTCCTATGCGGAAGAAGTGGGCGCGGAATATGTAGTTTTTCATGTCAGCGATGTTTCGCCGGAAGAAACGCTGCGCTATTCCCGCTTCCATACCGATGAAGAAGTCATCGACGCTTCCGCGGAGTTTCTGAACCTTCTTTTCAAAGAAAAAGAGTACCCCTTTTCTCTGCTGCTTGAAAACCTATGGTGGCCGGGCTTCACCATGACCGACCCGCATATGACGGAGCGGCTCCTTTCCCGGGTCGCATATCAAAACACCGGTATCCTTCTTGATACCGGACATCTTTTCAATGCTGCGCCCGCCTGTTCCGGTGAGGGCGATCTGATCGCCTTTGCGGAAAAAATAATCGAAAACCATGGAAGCCTTGCCGCTTATATCCGCGGCATGCACCTGCACGGCGCAGCAACGGGCAGTATCGTTTCGGAACTTCTGTCTGCCGCCCCAAACCTCGCGCCGGATTTTGCGGGGCGTTTTCAGCAGGCATACCAATGGGTGTTCAGGATCGATCCGCACTGCCCCATTACACACCCGGATATCGCACGGCTTGTAGAGCGCGTATCCCCGGATTATCTGACGCTGGAACTTGCGGGCAGCGGACTTTCCGCGCGCAGTGCCGCGGCGGCATCACAGCTTCGTGCCCTTGGCTTAAAATAGGGATCTCTGTCGACACATCGCTTGACGCACCGGCAGGTTTGGGGTTATATTATATGCGGAAAACATTGATTGTATATATAGGTATAAATCAACTTTTCTAATCTTCGAAGCGCTTCGCTTCCCAATAAACCGAGGGTACACGATGTCGAAAAAACACGTTTTCTATTATGCCCTTCTGCAGCCGCTTGTGGCAGCTTTTACCCGCATCAGCTTCGGCTATCGCTGTGAAAAGGTAAAAAAAGATATCCCCGGCCCCTATATCGTTCTTGCCAACCACACAACGGATTATGATATGCTTTTTGTCGGTTCAAGCTTCAAAAGGCAGATGTATTTCGTCGGCAGCGAACACATTGCAAGGTGGGGTATGCTTTCAAAGCTTATCCACCATTGTTTTGAACCCATCATGCGCTACAAAGGGACCACCGCCGCATCCACGGTGATGGAGATCCTTCGTAAGGTGCGCGGCGGCGCCAGCGTCTGCCTGTTTGCGGAAGGTTCCCGCAGCTGGGACGGCATAACCGGTCCCTTCCTGCCCTCCACCGGCAAGATGGTCAAAAGCGCAAAGTGCGCGCTCATCACCTACAGGATCGAAGGCGGTTATTTCGCAAGCCCCCGCTGGGCAGGTTCTCCCATCCGCCGGGGCCGCGTTTTCGGTGCGCCCGTCAACATCTACACCCAGGAACAGCTTTCTGCCATGAGCATACAGGAGATCAACGACGCCATTGCAAAGGATCTCTATGAAGACGCTTACGCAAGGCAGCTTGCCTCCCCCGCCCGTTACAGGGGCAAAAACCCGGCAGAACACATGGAAAAGCTGCTGTTCATCTGCCCCGAATGCGGCGCACAGGATACGCTTCATTCCAGGGGCGATACGGTGCGCTGCAGTGCCTGTGGCCTTTCCTTCCGCTACGATGAATACGGCATGCTGCACGGTGCGCCGGCGGATACGGTCTATGCGCTGGCCATACGCCAGAACGAACGGGTGGCGGAAGCCGCCAAAGCCGGCGAGACTTTCTCTGTCCCCTCAGCGGTACTCAAAAAAGTGGAAAAGCATCGGGAGACCTTTGTGGCGGAAGGTCCGCTTTCCCTTTCCCCGAAAGCCCTTGTCTGCGGTGATTTTTCGATCCCCTTCGATTCGATCACGGATCTTGCCATGCACGGCTATCAAGCCCTCGTATTCAGTGCCGGCGCCGAATACTATGAGCTGATCCCGGCTGCGGATGCCAATGCCTACAAGTTCTTTCTTTTATACCAGGCCCATAAAGCCTGACATGACATAATATCATACTCTTTTATTTTTACTATTTCTGTCAGCGAGGTGAATTGAATGGATTTCTCTTCCGCAAACACTGCTCTTTGGAACCCGATCATACAGATCGGCATCATCGCAGGTCTGATCCTGTTTGCCAATGTGCTGCGCCGAAAAATCTCCTTTATCCGCAAATCCCTGATGCCTACTGCAGTGCTTGGCGGCTTCCTCCTCCTTCTTGTAAGGAGTATCGGCATTCTCAAGGTGGATACCGTTTTTCTTGAGACCGTTACCTACCACGCCATCGCCCTCGGCTTCATCGCGCTTGCGCTGCGTGTTCCCACCAAGGAAAACAATTCCGGTGCGCTCATCGGCAGCAAGAGCGGTGCGCTCATCGTCAGCACTTATCTTGTGCAGGCCATCACCGGCCTTGTGATCTCCCTTGTGCTTGCCTATACCTTCATGCCCGAGCTTTTCAAAGCAAGCGGCATCCTTCTTCCCATGGCCTACGGTCAGGGCCCCGGCCAGGCAAACAACGTCGGTTCCACCTATGAAGCCCTCGGCATGGCGGGCGGACGTTCCTTCGGCCTTTCCCTTGCGGCAATGGGCTACCTTTGCGCCTGCACTGTCGGTGTCGTATTCCTGAACCTGTTCAACAGGAAAGGAAAGCTGACCCTTCGCACCCCCGCCTCCGATGTTTCCGGTTCCGTGACTGTGGATACCTTCCAGGATCAGAACGAGATCCCCATCAGCGAATCCGTCGACAAGCTGAGCGTGCAGGCTGCACTCGTCGCCCTCGTGTACCTTCTCACCTACCTTATCACAACGGGCATCGTGACATTCCTTGAAGCCGTTGCGCCCGGCGTTGCCGCCACCGTTTCCACCCTTCTTTGGGGCTTCAACTTCATTATCGGCTCTTTGATCGCAACGCTTTGCAGGGTGCTTTTCCGCGGCCTTCGCAGCGTAAAGATCATGAACCGCCAGTATCAGAACAACTACCTTTTGAGCCGTCTTTCCGGCCTTGCCTTCGATGTGATGATCGTTGCGGGTATCGCTAGCATCAACATCGAAGATTTGACCGGCTATTGGGTCCCCTTCCTGCTGATGGCTGTTGCAGGCGGCGTTGTGACCTACTACTACCTTAACTACATGTGCAAAAAGCTCTATCCCGACTATTCCTATGAAGGTTTCTTCTCCATGTACGGCATGCTGACCGGCACCATCAGTTCCGGCGTGCTGCTGCTCAGAGAGATCGACCCTTCCTTCGAAACGCCTGCCGCCAACAACCTGGTGACCGGCAGTTCCTTCGGTATCGCCTTCGGCGCGCCGCCGCTTGTTCTTATCAGCATGGCCGCAAAAAGCGACCTGATGGTGTGGGTGGTGTTCTTCCTCATTTTCATTTATCTTGCGGCGCTTCTTTCCTTCATCTTCCTTATGGGCAAGAAAAAGAAAACAAAACAATGACCGAATGGGCCGGTATGACCGGCCCATTTTTATTTCACCGCGCGATCCGCTTCCGCATGGCTTTTACAACGGCGTATCCTATAGTATAATGTTCTCGGCATCTGCCATTTTACAATACAGCTTTAAGGAGAACCGATGTTTACCTACATCCTTTATGTTTTTGCTGCCGCCGGGCTTGTTCTTTCCTTCCTGAAGGACAGACAGAAAACAAAAGCAGCGCTGATCAAGGCACTTCGTTCCTTTGAGAACATCCTGCCGCAGCTTCTTGCGGTACTGCTTCTGATCGGTATGGCCCTTTCCATTTTGGATGAAGCGCTGATTTCCCGCCTGCTTGGCGAAGAATCCGGCGCTCTCGGCATGCTTATCGCCGCTGTGCTTGGCTCCGTTACGCTCATTCCCGGCTTTGTGGCCTTTCCCCTTGCGGCTTCCCTGCGGAACGCAGGCGCCGGCTACGGACAGATCACCATGTTCGTGACCACGCTGATGATGGTCGGCGTTGTCACCCTTCCCATGGAAACGAAATTTTTTGGCAGAAAAGCCGCCGTCCGCCGCAATGCGCTTGCGTTCGTCTACGCTGCCGCCGCTTCATTTCTGATCGGAGGGATCTTTGCATGAACAAGCTGAAAGCCATTGCGAAACGCTACCGTTTCTTTCTTGTTTTCCTTGCGGCTCATCTGCTGCTTCTCATCTTTGCGCCCCAATACGGCGTTTCCGCTCTCAAAAAAGCGGGCAACAACCTGCTCGAAATGCTTTCCATTCTGCCGCCGATCTTTGTGCTGCTGGGGCTTATGGATATATGGTTAAAACGTGAAACGATGATGCGCCTCATGGGCAAGGGCAGCGGCGTAAAGGGCGCCGCCCTTGCGTTCCTGCTTGGCTCCGCTGCGGCAGGGCCGTTGTATGCCGCTTTTCCCGCAGCAGCTGTGATGTTCAAAAAAGGAGCGACCCTTTTCAACGTATTTCTCTTTATCGGCGCGTGGTCCACGACAAAGATCCCGCTGCTGCTGTTTGAAGCTTCCAGCCTTGGCATTTCCTATACCCTTCTGCGCCTTGGGTTCAACCTTGCGGGCATCATTCTCATTGCTTTCCTGCTCGTGCGAAGCCTTTCGGAAGAGGATCAAAAAGCCATTTCGGAGCAGGCACAAAAAGCCTGATGAATACGCCTTTATCCCCCGCTTTTTAACAGCTCATATACGTAAAAAATCCCTTCCGCAAATGCTTAACAGCGACAAGTAACTATTTGTCCCAGAGAACGGTGTGACCCGAAGGTCACGCCGTTCTCTGCATTTTTTGTGTCTGTTTTGTGATTCGCTCATAGACGATGGGCTGAGAGAATATCTCAAGGTCAAGTTCGTCAACGAAGTTCCAGTAGATTTTAATTATCTGTTTCCGCTTGCCGCTGGACTTGTCCGATGCGTACACTTCGATCTTTCGGATATATTCGTTCACGATGGTCTGTGTCAGCTCTGTCATGTCAACATACTTGTTGACCATTTCCACAAAGCTGTCAAGCCCATGGCTCATATCCTCCTGTTCTTCGACCCATCCTTCTCTGATAGCAATTTCGTCTTGTAACCGCTTCTGCTCCGCTTCATATTCTGCACTCATCTTTTTGTACCGTCCTATAGGCAGATTTCCGAGAACGGAATCTTCATACAGACGGGAGATCAGAATATCGAGGTCGGCACGGCGTTTCTTTGCTGCCGCCACCTTACGTTTGTCCTCACGGATACCTTCTTC
>SVGX01000033.1 GCA_015056105.1 Clostridiales bacterium | reverse complement strand
TGAGAAGGCCGTTGTCCATGGCGCCCCAGATCAGCATGCCCACTTCGTCCATATGGGCAGCCACCATCACCCGGGGGCCGTTTCCCTTCTTGTGCACATAAAGGTTGCCCATACGGTCCACCCAGGTCTCATCCGCATACTGCTTTGCAAATTCGCGGATATAGCGGCGCACGGGGCCTTCATGGCCGGAAGGGCCGGAAAGGTTGCAGAGTGTCTCTAATCGTCCAAGCATAATTTTTCCTCCCAATCCTCACCGATGGCTGCGGCGAAGCCCGCCAGCAGCCTGGCGCAGTTTTTGAGCGTATCGAGATTGATGACCTCAACACTGGTGTGCATATACCTGAGGGGCAGAGAGATGATGCCCGTGGCAACGCCGGCGCGGCCCACCTGCATCCGGTGTGCATCCGTGCCGCTGTGGCCCATGCAGGGGTCCGCTTCCCAGTTGATGTTGATATCGGTGCCAACTTCGCACAGCCACTCATACATCTTGGGGTTCACGTTGCTGCCGCAGGTGATGGATACCTTGTCAAAATCCATGTAATCGGTGGGTTTGGCGCCGGGCTGGGGCGCATGGCACACATCGATGGCAATGGCCATATCCGGTTCGATATTCCAGGCACCGCAGGTAGCGCCGAAGTTCATGCCTTCCTCCTGTGTGGAGCCGCAGAACACAAGGTTGCAGTTGAGCCTGGTGTTTTTAAGAAGCTCCATCGCATAAAGCATTGCCACCACGCAGGCGCGGTCATCAAAGGTCTTGCCGGCGATGAAGTTGTTCTTGAGCTGCATGGGCGGAAAGGGGGCGAAGGTCACGTTGTCGCCGACGCTGACAAGGGCCTTCACTTCCTCTGCGGGAAGCGCCGTATCGCAGATGAGATCATCAAGCTTGTAGTTCTTTTCCTGATCCGCCGCGCTGAGAAGGTGGGGCGGCATGGCGCCCATCACCGCGTGGATCTTCTTTTTGCCGTGAACCATGACCTCGCTGCCGGGAAGCACGCGGGGGTCAACGCCCGCCACGCTGCGAAGGCGCAGCATGCCGTTGTCCTCAATATCGGTGACCATCAGGCCCACTTCATCCATGTGGGCCATAACCAAAAGGGTGGGGCCTTTGCCGCTGCCGATGCGGGCATAGCAGTTGCCGGATACATCGATCCAGACATCATCCGTATAGGCCCGGAAATATCCCTTGAGCACCTCTGCGACCGCCACTTCATTGCCCGTGACGCCCGGCAGCGTTGTCAGTTCGGATATTGCCTGAAAGATATCCATACGCTGTTTTTCTCCTTTTCTGTGGATTTTGAAGCGGGCAGCGCCCGCAGGAAAGCGGTTGTGTTATTTGCCAATGCAGTCGCGAAGGACGCGGAGGGCATTTCCATGGGTGATAAGATCCACCTCGCGGGCGGTGAAAGCGCGGTTGAGAGCCTCTTCCACCATGGGCAGGCCGGAAACATCCGTGTATTCCAGGGTGCAGCCGATGCCGTCAAAGTCACTGCCGAGGGCAACGGCCTCAATGCCCGCCACGTTGGCAATGTGCTTTGCATGGCGCACAAGGTCGCTGATCAAAGTGTGGGTGCCGTTCTCCACAAGGAAATCCGCCGCGTAATTGAGGCCCGTTATACCGCCCTTTTCCCCAAGGGCACGGAGCATATCATCCGTCAGGTTGCGGAAGATGTCGCACTGAGCCTTGGCGTTGGAGTGGGTAGCCACAAAGGGCTTCTTCGAATACTTCACAAGATCCCAGAAGCCGGCATCGCTGAGGTGGGAGCAATCCGCCACGATGCCAAGCTCGTTCATCCGGCGCAGGGCTTCGATGCCGAAGGGCTTGAGGCCCTTTTCCGGAGCGCTGATATTGGGGAAGCCAAGGCTGTTTTCGTGGTTCCAGGTAAGGGTAACGATACGCACGCCCCGGTTAAACATCTCATCCACCCGTTCGATCTTGCCGTCAAGGGGCACGCCGTCCTCCACCGTCAGCATGGCGGACATTTTGCCCGCTGCCGCATTCTTTTCGATATCCTCCGCTGTCAGCGCAGGGGCGATGAGGTCGCGGTTGGCGGCGATCTCCTTTTCATAGCAATCCGCCGCAAGGTTGAAGAATTCCCAGGCGCTCACTTCCTTCCCCGTTTCGGGGTCCTCGCTGGGGGTGGGAATGAAGAGTGCGAAGCACTGCATGAGCGCACCGCCCTCTTTCATGCGAAGCAGGTCAAGGTGTCCTTCCGGGTTGCTGCGAAGGTTCTTTTTGCCGCAGCTGCGGTGCACTTCGCACACGATGGTATCACAGTGCAGATCGATAAAGCGCATGTTGTTCATAAAGCTGTTCCCTTCTTTATTTCTCGAGCGCTTCGCGCACGGCGGCGCGGAAGTCGTTCATATCTTTGCCGTGGAATTGCCACCAGTGTTCCGGGTCAAGATGGCCTGAAGCAGTGCCGCGCTTGTAGCCCTCGCTGTGGCTTATGATCTCATCCACCGTGATGGTGGGGTATTCCTTCATCAGGAACACACAAAGCTCCACCGCGTTGTTGAAGATGGCATCAAAATAGGGCTGCTGGGCCGCCGCATCATAGCCGACGATATCAAAATCCGTCATGTAGGCCATATGGGGCGCCTCGCAGATCTCGATGCCGATGTGGTCGTTGTTATCGCTGCCACCGGCATGCCAGCCCCGGTGATCCCAGGGAAGATACTGGTAAACGCCCTCATCGTCAAGGAAGGCATGCACGCAGACCTCGCGGCCGTACTGCTCGGAGGCGGGCTTGTTCCAAAGGTCGAACCATTTATCCGCCTTCACGCCCGGCTCGGCGGTGGAGTGAATGGTGATGCCGATGGGGGTGATCTTTTTCCCCGCCTTGTAGCAATCGTTTTCCGTCATCAGCTTTGTGGTGATCTTGACCATATCAAATTTTCCTCCGTGGTAATAATCAGGCTTTTTTCTTTTTAAGGAGATCGGGAATTTCCGGCGCCAGCTGCGTAAAGAGCACTGCGGCGAACACCAGGGCACAGCCGAACAGTTCCTTCGCCGTCAGCGCCTGCCCCAGCAGCAGCCAGCCCGCCAACACCGCAAACACGCTTTCAAGGCTCATGATCAGCGATGCCATGGTGGGGTTGGTGTTCTTCTGGGCGATGATCTGCAGCGTATAGCCAACGCCTGCGGAAAGGGCGCCCGCATAGCAGATGGGCAGCCACGCGGAAAGGATCTCCTTCATGTTGGGCTCCTCCACGGCAAACATGGCAATGGCGGAAAGGATGCCGCAGGTAAAGAACTGGATGCAGGACATGCGCACGCCGTCCACAAGGGGGGAAAAGTGGTCGATGACAAGGATATGGATCGCATAACAGAAGGCACAGCAAAGGATGAGAAGATCGCCTTTCCCGATGGTGAACTCCTCCGTCACGCAAAGAAGGTACATGCCCACCGCCGCCACCACAACGCTGATCCACACCGCAAGGGGCACTTTTTTCTTCATGAAGATGCCGAAGAAGGGCACGATGAGGATATAAAGGGTGGTGATAAAGCCGGCTTTGCCCACAGTGGTATAGCCGATGCCGATCTGCTGGAAGGCGCTTGCCACAAACAGCGCGCTGCCGCAGGCAATGCCGCCGATGATAAGTGTCTTTTGATCGCCCGCCTCTTTGGGGATGCCCTGCTTTTTGTTGAGGGCATCAAACATGGCGATCACCGGCAGCAGTACCACGCCCGCCACAAAGGAGCGGGATGCGTTGAAGGTGAAGGAACCGATATCGTTTCCTTCGGACTGTGCCACAAAGGAGAAGCCCCAGATAAGTGCTGTCAGCACCAGCAGCAGATTGCTTCTTAAAGCTTTTTTGTTGTTCATCTTTTCTTTTCCTTTTAAAAGTAAGACCTGTTTTTTCTTAAGCCTATTATGCCATTTCTATTGTATCACAAGGAAAAGGCCGCCGCAATTGAGCGAAGGCCCTTTTCTGTGCCTTGGTGCTTTCCTTTTATGATGTTTCATCATGCAAAGCATGCATGAATGATCTTTGGAAACACCTGCCGCCGCACATGTTTGCGGTACAGGCGTTCCTCATCCTCCCGGCCGCCCATAAGAGACTTGTTGATGAGGGTATTATCGCTGACGCTGAAGAGTGCCGCCATTTTGTAGCCGCTGAGTTCCGCTGCAAGGAAAGCGGCGGCGGTTTCCATTTCGATGGAGTTGCAGCCGAGGGCCAGGATCTCATCGATGCGCGCAAACTGGGCGAAGATGGTATCGATGCTGAAATTCCTTGCCATATGGAAGCGAACGTTTTCCTCCTTTGCGATGCGCGCGGCGTTTTGAAGGAGCATTTCGTTCAGTTCCCGGTCGGGATAGGCTTCCCGGCCAAAAGGATCGTTTTCCTTTAAGCTGCCGGGAAGGAGATAGCGGCTTGTGCCGTCGCCGCAGAGGGACACCGTGGGCACCACGATATCGCCAATCTGCATGTTTTCATCAAGGGCACCCACAGAGCCGATGAAAATGCACCTTTCGCAGGCGGTAAGCCCGAGGGCAAGGGCGATATCCGTACACACCGGCGCGCCGATATGGGTCTTGATGTAGGTGAACTTTTCCCCATTGGGGGCTACCATATCCCACACCATGGTCTCCGCACCGGGAAAGGGGGAAATATATTCGCCGGTACCGAATATTGCAGGGTCAAACACAGTGGGCTCCCACCAGGGTGCCAGCACCACGTTTTTACGGATACGCTCCGCATCGAAGCCGAAGGCCTCCTCCGCCGCACCCTTTGCGTTGGCGCCGAAGCGTGCCATGCCGCGAAGCAGCCCTTCATACAGTTCGCTGTGCTGTTTTGCCATGTTTCTTCCCTCCCGCGTGCGGCGCCCCGTATTGTGACAGTATCCTATTATACCACATCAGTACGCCCCTCTTTTACACAATTTTTACACGCCGTGGATGGCGTCTTTCTCCTATGTCCTTCATAATAATAACATCCGAAAAGAATGACTGCGCAGCCCCGAAAAACAGAAAGCCGCTGCGTATATCTATCCGAAAGGAGGAAATGACACATGAAGCAGGAACACGATATCGTGGCACAAGTACGTACGGCACAGGAATGCAGCCTTGCCGCAGCCAAAGTTATCGGCAGGGAAGCCGCTCTTGCGGCGGCCGCCGCCCACTTCGGCGTAGCAGTATCCGATCTGCGGGAGCGGGATGTGGAACGGGAACGGGGCTTCTACGAGGTGGATTTTGAAGCAGACGACGGGGAATACGAATGTCTGGTGAATGTAGAGACCGGCGAAGTATCCCGTGCCCGCAGCGAACGGGACGATGACCGCTATGACGATTGATCGCCCTGCGTAATTCACAGGTTCTATACCGGCATTTAAAACAACACTTTCTTATCCTGCGAAAACGATCCTCCCACCGATGTGGGAGGATCTCCTTTTTGGCATGGCAGTATATAGATAATAGAAATTGCCGCGCTCCGTACCACCGCCGCTGCTGGCTTCTTCCACCCATAACAAAAACCCGGCCTGTCAACACAGGTCGGGTCATATCGTTATGGTTTTTCTTCAGTTGTTTTCTGCAATGCTGTCCGCCAGCTCATAGACCGCCATATACAGCTTGATCATTTCGTTGTAAAGGGAAGAAAACTCCGGTGCATCAATACTTTTCCCCGCTTTGGCTGCTTCTTCCTGCAGTTTGGCATAGCCTTTATCGAAAGCGCGAAACTGCGGCGTGATGCAGATCGCTTCAAAAACATCATCGGAAATATCGGCAAAAAGCTTCGGCGTGCACATAGTTTTTCCTCCTTTTTCCTTTCAGTATGCTTCATATAATGAGTATAGTCAACCTTTTGAGTAGGCTAAAATACCTTTATGATCTCATATGAACCGTTTTACAAAACAATGCTTGCAAAAGGCATCACAGAATACCAGCTGATCTACAAACAAGGGATCTCTGCGGCGACGCTGCACCGTATGAAACACGGCGGGGCGATTACCACAAAGACGCTGGATACCCTGTGTTTTGTGCTGGACTGCAATGTGGAAGACATCCTTTGCTATCAAAAAGAATCCTGAATCAACAAAAGCGGAAGCGCAATGCTTCCGCCTTTTGTTTTGTTTGCCGTTATTCCCGAAACTGGTACTGGTAAAGTGCCGCATACATGCCCTCCGCCGCGATGAGCGCTTCATGGGTACCGCGCTCGGTGATACCATCCTTGGTGAGGACGATGATCTCATCCGCATTTTTGATGGTGGAAAGCCGGTGCGCCACCACGATGCAGGTGCGGCCCCGGGAAAGCTCCGTCAGCGCCTGCTGAATAAGCATTTCCGTGGCGTTGTCAAGGGCGCTGGTGGCTTCATCCAGAATCAGGATGGAAGGATTCTTCAAAAATACCCGGGCAATGGAAATGCGCTGCTTCTGCCCGCCGGAAAGCTTGATGCCGCGCTCGCCCACGCCGGTATCGTAGCCGTGCTCCAGCGTCATGATGTAATCGTGGATGTGGGCTTTCTTTGCCGCCTCAATGATGGCCTCATCGGAAGCATCAAGGTCGCCGTAGGCAATGTTCTCGCGGATGGTGCCGTTAAAGAGGAACACATCCTGCGCCACGATGCCGATGTTGCGGCGAAGGGATTCCCTTGTCAAATCGCGGATATCGATACCGTCGATGCTGATCCTGCCCGCATCCGCCTCGTAAAAGCGGGGGATGAGGTTGCAGATAGTGGTCTTGCCGCCGCCGGAGGGGCCCACAAGCGCCACCGTCCTGCCCGGGGCGATGCGCATGGAAAGATCCGCGATGACCTTGCTCTCTTCATCCGCCGCGTCGCTGTTTTCATAGCGGAAGCTGACGTGATCAAAGGTGATGTCACCCCTGAGCGCCTTGGCTTCCACGGTGCCGGTATCGGTCTCATCCTTCTGATCCATGATCTCCGCAAAGCGCTGGAAGCCTGTCATGCCGTTCTGCAGCTGTTCAAAGATGCTCACAAGGCGGTTGATGGGCTTTAAGAAGTTGGTGATATACAGCACGAAGGCGGTGTATTCGCCGATATCGATCTTGCCGTAGAAGAAGAACAAGCCGCCCGCCACCAGCACGATCAGATACAGAATATCGTTAAACAGGGTCATGCTGGAATGGAACTTGCCCATTTCCTTGTATGCCCTGCCGCGGGCCTGCTTGTAACGCTCGTTGGCGGCATCGAACTTTTTGTTTTCGTGCCCTGCGGCCGTGTAGGAACGGCTGACCCGCATGCCGGCGATAGCGGTCTCCACGTTGGCGTTCACCTCGCCCACTTCCACACGGGTGGCGCGGAAGGCGGCTGTCAGCCCGCCCCTGAGCTTCACGGCGCAAAGCACCATGATGGGCAGGAACAGGAACACGATGACCGTCAGCAGAAGGTTATACCGGGAAAGGATGATAAAAGAGCCGATAAGCATGATCATGGAAAGGAAAAGATCCTCCGGCCCATGGTGCGCCAGCTCCGAAACATCCTGCAGATCGTTCACCATGCGGGAAAGAAGAGTGCCGGTTTTGTTGGCGTCGAAGAAGCTGAAGGGCAGCTTCTGCATATGGCGGAACATATCCCGCCGCATATCCGCCTGGATGCGGACACCCACGATATGGCCCCAATACTGGATGATGAAGTTCAGTATCGCTTTGAGCAGATAGATGCCGAGCAGCACCGCGCCCCAGATGATGAGGAGCCGGAGGTTCTGGTTCGGCACGTAATCGTTGATGATATTCTTGGCGATGGTGGGATAGAAAAGATCGCACACCGCCACGATGAAAGCGCAGGCCATATCGATGGCGAAGAGCTTCCGGTGGTGCTTATAGTAGGAAACAAAGCGCTTTAACAGCTGCATGGGAAATTACCGATCACCTTTCCTGTCAAAATAGGACCAAAGTGGGGAGCCTGCGTTTTAAGAAACGATGTCGCCCTGGTGGGAGATCAGCGTGGCGTCATACACGCCATCCACCCGGAGGAATTTTTCCACAAAGCCGGTCTCGCTTTCCTTGAGACGGAGCTCCATGGTCAGCTCGATGCCGTCGCGCTGGGCGGTCTTCGCCTTGAGCCGCGCATTGGGCAGCTGCTTCACCATCTGCCTGACCTGCTGGGAAGCGCCTTCATGGTAATGGATGATAAGAAGGTAGGGGGCGGTCATCTTGCCCTTGAAAAGGGTAAGCACCACCATGATCGCGCCGATCACAAGGGCGGCGATCACCGCCACATCATAGAACCGGGTGCCGATGGCGATGCCTTCGCCCACTGCCCAGAACATGAACACCGTGTCGATGGGATCCTTTACCGCGGTGCGGAAGCGGATGATGGAAAGCGCACCGACCATGCCCATGGAAAGCGCAAGGTTGTTGTTGATAAGCATGAGCATCAGGCTCGTGACCATGGTGAGCATGATGAGGCTCAGGTTAAAATTGCGGGAATAGAGCACCCCGCCGAAGGTCTTCTTGTATACGAAAAAGACGAAAAGACCCACCGCCAGGGAAATGAGCAGCGTCAGCACCACCTGCATGGGGCTGAGGGTAATGGAAAATACATCGGCAAGGGAAAATGTAGCTTCGTTCATTGTATGAAAAACCTCCGGTCAGTTTCATGGGGGAAAGGCTGTTTTTCAGCCTGTTCGGGGCGATATGCCCTTTTTCATTGTGGGGGATGCGGTGAAAAATGTCAAGGTGATCAGAGCTCAAACCTTCTGCAAAGGCAGTATTTGCTCACGGCGCTCCTTGTGTGGGAATCAAGCTGCAGAAGCGAGCGCACATAGGTGGGAAGATAGCGGTTGAACTTGACCTCCAGCACCATATCATACCCGTCGATCACGGGATAGGTGGGGATACGGGCATTGAACAGATCCGTGCTGCGAAGGCCCGTTCTCACATCCTTATCGAAGGTGATGCGCACATCCTCAAGGGGGAAGGTATAGGCTTCGCGCATATAGTCCACGATCACCCGGGGCTTTAAGGGCTTCGTAGCGAACTCCGCGAACATGCGCCTTGCAAAGGGTTCGTTCCGCTGAAGAAGGAAGGTGTAGTCCCCCTTCATGAGCCGCTCGTATTCCTCCCGCGAAAGCATAACGGACTGCTTTTGGATGTAGCCGTTTTCCTTGTGCTTGCACTCCAGCTTGATGGCGGCATCCGACATGTTGTAGATGCGGATGCGGAACTTATCGCGGCTGTCAACGCCGTCGAGCTTTTCCCGGAAGGCGGAATCGTTCATATCGTCAAAATACAGGCTGCGGATAAAGTATTCGCCGCCGTTTTTGCGGGCATATTTGTCCTGTTCCAGCGTCAGCGAAAGCTTTTTTGAAAGCAGGGTGTAATTGCCCCGGTTGATGTAATACTTCAGCTCGTGCCGATACTGTGGGGTCTTCACAATCCGAACACCTCCTGCATATAGGAATCGGAAAGGCCAAGCTCGGCCTGCAGCTGCTTTTTGATGGAAGCTGGGCGGTTCTCAGCAAAGTAGCGCATGTTTTCCACATGGCGGAGGAAGCCCTCGTAGCTGCCGAGCACCTCGCTGTGCTGGGCAACGCCCATAAACTCCGCACCGTTGAACTTTTCCCGCTCCCGCTTTATTTCCGGCTCCGTATAGCCGTAAAGCTCATCGATCAGGGAAAGCACCTTCTCTGGGGCATAGATGGTAGAAAGAAGCTCCGCAAAGCGCCGGCAGAAGCGGTCCCGCCAATCCGCATTTTTCAGAAGTGCGTTGAAAAGATCGCTGCAGGGCTTGGAGGAAAGCCTGCGGATGGAAAGGGTCTGGTGATCCGCCCTGTCCCGGGTATCCGCATTGTAGGTGGAACCGAAGCTCCAGCAGAAATCGTAGTAGATCCACTTCCACTTGCCGCCATCCACCTTGTAATACTGGATGTTCCACACATCGCTGTTGGCGCTGTAGATCTCCGCGATCATATAATCCATGAAGCTGTCAAGATCCACCCTTTCTGCCATATAGGCATAATCGGAAGCGTTTGAAAGGTCATCCCCCTTGGTATCGAGCCACGCCATCAGCTCCTTCCATTCGGCAGCAGAGCCGTAGTAGGCCGTATCCGCAGAGCGGATGATATCCACGTTGACGGTATCATTCGTATTTTCATGCTGGGCGATGAAGAAGCGGTTGCGCTTTTCCTTCATGAAATACACGCCCCAGTATTCGCCGTTCAAATACAGCACATAGGGCCGGTAGGTCTGGTAAAGGAAGTTGACATCGCTGCCGTACAAAAGGCCCGCCGCCAGCTCATCGCGGAATTTGCCGTTGTTCTGATCCTGTCCGCCGCACCGGAGCACGATGGATTTATACTCCGTATAGGGCAGCTCTTCGAAGAAGGGATATTCCATCCTGTCCTTGCCGTATTCATCCCGGGCGATCAGGTTGAAGCCCTTCTGGGCGCGGCCGCGGCCAAAGCTGCCGGCGATGCGCATGCCGATATTCTGGGAAAACACTTCCTGCCCGTTTTCATCGAACACGCCGAGGCAGCCGAAGCGTTCCCATTCATCGGGCGCGGTCTTCGATTTCCAGTAATTCGCCGTGGCGATGGCATCGCCATAGGCAAGGGTGGGGTCATAGTTCTCGCCGTAGGCGTAGATGCCCGTTTCGTTGCTCCAAAGGTTGTCGGGATCTGTGACAAGGGTAACGACGGGGATATTGTGGTTCACTTGGTCCGAAGTGAAAAGGAAGGTGCCGGATGTGGTATCCGTATTGGTGATGTAGCCTTCCCTGACCGCCACCGCCCGCACCACCGTGTTGGAGGCGATGCTGATGGGCCCCGTATACACCGGGGAATTCGCATTGGGGGTAGTGGCATCGAGGGTGTAGTGGATGGTCTCCCCTTCGGCGGCGGCAAGCTCCACGCTGACGGCGCTGTCATAAATGCCGGGGGTGGTCAGAAAGCTGACCTTGGCGGTAACGCCCTTTTGCCCTGCCCCGTTGGCTGCGCCGGGGGTGGCTGCGGCAAAGCAGGCATAGTTGCCCGCATCATCCATGCCGTAGCTCATATCATTCAAAAAGGCGCCCGTTTGCAGTTTATCCATCAGCAAACCATCGGCGCCGAACAGGTAGAGCGATGCGCCTTCGGCGCTGAGGTTAAAGTTGGTGTGAAGATCGCTAAGGTCTGTTTTTTTGTTGAGCTCCGAAGCGTAGATCAAAAGGTACTGCCCCGGCTCAATGGCAGTCCCTTCAGGAAAGACCCACTTTGCAGGATTTTTCGGGTTATCGGAAAGGGCGCAGCCCCCGAGGGAGACGGCCGCTGCCCCCCGGTTGTGAAGCTCGATGATATCGTGGGACCCCCCATCCGCCGTCACGGCCGCGGTGACGTTTTTGCCGATAAGTTCCGAGATATACACATCGCTTTTCGTATGGGCAAGGCTTGCGTTAAAAGCCGCGTAGCCATCCTCCGAATTGGGGAAACCCGGCGTTGGGTGGGCGGTGACGGCAAATTCACCCATGCCGTCCGCAGTGCGGGCCATAGCCATATCCGCTTCCTGGCCGCTGTAGGATACGCTGTCAAGGATGGCGCCACGCTTGCCCGCAAGCACCACATCCTCCTGATAGGCGCTCAGGCCAAAGGGCACATGCAGCTCGCCCGCTGCGTTAAAGCCCTCGTTGCCGGAGCAGAAGATCACAAGATAGCCGCCCGCGCCGATCACGGTGCCTTCGGGCAGGGTGTACTTTTTCGGCTGGGAGAGGGAATCGGAAATGCCGAAACCGGAAAGGTCTACCTCATAGCCGTTTTTGTTGTAAAGCTCGATATAATCGCTGTAGGCGTTGTTGGCGTCCGCAATGGTGGTGGCGTTGGACGCCATGAATTCGTTGATGTAAACGCCGATATCCTCTTCGCCCTTTAAGGAATCCTCAAAGGCGGCGATGCCCGCCGGGCTGTTTTCATAGCCGGGGGAGGGCTGCATCTCCTCCCACATGCCGCTTTCTTCTTTGGCAAGGGTGTTGCCGGAGGCAACGGCGCGGAGCACCAGGGTATCAAGGGTGTTGCCGGTGGCATCAAAAAGGATAAGGCTGTCCGTGGCGCTGATGCGGAAGGGCGCCACAAGGCCGCCCGCGCTTTCGCCGCTGCACCAGACGAGGATGCAGCCGCCCGCTTCCACTTCCGTGCCGGCGGGGAACACATACTTGGCGCCGGCGGCAATATCATCGGTAAGACCGTAGCCTCCAATGGAAAGGGGCTCGCTGCCGGTGTTTTTGAGTTCCACCCAATCGGGATAATCGCCGTTTTCATCGGGCACGGAGCCCTTGTTGCTGGACATGACTTCATTGAAGGCAAGGGCGCTGCTGACGACATGGGAATTGCCGCCCCCTTCTCCGCCCGTCATATAGGCGATCAGTGCGATCAAAAGAACAGCACCCATCACCGCTGCAAAAATAAGCTTTCCCGCTTTGCGTTTCATCGTTGGTCTTCCCTTTCTTGTATCAGCACAAACGCGCGGCACGCATGTGTTTCCTGCCGCGCGGATCTTTCTTATTGTATTTTATCATAACCTTTCCCACTTGAACAGTAAACGTTTCGTAAATGCCCGCCGCCCGGGCAAAAAACAGCCCCAAAAATCTGTAAATAAACCATGAATCCGGGGTTCTTCGCCCCAAATTGCTTGCAAAGCGCGGTGAAAGATAGTAGAATAAACTGAATATGTATCCGCATGGAATCTTAGGGAGGAAACTCTGTGAGTTTATCGCTTGAAGTCAAAAAATTTATCAATTCCGAGCATACCGGTGAATATATCGAGATCGAACTGCCCGGCGAGATCGAAGTGCCGAGGCCCCGGGTCAAAAAGCCCAAGGCCGCTCCCCTTCCCGAAGGGGAAGATGGTGCCGAAACCGCGCCCGAACCGGTGGAAGAGGTGCCTGCGGTGCAGCACGAGCGTGCCCGGATCCACTATATCGAAGCCGGTACCGGCGAGCCGCTGCTGCTGATCCACACCATCGGCCAGTCCTTCTACACCTGGCGCAAGGTCTTCAACCGGCTGAGCGAGCATTACCGTGTCATCGCGCCGGATCTTTTTGGCCACGGCTATTCGGACAGGCCCCTCACCTTCGGCTATTCCATTGAGGAGCACACCGAGGCGCTCATCCGCTTTATGGATGCGCTGAAGATCTCCTCCGCGCACATCGCCGCCTTTTCCATGGGCAGCGCCTATGCGCTCAGGCTCGCCATGGATCACCCGGAGCGTGTGGGCAGGATGGTGCTGCTTTCCCCCGGCGGTATCACACCGGAAATGCCCCTCACCGTCCGCATGATCGACAGCCCCCTTCTTGGCTTCGCCGCCTGCCGCCTTTACGGCCTCAAAACGGTGGAAAAGCTGCTGCAGGAATCGGTATTCGATCTTACCAACATCACCCAGGATGTGGTGCAGGAATACTACCGCCCCGCTTCCGACCCGGAAGGCCGCCGCGCCATCCGCCTTTCCCTGCAGAATTACGAGGATGAAGACATCGTGGCAAACCTTCGCCAGCTCAGCGCCGATACTCTCATTCTGATGGGTACGGAGGATAAGTGGCACACCGCGGAGACCTGCGAGCTGTACCACGCCGCCATGCGCAGCGCCGGCTTTGCCGTGGTGCGCAACGCCGGCCATCTGATGCACGAGGAGAAGCCCGACCGCTTCGTGGCGGCGCTGCTGGAGTTCATCCCCGTTGTGATGCCGTAAATGAGTTTTCACACCATGCAGGGGCATGGTACAAGATATCACCCCCGCGCAATGCGCGGGGTGTTTTGTTTTTGGTGAAAAGGAAGGGGCAAAAGCAAAATGCCGGGGAGCGCGGGGCGCACGTTTGCCCTGCGGGCAAACGAAGGCGCATGCGCCTTGGCTGCGGCGCAGCCGCAGCCGTGCGCCCCGCGCGGCACTTCCTTACCACCGCCGCAGCTTCCTTAACGTTTCATTAAAACTTCATGAGTTTCCCCCTTTTTCCCTTTCCCTGTGCTATGCTGTTCCCATCGAAGAAACAAGGAGGTCAAAACAATGCTTCGTGTCCTGTTCTGGCCCTTCAAAATGCTCTGGAGCTTTGTGGGGGTCGTCTTTCTTGCCGTCGGCAAGCTCATGAGCCTGCTGCTGGGGCTCCTCATCACCGTGATCGGCGTCCTCCTTTCCGCCACCCTCGTGGGCGCCATCATCGGCATTCCCCTCCTCATCCTCGGCGTCACGATGATGGTCAGGTCGCTGTTTTAGGAATATATATAATAGGAAGATAGGAAACATACAAAAAGGCAGAGCATCCGCTCCGCCTTTTTTCATATGATCATTTACCCGAACAGCAGCCCCAGCGCAAGTCCGCCGGCGCCGCAAAGGCTCATCACAAGGATGGGGCTTGGTTTCCATTTTCTTAGGGCGAAAAATGCCGCCGCAAACAGAAGGATGCCGATATAGTTGAGGTTGCTGACGGCAATGCCGCCGCCGGAAAACGCCACCAGCTTCAGAATAGAAAGCCCCGCACCGAAGATGAGCGCCACCACCGCCGGGCGGAAGCTTTGAAGGATGCTCTGCAGCAGGGAAAGCGTCTTGTAGCGGTAATAGATGAACGCCAGCAGCGATACGATGAACAGCGAGGGGAAGATGCTGCCGAAGGTAGCCGCCAGCGCGCCGCCCACGCCCGCAATGCGCACGCCCACGAAGGTGGCGGCGTTGATCACGATGGGGCCCGGCGTCATTTCCGCAATGGTCACAAGGTCGGTAAATTCGCTCATGGTAAGCCATGCGTTTTCCGTCACCACGCGGCTTTGGATAAGGGGCATGGCCGCATAGCCGCCGCCGATGGAAAAAAGCCCCACCTGCAGGAAATTCCAGAATAGATACAGGTAGATCATTTTTCCACCCCCTTAGGCTTTAACAGTATGGCGCGCGAAACGCCGATGAGCCCCGCGATGAGGATAATGAACACCACGTTCACCTTAAAGAAGAACGTGGCCGCGAATGCGCCAAGGAAGATAAAAAGATCAAGGATGGAACGGCGCGCCGCCACCTTCATGCCAAGGTTGCACACCACATCAAGGATCACCGCCGCCACGCCTGCCTGCATGCCCTTGAGCACGAGGGCAACGTATTTGTTGGCTGCAAAGGCCGCATAGAAAAGGGAGATCACAAGAATGATGAGCACCGGCGGGATGATGGTGCCAAGCACCGCCGCGGCCGCACCCAAACCGCCGCCCACACGCCAGCCTACGAGGATGGCCGCATTAACGGCGATGGCGCCGGGGGATGTCTGGGCAAGGGCGGTCAGGTCGAGCATCTCCTGTTCATCGATCCAATGGAATTCATCCACATATTTGCGCTTCATGAAGGTGATGATCACAAAACCGCCGCCGAAGGTGAATGCGCTGATATACAGAGAAGTCACAAACAGCTTCCACAGTTTTTGGCTTCGGGAAAGCGCCTGTTCCATGCCGCTTCTTCCTTTCATTATTATTTATTGTAACAGTATACTTCGAAAATTTCATTTTGGGAAATAACCCTTTTTGCATGTTTGGGGGCAGGCAAACAGCAGCGGTTAGATAAAGGCAAAAAAGGAATGTACCTTCAAAACATTCCTTTTCTGTTTATTCTGTTCGTTCCGTTTATTCTTTTGCCGCCGCCGAGATGAGCACCGCATCCGCTGCGGTCAAAGCACCGTCGCCGTTCATATCCGCCTTCTCAAAGGCTGTGCCCGTCAGCGTTTTGAGGGATGCCGCATGCTTTGCCACAAGGATAGCATCAAGCACGGTGATGCTGCCGTCCTCATCCGCATCGCCCATCAGCCGCCCCACCCATGTGATGGTGCCGCCGTACTGCTGGCAGTCATCCGCCGTCCAGTCCTTGCTGCTGTTATAATAGGCGGTAGCGGTCATGCCCTTGAAGGCATCCGTACCGATGGCAGGCGCATCGCCAAGGAAGGTGAGCTCTTTGATCTTACTGCTCTCAAAGCAGTATTTGCCGATGCGCGTGACAGAGGCCGGGATGGTGACGGTCATTCCCTCCGTGCCGGAATACACATCATATCCAAGTCCATTGAAGGCATTATCCCCGATGGAGGTAAGAGATTCGGGCAGCATCAGCTCGCTCAGGCCGGTGCAGCAGGCAAAAGCGTCGGTGCCGATAATGCTCAGTGTGGAAGGCAGCGATAGGGACGTGAGGTTTTCGCAGACCGCAAAGGCACTGCTGCCGATATGCGTTACCCCTTCCGGTACCACCGCGCTTTCAAGGTAAGGGCTCCGATAGAACGCATTGCTTGGAATCTTTGTCACGGAATCAAATTCCACCGGATAACCGCCGCCAATGGGGCCTGCGCTCTTCAGCTTCGGGCAGGCACTGAAGGGGCCGATATATCCGTACGTGCCATCGGGAAGCTGTTCATAGGATTCTTCCATCGCTGTCACGCTGCCGGGGATCACCACCTTTTCAAGCGCGGCGCAGCCGTTGTAGGTGCACTTGAACGTTGTGATGCCGTTCGGGATCACAAGGGTCTTGAGGCCAGTAAGATCATCAAAGGAAACACGGGGCGTCACCCCCGAAAAGTCCAGCTTCATATCATATTCGCCGCCCACGGGGCCCATGGAGGTGATGGCGGTGCAGCCGGAAAACGCACCGTAGCCGATGCTCGTTACCGTGGAAGCAAGGGTGATATCCTTGAGGGCGCTGCAGCCGCTGAAAGCGCTCTGCCCGATGGTGGTGACCTTGTTTGCACCGCTCACGGTCTTAAGGGCGCTGCAGCCCTCAAAGGCCTGTTTCCCGATGGATGTGACCGTATCCGGAATGATGACGCTTTCAAGCTTGTTTGCATAGCCGAAAGCATTTTCCGGCAGGTTCTCCCATGCATATTCCACATTGCAGCCGCTGCCGATGGGGCCTGCGGTCTTAATGCCGCTCACATCCTGAAACAGGTATTTGGCACTCATCAGCGTAGCGGGCAGAACGATCTTCTTGAGGGAAGATTTTTTAAAGGTGCTTGGGCTCGAAGTGGCGCCTTCAGGGTAAGTGAAGGATTCAATGCTTGCGCCTTCAAAGCCCAGGTTGTTGAGCTTTGTGCCGCTGTGGGCATAGATGATGTTGCAGCCGCTGCCAACAGGGCCCACGCTTTTCAGGCTGCTGCAGCCCGAAAAGGCGTCATAGAACATATCGGTAACGGTTGCCGGGATATAGAAGTAGGAGAGCTTGCTGCAGCCGCCGAATGCATTCTGACCGATGGTGGTCACGCCCGAGGGGAGTGTCACGGAGCGAAGGGCATTGCAGCCGGTAAACGCGGAAAAGCTGATGGTGCGAAGGCTTGTGGGCAGCTTGAGGCTCGTGGCTGCAACGCAGCTTGCAAAAGCACACTGCCCGATGGTGCTGATGCTGCCGCCCACGGTGATGCTCTTGATGGAGGTGTTGTAGCTGCTCCAGGGCGCTTTGCTTGATGTGGTGTAATCGTAAATGGCGCCGCTGCCGCTGATGATGAGCTCTCCGGTGCTGTACAGCACCCAGGTTGCATTGGTGCCGCACTTGCCGCTTGCAATTTGAGTGGGCGAAACAGCGGTCCATGTCAGGTAACCGTCATACTGATCCATATCGTCGGAAGTCCAGGTTTTGTTGGTGTAATACTTCACCGTGGCTTCCACATCGTAAAACGCTTCCTCCCCGATGGCAGGGGCATTGCCAAGGAACAGCACTTCCTTCATGGCAGTGCAGTTCTTGAAGGCACGGCTGCCGATTTTGGTAACAGCAGCAGGGATGGTAATGCTCTTGAGCGCTGTGCAGCCGCCGAAGGCATCGTTATAGATCTGGTTTACCGTGGAAGGAAGGCTGATGGTTTGAAGCGCAGTGCAGCTGCCGAAAGCGCCCGCGCCGATCCACTCGATGCCCTCCGGCAGGGTGATGCTGCTGAGGCTTTTGCAGCCCGAAAAGGCCCAGTGGGAGATGCCCGTGACGCCCTCGGGAATGGTGATGCTTGTGAGGGCGGTGCTGCTGAAGGCGCTGTCGCCAATTGTTAGAAGCCCCTCCGGCAGATCGATCTCTTTGAGGGCGCAGCCGTGGAATGCGCTGCCGCCGATGGAGGTGACCGTGTCCGGGATCACCACGCTTTCAAGGGAGCCGATGTACATGAAGGCACCCTCCGCAATGGTATCCGTCCATGCGAATTCGTAATCGTAGCCGCCGCCGATGGGGCCTGCGGTCTTGATGAGCGAATTATACTGGAATACATACGTCCAAAGCTTCGTGACGCTTGCGGGCATGGTGATGCTTGCAAGGTTGGAGCAGCCCTGAAACCCCTTCTGCAGGGAGGTGATGCCCTCTTTCACCACCACGGCGGTAACCGCATTCTTATAACTGATGCCGTTGACGGTGGAAAGCCACGGCGCACTCGTTACGCTGCCCTTGCCGGAAATGACGAGCTTGCCGTCGCCGTAAAGGGTATAGATCGCCTGCGTGCCGCAGCTGCCGGTGGCAAGGATGGTCTCGCTGCCCGAAAGGTAATTGGGCACCTCACCCACCGCAAGGGAGGGCGTGGGGGTCGGTTCGCCTTCCGCATCGGGCGCAGGCGTTTCCGACACTTCGGGGGAAGGCGTCACATCCTGTTCCATATTAGGCCCTTCCTCCGCTTCGGGGGTGGGAGTGGGTTCCGCCGCCGGTGCGGGCGTTGCCTCAATGACGGGCGTAGACGTAGGCTCCTGCGTGGGTGCGCTCTCCGCCGAAGCAGCGGGCGTGGGGGCAGGCTCTGCCGTTTCCCCTTCGGAAAGCGCGGCAGGATGGATGCCAAGCATCATGGCAAGAACGAGGAACACGGCAACGGTGCGTTGTTTCATAAAAAAGCTCCTTTGGGGCAATGTATCAGATCAATGCGTTGTGCATAAAATGCAATATATATTGTAGCAAAAACGGGGGATTCTTTCAATATTTATAAAGAGGGAAACTGGCCGGATAAGTTGTCGGTTTGCAGAATTTATTAAGGGGGATCTCTTTTTGTATTCTTTCTTTGTTTGTACAGGAACGTCCGCCGGCAGCTGCGCAGTATGAAAGCGCGGTTTCATTCTTCAGCCGTTGGCTGTTTTTGCTCACAGCCCGGAAAGAGAAGTAAATACCCCTGGAATCCGGCAGCTACCTATCTTAGCTGTTGCCGGAGCTATACAGCCCCGGCTCAGATTCTGCGGTCACATGACCTTCATCACAACCCGGGGCGGCCTGCAAGCGTCCGCCCGTCGCCAGCCAAGAACGTAAACGTCTTGTTGGCACATAGGCCCGGGAAAGATAGGCTGCTGACGGCAAAACAAAAAGAACACCGTTAGGTCACCTGTCACGGAGAACTACGGTGTGTACGAAAAGAGCAGAGACGCAATAGCGTTCCCTGCTCTTTCATATTGCATCCGTGCGGATGTGCTTATTTCAATATCCGTATCCTGCCGATTATGGGAAGCTCCCGTTTTCTTCCCTGCGCAGCGTTGACGATCCCGATGATCGCCAGCACGGTAAATACCAGCCCAACCAGGCTGAGCAATAATGTC
>SVGX01000001.1 GCA_015056105.1 Clostridiales bacterium | reverse complement strand
TGCATTTGCGGTCGCATACTGAGCTTCCGTTGCTGTAAATCCGCCCTTGCTGCAGGGATAGCCGTTTTCCAGGATGATCTGCACACCCAGCACAGTACGGCTGGAATAACTGTCAAGCGGGTTCATTTCGCTGTATGAGAGATTGTGCGGATTTCCGAGCTTAGTCCAAGCCGCACCAGCCACACTCGGAAGGTAAAGGCTTCGTTTTCCGAATGGGTCCTTCGCATAACAGCGCTTCGCTGCTGGATTGCCTTTGCTGACATGGCGAGGCAGAGATGCAGATATGCTTTTGCTCTGCCTGCATGGAGAGTGGCGTTAAAACAGCGGAACTCCACTGTACCTCTGTAAAAAACAGAGTGGAGATTAAGGGCATAGTATCTTGAATCGTTGTAGTGATCGTATCTGCTGTTGTAATGGTCAAAATCCTCGTACCATATGTTTTCAAGGCGGGTGAGATCCTTGGTTTCTTCCGCAGAAAGTCTGCGTCTTGCTTTTTCCAGCATCGGTTCTCTTACTTTTTTACACCAGCGGTGGGCGCGATCTTCATTGACTTTCAGCGCTTTAAACAGAATATCTTCCTTGGAATACATGATACTGAGAAGATTTTTGAGACTCTGCCTGTTATGGTTGGCGGCGTCGATATGGATGTGGAGACCACAGCTGTCGTTAACTTTAGCACCGGCTTTTCTCAAGGTACGGATTACTTCCTGCAGTTTTTCTATTTCTGCGTAAGTGAGCTTTGGGGTTACCATTTCAACGGAATACTCTTTATTGTGAGTGGTTAAATACTCATTTCCAACTTTCCTTTCAAGCTTGATGCTTGCATCGCTCATAAGCGTCCATTCTTTTCCTTCGGGATCTGTAACAGTCCACATATCATAACTTCCGCCTATGCGCATTGCTCGTGTTCCAAAATGCTCCGCCATCGCTCTTGCGGCCTCGGCGCGGGTGATCCCCGTCATCTCATCTTCCATACCAAAGCACTGGTCTTTGAGTGTAATATCAGGCAACGGAATCACCGCCCTTCAACTCATCGTCTACAGCCTTGATGCGGCTGCCGATGGCTTCAATGACATTCACCGTCAAGGAGTTTCCGGCCTGCTTGTAGGCTTGGGCGTCTGATGTAATGGAGAGGATGCGGTCTATCATATCTTCAGGGAAGCCCTGCAAGCGGAGACACTCACGCGGCATCAACCTTCTGATCCTACCATGACGAACAACACCCTGTGTGCTTCCTGTATCGAGGGTATGAGCAATGTCCTTGCCGATACGACCGCGTCGGGTATTACTTCCTGCATATTCGAGGTCCACGGTATCGCCATCAGCGGCTTCCTTATATCCGCGCTTGGTTGCTTCTTTTATGAGCAGAACACCATGCTTATCCTGCGAAGTGAGAGTGAACATAGGCTCATCTTTGTCCTTGATACGCCGTCCCTGTTGCCGGACCTTTTCTCGGTCGGGAGTCAATACAGCCTGCACAGAATCGTATTCGTTTTCGTCGGGTTCACCACTCACCATGACCTTGATTCCTGCACCTTTGTTGGTTGTAAGGGTGGGGCTCAGCCCATCGGAATCATATACCTCGCCGCTCTGACCTCTGCCGCTTGGGTTGGTGTTCCCGAGCGTGATCACTCCGCTTTTTTCGCCTTTATGGTATCGGAGTCCATTGTTGTATGTGGCGGTAAGACACCGTGCAAGATCTGTGATCTCCGGCTTGCCGCAGCACAGGTCGATAAAGCGGATGTCTTGGTAATCGTCCACAAAATACAAACCGGTTTTTCCGCCCTGACCACCTGCACCTGAAGTCTGCGTACAGGCTAATCCCTCCGAGTCGTAGATGCGCGATCCTTGCGGTCCCGCTGTGAGTTGTATAAGAGCTTTTGGGTTTGAGAGTCCGACAGGTAATATTTTTCCGGCGCATCGTGGATCAAGATATCCGATAATGAACACTCTGCGCCTTGATTGAGGGACTCCAAAATCCTTGCTGTTATACACAATCCATTCGATGCTGTACCCCAGTTCGCAAAGCGTGCCTGCGATGACAGCGAAGGTTTTCCCTTGATCATGCGATAGCAGTCCGGGTACGTTTTCAAGTAACACATAAGGAGGCTTTTTATGTCGTAGCAGTCTGGCAATTTCAAAAAACATAGTACCTCGGGTATCGTCAAAGCCTTTTCTTTTGCCAGCGATTGAAAATGACTGACATGGGAATCCTGCACAGAGCAGGTCGAAGTCCGGCATGGACTTTTCGTCGATTTTGGTTGCGTCAGGATAATACACCTCGCTTTCTTTTGGAAAGTGTGCTGCTTCATAGCTTTTATTGGCGTACTTATCTATTTCACAATGCCCGATACAGGTAAATCCGCCCGCTTTCGTCAGACCGGCTCTGAAACCGCCGATGCCGGCGAACATATCAAAGTACCTGATCAGTGTTACCACCTCCTTTCACCTGCAGCGTAGATAAAAAGCCAAAGAAGTTTTTCTCGACTTCATCGGATTCATCGCTGCCTTTGGAATTGTTTTGTGTTACTGCCACACTGCCATGCTCTTTTAAGGCTTTGAGAACAGCGTCATAGACGATAGTTTCCAGCCGTTTGGAACGTTCGTGAGCGGTCAGCAAGCGGCATATATGTTCCGTTCGCTGCCCCTTTGGGATCTTATCGAGAATCTGCCGGGCCCGCACATGGATGGGGTTTGTGGCATACAGTGTCAGAGTGCAGCGCATGGTTATCATATCATCCATCTTTGAAACCCTCCCCAAAAGCCCCGGACAGCCGTTCATATCCTTTGGCGTTCACTTTTACGTCCTCGATGATGATCGGTCGATACAGGGCGAACGACGGCGCGACATGGTTTTTCATGAGTCCGGCACCGCCGCCCATAAAGATAATTGGCATAGCTGCCGTGTCAAAGCCGCTTTCGGATATGGCAGAGAGTAGGCGCTCTGTATATTTTTCTCCCTCTGCTTTGATGACTGTTCTGGCTTTTTCGTTCATGGCACAGCTTTCACCCTTGAGCACGCTTTCGATTTGTGCCGCCGTGACGGACAGCCCGACTGAACGGCGCACCTGTTCTGATATCTCATCCATACAGCGGATCATGCCGAGTTCGAGGCTGCGGCAGGTGGATGCGTCCGGTGTGCCGTAGTCTATCCGCATAAGATCCACCGTCCAGCCGCCTATATCCGCAACGATGATGGACGGCTCACCCTTAATCATATCGGTGTGCAAAGACAAGGCGGCATAAGCCTGTGGAAAGATGAGAACCTCACGGATGTTGATCTCAAAATCCTTTTTTTCATACTTGAACCGTATGGGATTCGATTTGGAAGTCAGGTAATTGCTGAAAGCATTGATATCCCGCCCGTAGTTTGTGAGCGGCAGTCCTGCCGCAATGCAAATATCTGCCGGAGATGCGATCTGCCTTGCATTCATCTCCTTTGCAATTGCCGCAAGGGTGAGCAGGTAATACCGGTTGTTTACTGTCTTATCCCTTAAGTATGGTTGCCTGCCTGTTCCGCAGACATAATACTTTCCATCATATTCCAGCACATCCTTTGCGGTAAATGGTTCGTGCTCATACTCTGCGATTCCCGATGAAAAACAATAGCTGCGGGTTTTCATCCCAGCGTTTCCGTGATCGATTCCTATCACATGCATATCACTCATGTACTTTCCTTTCTGAAGAGCTTCCTGTCCAGCATTTTTTGAATATCCGAAACAGAGCCGAGCTGGATATCGATGACATCAATAGATTTTTCGAGTCCAGCAACATCACTGTGCAGTCTATGCCTTATGGCTGCAAGCTCACTCGGATCCGTGCAGGTGCAAACGAGCACATACTCCGAACAGCCTGTGGCAGATTTGTTAGCAGGGATGTTAAACACCATACGCTTGCCATCCTCGTCACGAATGCTGCTGATGAGCTTTCTGCACTTATCAAGCCAGAATGCACGAAGCGGCTTATCCGATTTGTCAAACGGAACGGCTTTGGAAACGATATCAATCATCTTCTCCGATGATATCCGATAGTTCTTCCGCAAGGTCATCAATATCTCCGTTCTCGCCTGAGTCGGAAACCTGTTCTTCTTTTTCCGAGCCATCTTCATTCCTCCTATCTCTGTTTTTAATTGTATTTTTGATGATTTCTGCGATCTGCAGATAGCTTTCTGCTATTTCTTCCGCATCCCTTACCATGCCTTCAAGCTGATGTGGGAGGATACCCGAACGCTCGATCCAGGTCTCTACATTTTCCACTGTGGGCTTTAACAACACTGAGCTTTCAAATGCAGCGCAGAACAGCTTTGCAATGCGGGTTTTCTCGTCGACCTTGCGCTTTTTATTCTCCTGCTTGCGTATGATCTCTCGCTCCACGGCTTCCATCGCAGCAGCTTCCTGTTCGTCCTCGGGGATATCCATATCTTCGAGTTCACGGGTGAGGTTGTAGCCCTGAGCAATGCTTAAATCCCCGCTGTCAAGGGCATCCTTAATTGCCTGCGGCGCATCGTCCTCGATCTTCATCGCTCTGCCCATCGTCACCTCGCCCACACCAACAGCTTTGGCAAGTTCTTTTCGTGTATCTACAGGAGAACTTTTTGACACCGGTGTCAAAATGTCAGTTCGCTCACCTTGATTTTCTTTTGCCTTGGCTTCGATCTCCGGTCTCAGCTTCATGGCAATTTTGCACAACTCATTGATCGTGAGATTCCTGCGGGATTTTTGTGTATCGAGCGCCCACTGCTTTGCCTCCAGATCATCCTCAAAAGAAAACACGGCCAACCTATACGGAAGGCCGTGCTTTTCGCAGATGGAATATCTATTATGCCCGTCGACGATGACTAAATCTTCATTGACGATGATGGGGGCATAACAGCCGTTCTTGAGGATATCTTCCTCCATAAGAGAGAGCTGCTCGTCCGTTAACGGAGGGAGCAGCTCGGAGAAGGAAGAAAGGATAGTAGGCGTCTGTTCATGGCTTTGGTATTCGATTCCGGTATTTTTCATGATATCTATGATCCTTTCTTTTTACGCAGCTTCGGGAAGATCTTCAGCCTGCGGAGCTTCTTCGTCAAGGTCGATGGTATCGAGAAGTTCCTGCAGCTCGGCTTCCTCACGCTTTTTGTTGGTCAGGAATTCTACATCCGAGGCTTTGATAAGGAATCCGTTCTGACGCATATTGCCGTTCTCATCGGGGGTAGTGATGGTCTCAAAGTCGCCAAAGGCAGCGATACGGTCGCCCTTGACGAGATACTGTGCGCAGCGCTCGGCAAGGTTCCCGCGCACCTTTACGGACACAAAGTCAGTCAGCTTATCACCGTCCTTGCTGCGGTAGCGTCGGTCGGATGCAAGGCGCATAATTGCGTAAGGGATGTCATCGCCCTTCTTGGTTCTGAGTTCGACGTCAGCGGTGAGGTTTCCGATTACATTGATTTTCAACATGGTTTAAATTCTCCTTTTTCTATCTTTCTTGATTTTTGCTTTCTTTGAAGCGTTTGTTGTGGTTGAGCGAATGCCGAATATTTTCGGCAATCTTTTCTGCTTGGTTTCTGGAATATGTGCCGTAGAAAATGTTATGGTCATCTAAAAAAGAGCGTATCTTTTCGTCGATAGATACGCTCTTTTCCTTGGAATGGATACGACCTGTCTGTTCAAAGGCGGGATCGTTTCCTCTGTTGATAAAGAGGTTGAAGTTATTCATGGCTGAGTATTTGTCAAAGGCAAATTGTTCGAGTTCCTGATATGCTTCTTTTTGATAGATCAGGCCGAGCAGGATGGGTGAATCCGTGACGACGACGGACACCTTTCCCACCAGCCTTTCGATGCGCCGCGCCTGCTCTTTTACAAGCGCGCTTTGATTCTCACGGCTGCCGTCCAAAAGATCCTGTCTGCCGTCCCACACAAGCTCTTTTGCATATTCCGGAACATACTCCGTAACTACGCCTGCTTTCTTGAGGGCGGCTGCGATCTCCCATGCTGCGGTGGTCTTGCCTGCACCGGGGCCGCCGTAGAGGTTAACAACTACTGTTTTTATGTCATCACTCCTTTCATTTTTTCGATAGACAATACTTGCAAAAACCGGAACTTCAAGCTAACATACGCAAAACATTTTTTGTATTTACGGAGGATATGCTTATGGTCTTACGACAAATTAAGGAAAAAGAGTGGGAGGCTGTATACGAAAAGATATTGAAACGGGGAAAAGCGATCCCACTCTCAAAGCAATATGACTTAACCCTCACCTGTAACGTTACCCCCTTTATTTTAAGAGTACAGCTTGAAACCAAGCGCAGGATTCTCGTTTTGCAAGCGTTGGAGGTTTGTGGTTATACGGGAAATGCAGAAAGTGATTATGTTTTAATCAGTGACAATGCGTTTCTTCTCTCTTTAATCAACATTTATCTTTATCAGATCAAAAATTAAGACTGAAGCCTTTAATATCAGGTAATGGCACGGCGGAATGGCTGTGCCTTTCTTTTACCGAGAATCACTCCTTTCCCGCTTTTTCTCGTTTTTTATCTGCAGATATTCGTTCCAGTCCTTTCCCTTGGTAGGAGTAAAGTCCCGGACTTCATATCCGCTTTTCTCATACTTTTCCTTCATACGCTCCGCTGCTTCGCGTCCCCATTTATCACTGTCCAGACATAGGTCGATGCGCTTGATATGGGGATTCTCCTTGAGATAGGTTTCAAGGGCGTTATCTCCAAGGCAGCACAGGGCAACGCAGTTGCTTGTGATAAATCGGCGCATGGTCATATCGCTCATGAGATCTATGGGCGACTCATATACGCGAACCATATCAAGCGAAGGATCACAGGACAGACGGAATGCAATGTCTTTATTGCTTCCGTCGACATCGCCCTTAAAGCCCACGCCGTCCCTGTCATATGTTCCGCGCTTGAATGCGAATACTGCTTTTCCATCTGCATCTTTGCCCACGAATACACAATTATGATGATCCTTGTCCTCATAGAGCAAACCGGCATCCGCGAAGTTCTTGATGACCTGATAGGCGATTCCGCGCTTACGAAGGTACGAGAATACCTTTTTATATTCATCGTTTGGAGCCGGAAGCGTAAATTCTGCAGGAGCACTTTTCTCCTGATGAACAACCTTCGGTGCCTGCTTTACGGGCTGGTCTCGTGCCTGCCCGTTAAATGCCAGAAGGAATTCTACCGCTTCGGGGAAGGGCAGATTCTTGTGTTCCTGAACGAAGGTTACTGCATCGCCCCATTCTTTTTTATAATTGTCGTAGTATCGCGTATTCTGTTTAATGACAATGTGCTGCGCTTCCTTGAGCGTCTGCCATTTATGATGGTGCGTAACCGTATATCCGAGTGATTCGGCAAGCGCTGCCATATCAGTGTTCCTGCAGATATCAAGTTCCTGATCCGTAAATTTGTTATCGCTCATGACTGTTTTTCTTCCTACTCTTAGGCTCTATCTTCCTGAACGAGTCCTCGCCAGGGATGAGAGATAATGACCTGCCGTTATCCCATTTCATCATGATAGATCCTGCGTCATCCACCCCAACCACAGTTCCTTTCATGCCGGGCGGAACGGGATGGTATGGATCTTCCATGCTTAGAAGCTCGATGCGGGTACCGGGCGGGTATCGTCTGCGGATACTTTCTACCTGTTCTCTTGAGGGAAAATTCATATTGAAACTCCTTTCGTGTTTATATGAGAAAACACCCACGTTGGTGTTCCGTGAGCGTTTCATCTTATTGTTTTTGGATAAGTCGTTTGAATTTTGATTGGCTGTGAGATATGTAATCATCGATGAGATGGCTTTGCTCTTTGGTCTCAGCATAGGCGGTGATAGCGATCGTTTTCTGCCAGTCCTTCGTGTATCCGTCTGTTGTGAGATTCGTTATCTTATGTTCTTTCAAGAACTCGCGCAGTTCTATCATGGCGTCTTTATTGTCCGACAGGATAACGTTGACGAATGTTCTTTCCTTTGAAAAGCGTGCATTGACCTTTAGAGCCAGGAATGTACCGACACCACTTGCAATGGACACAATATACAGGGCCAGGTCGTTATCTGAAGATCCTATGCTGTCGATGAGTTTGTAAAAGATAATTTGGGATGCAACTACAGCAAGGGACGCAAGTACCGGACGGTTTCGTTGTACGAGGATAGTCTTGCTCGTGGTGAGCATGTTGTCTGCAGTCTTTGCAAAGAAAAGAATAATGAGAGTGAGGATGTATGGAATGAGAGATCACCTTCTTTCAAAAATGATTGGTATTTTACTTGCAATTCCACCCAAAGGAAGGTAATATCCGGAAAACTGTTGAGGAGGTCACTTTTGTGGATGATTCTTTTAAGTGTGAAATAAAGGGATTAATTGATGAAAGATTGAATTTTGTGTTGGAATCTCTTGTGTCAAAGAATGAGGAATACAAACGTCTGCATAAGCGTATGCGAGATTTAATCGATAAGGTTGAAGACTTAAAGACTGCAAACGAAGAAGAGACGGCTTATGTAAAAAGCTATCTTGAAGTGAATTTTAATCTTCATGCAATAGAAGAGCCTGCTTTTTATGCTCAGGTTTTTTCTGACGCTATACGCTTTCTGAGATATTTTGATTTGTTATAATGGGAATAGCGGTATTCATTGATTGCATTGGAAAACGACAAAAGCGCCGACCAAGGGGTTACCTTGATCGGCGCTTTTATGATTTCTATGTTTTATACTCGTTTTGTGGTAGGAGATACACGGTGGAACCCAAATCCGCAAAAGAATAGAAAGTATCAAAAAAGCCCGTTGTTACGGGCTTTTTTTGGTGCCGATACAATTCGGCACCTGACTTTGGCTGCGGAACTAGGATTCGAACCTAGACAATACGAGTCAGAGTCGTAGGTGCTACCATTACACAATTCCGCAACATCTTTTGTAAAAGAAATCCCAGAGTGCCGTACATCCCCTATATAACACCCGCCTCTCGGCAGGTGGGTGTATTGTGGCGGTTTCAGCTTACCAAGCGCAATGAAGGTGGCATCATCCAACCAACGCATACTCCCGATGTTATTCTGTGGGTTTATACGGAGACACACGCACACCACAGGATTTAATGGTGGGATTAGTTGGGATCGAACCAACGACCTCTACGATGTCAACGTAGCGCTCTGACCAGCTGAGCTATAACCCCATTCGCTTTGCGCAAGTACTATTATACACATTTCCGAAAACTTTGCAAGCACTTTTTATCCGCCTGCGTCCTTCAAATTCGAAAAACGCAGGCGGGCAGGCATTTCTTGTGCAAAAAAGTTTATTTCATGGCCTGCATTTCGGCGATCAACGCTGCGGGATCCGCCGCTTTGAACACACTGCTGCCGGAAACAAGCATCGTTGCGCCTGCTTTGACACAAAGGGCTGCAGTTTCCGCATTGATGCCGCCATCCACTTCGATCTCATAGGTATAGCCGCGCTCCTTTTTCAGCTGTGCCAGCCGCTCGATCTTCTCAAGAGCATTCAGGATGAACTTCTGCCCGCCGGCACCCGGGTTTACGCTCATCACAAGCACGAGATCGCACTCGTTCAGCACGGGTTCCACCATCGCAACCGGCGTACCGGGATTAAGCGCAATGCCCGCTTTCATCCCCGCAAGACGGATTTTCTGCAGTGTGCGGTGGGTATGGCGATCCGCTTCCGCATGGAAAGTAAGATAATCTGCACCCGCTTCTTTGAAGGGTTCGATATATGTTTCCGGATGATCCACCATGATATGCACATCAATGGGTAGCTCCGTATAGGGTCTTACAGCCTTGCACATGGCGGGGCCGAAGGTGATGGTTGGCACAAAGGTGCCGTCCATCACATCAAAATGAACGGCATCCGCTCCCCATACCTTGAGCCGCTCCACATCGCGGCCCATGTTTGCAAAATCCGCAGAAAGAATGGAAGGTGCAATCTTAATCATATTTATGTTTCCTCTTTTCTTTCAATTCTTCGAGTATTTCGAGGTAGCGTTCATACCGTTCACGGGAAAGAGAATCCGTGTTGAGCAACGGTTTGACGGCACAATCCGGCTCGCTGGCATGCAGGCACTTCGCAAAACGGCAGCCATCCGCATACTCCCGCATTTCCGGATAAAAGGCCGCAAGATCCTCCGGCTCCATCGTTTCCGTATCCAGCAGGCTGAAGCCCGGCGTATCCACCAGCGCGCCGCCCCAGGCAAGCCAAAGCTCCGCATGGCGGGTGGTGTGCCTGCCCCGGTCGGTCTTGCGGGAAAGACCGCCGACAGCCAAAGAAAGTTCCGGCAAAATCGCGTTGAGCAGCGAGGACTTCCCCACCGCGGATTGCCCCGCAAAACAACACACATTGCCCTTTATCTCATTTTTCAGAGCATCAAGCCCTTCTCCTGTATGGGCGGATACCCCATAGCAGGTGTAACCGGTGGGTGCATATTGACGCAGAACAGAAGCATACAATCCTTCATCCCGTTCATCGCATTTATTCAACACAAGGATCGGGACAATGCCCGCTATCTCGCACTGTAAAAGAAGCTTATCCACAAGCAGCAGGTCGGGTTTCGGCGCAGATGCCGCCATGACGATCACAAGCTTATCCACATTTGCCACCGCCGGGCGGATGAGCAGGTTCTTTCGCGGCAGTATCTCCGTGATGCGACCATCCTCCCCAGCCTTGCGCTGAAAGCTGACCCGGTCGCCCGGAACAGGGATAATGCCCTCTTTGCGGAAACGGCCGCTGGCCTTGCAGACATATTCTGTTCTGTTTTCATCGAGAACGGTATAAAAACTGCCGACACCCTTTAAAATCAAACCTTCCAAAAGCGCCTCCCGTTTATCTGACAGAGAATTTCGCGGTACATCTGCGGTACTCCGCTCCGCCTACATAAACGACGCATTCATGCTCGCCGCCGGTGCGCATATACGCGGTAAAGGAAACAGGCTGCTGTGAACCGACGGGCAAAGTGGTCTCATACAAAACGAGTTCCACACCGTTTTCCATCACCGCTGTAACCATTACAGGCTTTTCTTCATCCGTAATATCGATGTTGAAAGCCATATCCGCACTGTACTGCCCGTGCTGTGTGCGACATACCCAAAGCTCCGCCGTTACGGTGGAAGGCACGGTGATGTTGGCGGAAGGCGTCTGCCGCAGAATAGTCTCTTCCTCCGCGAGGGTATCCGGCATTTCCGGATGCACAAGGATATGGGTAAAGCCCGCATCAAGCAGGATCTCAAGAGCTGCATCAAGCTGTGTTGGGACAGACATCAAAGCAGGCATTTCGATATTCATACCCGCGCTGCCACTGACCCAAACATTAACCGTATCGCCCGCAAAGGTATCCGCTTCGGGCAGAGGATCCTGCTGATAGATCTTCCCCGCAGGCATCTCGCTTGCGCCAAATTCCACAGCACCGATCTCAAGTTCAAGACCGTGGATCGCAGTAAGCGCTTCCTCAACGGTAAGACCGATCAGGCTCGGCACGGTCTCCGAATCATTTCCGCTGCTGACGATGACAGTGATCACATCCCCCTCATTTCCTTTTGTGCCGACGATCGGAGCCTGAGATATGATCTCGCCGTCTTCAAACTCATCGCTGGCGCGGTACTCGATCACTTCGAGCACAAAACCGCGCAGCTGTGCAAGGGATTCCGCATCGGCAAAGGGCTTGCCCACCAGCGTGGGGACCACGTATTCATCGCCCGCCATCTCATCATCCCGCATGGCGCGGGCAATGAAGAACATCGCAGTAAAAAGTCCAAGCACCACCACCAGGGAAAGCGCGATGTTGCCGATACTCCGGGCGGATGATTTTTTCTGTGCCGTTTTTTGGTGCGAGATCCGCGCAAACCTGCCGTGGGGTTCCCGCAGCGCCCGCTGCAGATCCGTTTTCATTTGCCGCGCAGTATAATAGCGCATATTGATATTCTTCGCGGAGGCTTTGACCACCACATCACTCAGCGCACGGGGGATCTTCGGGTTTACCTGCATGGGCGGCTGGATCTCCTCCTGCAAATGCTTGAGCGCCACCGCAACGGAATTATCGCCGGAGAAAGGCACGCTGCCCGTCAGCATTTCAAACATCATAATGCCGCAGGAATAGATATCGCTGCCGGCGGTGGCATTGTCGCCCCGCGCCTGTTCGGGCGAAATATAATGCACGGACCCGATCACATTGGTCCCCGCAAAGGTGCGCGTCGTGGCAGCAGCATCCCTCGCGATACCGAAATCCGTCAGTTTTGCCTTGCCGCGGGGCGTGATGATCACATTCTGCGGCTTTACATCCCTATGAATAATACCCCGTTCATGGGCATGGGAAAGCGCATCGAGGATCTGGCAGGCATAGCTGACCGCGGTACGCGGCTGCAGTGCGCCTTCTTCCCGGATGATATCCTTCAGCGTTTTTCCTTCCACATATTCAAGCACGATGTAGCTGCAGTCGCCATCCTCACCTACATCGTAGGAGCGCACGATATTGTCGTGGGAAAGCATGAGCACTGCCTGCGCTTCCCGCTCAAAGCGGCGCACGAATTCCATATCGTCCCGGTGTTCATCCTTGAGAACTTTGAGCGCCACGATGCGGTGGCGTTCTTCATCATACGCTTTATAAACATTCGCCATGCCGCCCGTGCCAATGAGGTTTTTGACACGGTAACGACCGGATATGAGCTGACCATCCGCAACCATTACCATACCTCCCCATTCTTCACGAGCACCGCGCTCACGTTATCCGTTGACCCCGCGTCAAGGGCCAGCCTGACAAGCGCATCGCAGGCATCCTCAATATTTTTGTATTTTTCGATCATTTCCAATAAAGCCTTATCCTCCAGTTCGGAATAAAGACCGTCCGAACAGAGCAGGAGGATATCATTTTCTTCCCAGGCGCATTCGAACACGTCTGCCTTCTCACTGGCCCTTGTGCCAAGGGCACGCGTAATAAGATTGCGTCGGGGATGCCGAAGCGCCTCTTCCTTTGTGATATAGCCCGATGCAAGAAGCTCCGCCACGTAAGAATGATCCGCCGTGATCTGGGTAAGCTTTCCCGCATGGTAATGGTAAAGCCTGCTGTCGCCTACATTGGCCGCAACGAAGCGGGTCTTGAACACAAGCGCAAGCACAAGGGTCGTGCCCATGCCCCGGCATTCCGAATGGGCGCGGGCATAATCGTAAACGGCGGTATTCGCGCGGTTTACGGCGCTTTTTACAAGGGTGGAAGGGCTTCCTGCCCCGCCTTTTTTCAACTCCGCCGCAACAGTTTCTACCGCCATGGCGCTCGCCACATTGCCCGCACTGTGCCCGCCCATGCCGTCCGCAACGACCGCAAGGGATATCTCGCCGTATTTCGGCACATAGACGCTGTCCTCGTTATTTGCCCGTTTTCCCGTTACGGAACGTGCGGCGTAGATCATGCATTGCCCTCCTGCTGTTCAAGTACACGGCGGCGAAGCTGCCCGCATGCGCCTTCAATATCGGATCCCATCTCCCTGCGGATAGTGGCGGAAATGCCAAGATCCGTCAGCCACCCCATGAATTGTTCCGCATCCTTTCGGGTAACACCCATCAGATTGCGTTCCTCCACATGGTTGAGCGGAATTAGATTCACATGGCAATTCATCCTGCGAAGGCGGGAAGCAAGCTCTTCCGCATGCTTCTTTTCGCTGTTTTTGTTTTTGATAAGCGCGTATTCAAAGATAACGCGGCGGCCGGTCTCCTCCGCATATTCCCTTGCGGCACCGAGAAGCTCCGCCATGGGGTAAGCCGCATTCACCGGCATGATGGTATTGCGGATTGTATCGTTGGGCGCATGGAGCGAAACGGAAAGCGTCACACGAGGCGCTTCCTTCATAAAACGGCGAAGCTGCGGCACAAGACCGCAGGTGGAAAGCGAGATATTGCGGGGACTGATGTTCATGCCCTCCGGCGCGCTGACAAGCTGAAGAAACCTGACCACGTTTTCGTAGTTGTCAAGAGGTTCGCCGCTTCCCATCAGAACGATGTTGGTAACAGAGCGTTTTCTGCCTTCCTCACAGGGCACATCCTTTTCCGCACAGGCGACAAAGCTAAGTATTTCTCCCGCCTCAAGATCACGTACACAGCCGTTGAGTGTGGAAGCGCAGAAAGCGCAGCCCATCCTGCAGCCAACCTGTGTGGACACGCAGAGCGTATTGCCATACTTGTAGCGCATGAGCACGCCTTCCACAAGGTTGCCGTCCTCAAGTTCAAACAGGTATTTGATGGTGCCGTCTTTGGTGCTGATCCGTTTATCGTAGATACGGGCGCCGCCAAAATGAAGTGTGGCAAGCTTTTCCCGCAAGACTTTGGAGAGATTCGTCATCTCCTCAGGCCTTGCGCCCCTGGAGATCCACGAAAACACCTGCTTTGCGCGAAACTTGGGCTCGCCCAGTTCCGCCATAAGCTGCTGCAGTTCCGCTATGTTTTTCGAAGTCAGTCCCGTCATGCCTGTTCCGCCTGTTTTCGCTGAAATTTTGCAATAAAGAAACCTTCCGTCCCGTCAAGATGCGGGAACAGCTGCAGCATACCGCCCTTCGCCCGCGCATGCAGCGCTTCAGGCAGGTAAGGTGTCAGCTCCGCTGCGGTAAAATCACCGTTCCGCTTTAAAAACGCCATAGCACAGTTCTCATTTTCGAGGGGTGAGATGGTGCATGTGGAATAAAGAAGCGTTCCGCCGGGTTTTACATAACCTGCCACCGTATCAAGAAGCTGACCCTGTATGGCGGAAAGCTCTTCAATGACCGCCGGGGATTTTGCATACCGTGCATCCGGCTTCCCCTGCACGCCGAGCCCTGAGCAGGGCGCATCGAGCAGCACCGCATCAAAGACATCCCGGTATTCCGATGCAAACACGGAAGCATCCCGCGTTTCTGCGGATGCGTTTTTTACCTTGAGCCTTGCAAGCGTTTTTTGAAGAAGCTCCCTCCGGTGCGGATGCAGCTCCCAGGCATCGATATGCCCGCCGTTTTCCATCAGCATGGAAAGATAAGCTGTTTTGCCGCCGGGAGCGGCGCAGGCATCAAGCACACGCATGCCTTTTTGAGCGCCCACAGCGCGGCACACGAGCATGGCGCTTTCGCTCTGCACGGTGATCTTCCCCGCCGCAAAAAGGGGATCGGAAGCCATATCAAAGCCTTGCTGCAGTTTAAACGCATCTGCAACAATGCTGCCGCGTTCAAAGGCGATGCCGCGCGTTTTGAGTTCCGTTTCAAGTTCTGCCGCACTGTAGGGTGCCTGTGCGCGGATGGTCAGCTCACGTACATTTGAGGAAAGCATCGCTTCCGTAAATTCCTCACCGTAAGCATTGCAGTAAAGATCCACAAGATAGCGCGGATAGCTGTAAAGGATGCTGAGACGCTGCCGTGCATCCTTCGGCATGGGCACGGGTTTATCCGTATCCCGGCAAAGGGAACGCATCACGCCATTCACATAGCCCGAAAGGGCACCTTTACCGATCTCCTTCACAAGCTTCACGCTTTCGTTGCAGGCGGCGCTCTGCGGCACATCCATAAAAAGCACCTGCGCAGCACCGAGGCGAAGGATGCCGCGGATCATGGGTTTCTGGCTTCCCTTTATGTATTGGGACAGCACATGGTCAATATACAGAAGGTGATCAAGGGTCTCATACACCGCTGCACTCACCCATTTCGCATCCTGCCGGGAAAGACCTTTTTCCGCTTCCTTCAGGCGAAGGTTTGCATAAGCGCCCCGGTCCGTGATATCCACAAGCGCTTCGAGGGCTGTGCGTCGAATGCTCATTGCAGTACCTTTCCGCTAAGATCGTGTCCCCGGAGGGCGGTCTTTGCATCCATTCGCTTCGCGCCCGGAAACTGAAGTTCCAGTATCTCGATGACACCATCCCCCGCATCCACGAAAAGACCCTTTTTCGGATCCGCAGCGATGCATTTGCCGGGCACGCTGGTAGAAGGAAGATCCGTCTTTTTCGTTTTCCAGAGTTTGATGACTTCCCCATCGCAATAAGCAAACGCGCCGGGCCAGGGATTCATGCCGCGCACGCGGTCGTGAACATACTGCATACCGCGATCAAAGTCTACATGGCCATCCTCTTTTTTGAGCATGCCACATTTTGTGGCTTCCGCTTCGTTTTGGGGGGTGCGCACAAGCATTCCCGCTTCAAGGGCTTCAATTGTCTCCTTGAGCAATTCCGCCCCAAGTTCCGCAAGGCGGTCAAACAGTTCGCCTGCAGTCTCGTTTTCCCCGATAGGGGTCTTTTTCACGAGCAGGATATCGCCGGTATCAAGGCCCGCATCCGTCATCATGGTGGTGACGCCGGTCTCTTTTTCGCCGTTGATCACAGCCCACTGGATGGGTGCAGCGCCTCTGTATTTAGGAAGAATGCTGCCGTGAACATTGATGCAGCCGCATTTCGGGATCGAAAGATTTTCCGCACTGAGGATCTGCCCGAACGCAGCGGTGACCATAAGATCGGGCGCAAAATCGCGGAGCGCTTCGCAGCCTTCCTCCATGCGGATCTTTTCACATTGGAACACGGGGATGCCGTGCTCAAGGGCAAGTTTTTTTACCGGCGGCGGCGTCATGACAGCCTTGCGGCCCACCGGCTTGTCGGGCTGAGTAAAGACATGCAGCGTATGTCCTTCCTTAATAAGCATTTTCAGGGAAGGCAGGGCAAAATCCGGCGTGCCAAGGAATGCGATCCTCATTCGCCGTCCTCCTCACTCTCTTCGGAATAGCCTTCCGGCGGATCCGTGATCAGCCGCTTGTATACGTTGCCGTCAAGGTGGTCTGTTTCGTGCATGATAGCGCGGGCAAAGAGACCCTCGCCTTCGTACTCGTAAAGATCGCCGTTGCGGTCGTATGCGCGGCAGCGCACGAAATTCGGACGCACCACATAGCCGCTTTCACCCGGGAAGGAAAGGCAGCCTTCAAAGCAGCCCTGTTCGCCGGAAGTTTCGATGATCTCCGGATTGACAAGCTCCACAAGGCCGTCACCGCAGTCGATGACCGCCACGCGGCGCAAAATACCCACCTGAGGGCCCGCAAGACCCACGCCGTTGGCATCGTACATGGTTTCCGCCATATCATCAAGAAGGGCGGCAAGCTTGGCATCGAATTTTTCAACGGGGCGGCACTGTTTGTAAAGGCAGGAAGCATCCCCGGTAAAGATCTTACGTTTTCCCATTTTCGTTCTCCTTTGTCAGCAAATCATATTATTATATCCCATTTTCCGTGGGGGTGGCAAGCTCACTGCCCGAAAAAAGCGGTTTTCCGGCCCTTTTCGGGCAAAAAGCGGCGTTCAGAACATGTTGGTGGGATTCACTTCGATATCGCCCATACCCGGCCTTCTGTGGGCATCGTGAAAGGCATAGGCAGCGCGGATTGCGGCAGCAGTATGCTTTGTCCTCGCAAACTTCAAAAGCACCTGATAGCGGTACACGCCTTCCCGCCGTTTGATGGGTGCCGGCGATGCTTCCATGTAAAGGAGCTCCGGCCCTGTGGCCCCCGCGGCGGCAAGAGCAGCCTCCACCGCATCCTTCAGCCCCGCCGCGGTGCGGCTCGTTTCCTCCGCAAGGATATCCTCGTTTTCGCCGGTAAGCACAAGGCGAAGGAACAGGCCGTATGGCGGGAACAGCGCCGCACGCCGTACGCCGATCTCATAATCGTAAAAGCCGGGATAGTCATGCCTTGCCGCAAGCTCGATCACGGGATGATCCGGCGTATAGGTCTGCAGGATCACGCGGCCCGTTTTTTTTGCGCGCCCCGCCCTGCCCGCCACCTGCGCCAGCAGCTGGAAAGTACGCTCCGACGAGCGAAAATCCGGTATATGCAGCATGGAATCCGCTGCGATAACGCCAACGAGCGTCACATTCGGGATATCGAGCCCCTTGGCGATCATCTGTGTGCCGATGAGCACCTGCGCACCGCCGCTCTGGAAGCGGCTCAGCAGCGCTTCATGAGCATTATGGGTCCGGGTGGTATCATGATCCATCCGGACGGTGGAAACACCTGGGAAATGGGTAAGAAGCTGTTCTTCCACCTGCTGTGTCCCAACGCCGAAATATTTGAGATAAGGTTTGCCGCATTCCGGGCATACCGTAGGAATACGGGTGGTCTCGCCGCAATAGTGGCATTTCATCATCTCGCCCAGCTTGTGGTATGTCATGGAAACATCGCAGTTTCTGCATTTCATCACATAACCGCAGCCGCGGCAGGATACGAAGGTGGAATACCCCCTCCGGTTCATGAACAGGATGGCCTGCTCCCCCGCATCAAGGCAGTGTTTCAGCGCGCCGTAAAGGGAAGCGCTGAAGATGCTGTTATTTCCCGAAAGGAACTCGTTTCGCATATCCACCACTTCCACCTCGGGAAGGGGCTGGCCATTGGCCCGCTCCGGCAGGGAAAGCAGCTTATATGTGCCGGAAAGCCCTCGTTTATATGCGGCAACGGAAGGTGTTGCGCTGCCAAGAACAAGCACCGCACCCGACAGCTTTGCACGCTTTGCGGCCACCTCCACCGCGCCGTAGCGCGGTGTCATTTCACTGTAATAGGAAGGCTCATGCTCCTCATCCACAATGATCAAATGAAGATTTTCAACAGGCGCAAACACCGCGCTCCTTGCGCCGATGACCACATCCACTTTATTAAGGCGGATGCGCCGCCACTCATCATACCGTTCCCCTGCACTGAGGCGGCTGTGCAGCACCGCCACCCGCTCGCCGAAACGGCTGTGGAAGCGCTCCATGGCCTGCGGTGTCAGGGAAATTTCCGGCACCAGCACGATGGCCTTGCCGCCTTCCGCCACAACGCGGGCGATGGCCTGCATGTATACTTCCGTTTTGCCGCTGCCCGTGATGCCGTAAAGAAGGCATGTGCCCTCTCTTTTGTCAAGGCATTCGACAATGCCTTCAAAAGCTCGCTGCTGCGTATTCGTCAGCGGCAGCGGCTCCGTTTTCTTTTTCATGGTGTGATGGAAGGGATTGCGGAAGCTTTCCTTCCCTTCCTCTTCCAATATGCCTTTTTTGAGAAGTGCGGCGATAGCCCCCGCCGCGCCGGGGATAAAAGCCGCAATGTCGACGGTACTCATGTTCGTTCCCGTTTGGAATAGAAGTTCCAGTACCTCTGTCTGCTTCGGGGCACGGGAAACGCCCGCCTTTGTCAGAAGAGCGTCCATTTCCTTTTTGGCATCCACCCCTTGGCGGATGCGCACCGTTCTGACGGTCTTTTCCTTGATGCGGCTGCCCCGCATCTGTGCGGGGATCATCAGCCGAAGGGCATCCACAAGCAGGCAATGGTAGGAACCTGCGATCCAGTAAGCAAGCTTAATCTGCTCCTCCGTCAGCGCGGGGTAAGGCTCCATGGTGCGAAGGATGGGCTTGATCACAACGCTGTCCACATCGGTTTTTTCGCTCAATTCCAGCACAAAGCCTTCCGTTTTGCGGTTGCCCGCACCGAAGGGCACGATCACACGCTGACCGGGGCGCACATTGAGTTCTTCCGGCACGGTATAGGTGAACAGCCTGTCCACATTCGCATGGGCAATATCGATGATCACACGGGCAAACACGCTGCACGCCTCCTTTTACCGTATAATTCAGCAATTTATTATACCATACCGCGGGGCGAAGAAAAAGAGTGCCGTTGCTCCGATGCATACCGCATGATAAAATGGATTTGTCGCTTCCCGGGCGACCATTTCTTTCCAAAGCCGCTTTATACTGTTTATCAGAAAAGCAAACACAGGTGAAAGGAGATCATTGTATGTACGGTGCCATCATCGGCGATATCGTCGGTTCCAGATATGAATTCTTCAATATCAAAACAAAGGATTTTCCCCTCTTCTCTCCCGGCTGCGATTACACGGATGATTCCATCATGACCGTAGCGGCAGCAAAGGCGCTGCTTCGGGCACATAATGAGGAAGCACCCGATTTATTCCGCATTTTTACGGAAGAGATGCGCGCCCTCGGGCAGGCATATCCCGATCCCATGGGCGCATACGGCAGCCGCTTCATCGGCTGGCTGTTCGCAGATGACCCCACCCCGTACTTTAGCTGTGGCAACGGCAGTGCCATGCGGGTTTCCCCCTGCGCGCTTTATGCAAAAACGTTGGAGGAAGCCCTTTTCCTTGCGGAAGCCTCCGCAAACATCACCCACAACCACCCCGAGGGCATCAAGGGCGCAAAAGCCACCGCCGCCGCCATCTTCCTTGCAAAGACCGGCAGCAGCAAAGCTGAGATCGCACAATACATCCGTGATCGCTTCTATCCCCTTGAAAAAAGTCTTGATGAGATCCGCCCCGCATATTCCTTTGACGGCACATGCCAGGGCACGGTGCCGGAAGCGCTCACCGCGTTCCTTGAATCCACATCCTTTGAGGATGCCATCCGCAATGCCATCTCCCTCGGCGGGGATTCGGACACCATCGGCGCTATCACGGGCTCGGTTGCCTATGCTTACTACCGCCGCGCCGGCGAAGACCTTTTCGCCTACCGCAAAAAGGCAGAAGAATACCTGCCGGAGGAATTCATTGAGGTGATTGCGGAATTTGAAAGGGTTTGCGGAAGTCGATAAAACAAGTTAGGAGATTTGGAATGGTCTACCGCATTGATTCTTTTGATGAATCCTCATGCAATGATGATGCTTCCCGTGTCGTTTTGATGCTCACCGATAGCCGCGATTACAAAATGTTTGTAGGAAGCCGGAATAACTGCACTTATTCCGTGAAGATCAGCCGCACAGAATATCCGGAATGGAAAACGGCCGTAGGGGATTTCATCTCTTTTCACGAAGCGCATGAATGCGACACCCTTCTTGTTATGTCTGAAGAGGATCTTGCAGCTGCACGATTGGATTATGCTGGTCATTCCTGCAATGATCCTTTTCTGAGAAAAGGCGAGCCACATATCCTCATTCACAGCACGCCATTCTCCTGTTATGAAAAGATCATGCAGGATCAAATGCTTAAAAGCTGGAACCGTCTGCAGGCGGAAGGAGCGCTAAATGAAACAGATCCTATCGGTGCAAAGCTGGGGGACCCAGTGGATTTTCGCAATTATATCATGTTCGGTGATGGTGTGACCGGCGAGATCGTGGTGAACTCAAAACAGTGCGGCAGGATCGTAATGGACGTGAATGCGCCGTACAAAACCGGTGCAAGGTTGTATTTCGATGCAAAGAAAATGGCAGCAGACGGTTTGCTTCTTCGGGACGGCTGTCACATAAAGGTGAAGGATACCCTTTCTCTTTCACCGTATCTGATCTTTGCCGCGACATGGCAAAGTCTCGGGCTTGACAGTCAGATTTCTACACCTGCAGAATATGCAATACTTGCAGATACAGCTTTTTCCCATCGTTTTGGAATTCCTCTTTAATAGCAAAGAAGGTATCGGCCATTCGGCCGATACCTTCTTTTTCTTCGTTTTTACTCTTTTATTGCCGCAGAATATTCTCCCACTTATCCACGAGAGTACGGATATCCGCTTCGAGGATGCCGGCAAGCATTTCTGCAGATGCATCACTTTCCCAATCCGTATGCTCGATAAGCACGCCGAGGCGGGCAGCTTCTGCCTGCAGCTTAGCCACATGGTGCGCTTCCTCAAGCTGCTTTGCAACAGGCGCGGGCGCTTCCTGAGGAGATGTGCAGCAGGTGCCGCCGAAAACGGTGTATTCTTCCAGCAGCGAAGGCACTTCCACGCGGTAGCCGAGGGCTTTTACCGCCTTTTCATAGCTTGCGAGTGCCTCTTCCTCGCCGTGAACAAGGAAAATACAGTTCGGTTTATTGCCGATTCCCTCGATCCACCTGATGAGCTCATCCCTGCCCGCATGGCCGGAGAAGCCTTCGATGCGCTCGATGGCGGCATTGACGAAAATGCTTTCGCCGAACAGCTTGACCTTTTTCGCACCGTCAAGAAGGATCCTGCCGAGGGTACCCACCGCCTGATAACCGGAGAACACCACCGTTGAATCCGCACGGAACAGGTTGTGCTTCAAATGATGGCGGATACGGCCCGCATCACACATGCCGGAGGAGGAAATGATGATATTGCAGCCCTTTTCCGCGTTGATAAGCTTGCTCTCATCGGCGGTGCGGGCGATGCGCAGCGTGTCAAATTCAAAGGGCGAGTCGCTCTTCGCGATAGCGCGGGCTTCTTCGTCATAATAGCCTTCCGCGCAGCTGCGGTAAACATTAGTGGCATTGATGCCAAGGGGGCTGTCGATATAAACAGGCACTTTTTCAAGGCCGGGCACAGCGTTCTTGAGCAGCAGCCGCTTGATATAGTAAAGAAGTTCCTGCGTTCTGCCCACGGCAAAGGACGGGATGACGATATTGCCTCCCCGGGCAATGCCCATTTTCAATACGGAAATAAGCTCCGCTTCCTTTGCTTCATCGGAGGATTCCTGATGGTTCCTGTCGCCATAGGTGCCCTCAATGATCAGGTAATCCGCACCCTGTACCTGTTTCGGGTCGCAAATGATGGGCCTGTCGCTGCGGCCGATGTCGCCGGAAAAAACGAGTTTTGTGGTCTTCCCCTCTTCCTCTGCCCAAAGTTCGATGGCAGCGGAGCCGAGAAGGTGTCCGATATCGTTAAAGCGGGCAGTGACACCCTCCGCAACGGTGACGACCTGGCCATAGGAAACGGGACTGAAACGCTTGAGCGTTTCTTCCACATCCTTCATGGTGTAAAGAGGCTCAACAAGCGGCTTGCCTGCACGCATGTTCTTGCGGTTCTGGTATTCCGCATCGGATTCCTGAATATGGCCGCTGTCGGGCAGCATGATACCGGAAAGCTCCGCAGTCGCTTTTGTCGTGATGACCTTGCCTTTAAATCCTTTCTTCACAAGAAGCGGAAGAAGGCCGGAATGGTCGATATGGGCATGGCTCAGCAGCACCGCATCGATGCTGGCGGCATCAAAGGGGAATTCCCCTTCGCCAAGCTCTGTTTTTTTATCCGCACCCTGACGCATACCGCAGTCAAGCAGTATATTCTTTCCGTTTGCATTGACAAGATGGCAGGAACCCGTCACACAGCGGGCTGCGCCGCAAAACTTGATCTTCATTTGCAATTCCTTTCCATGGCATTATGTGGTAAGAAGCGATCTTTCAATTTTATTATATGCATTTTCATTATTTCAAACAAGTGCCATTGCTTTTTCTATGTAGAAAAAAAGCGTGCCGCACAGATACCGTGCAGCACGCATGGTTTACGCTGTTATTGATCTTTTCCGCAGCACTTCTTGTACTTTTTGCCGCTGCCGCAGGGGCAGGGATCGTTACGGCCAACGGTAGCTTCCTTGACAAATACCTTGGCTGCGCGGAATTCTTTGGTGATCTCGCGGCGCTTTTCTTCGGAAAGAACGCCGTCCCACTCCTTGAGATGGTAGAGCCAATCGGCCTTTGCATCGAGCATATTGAAATACAGCTTTTCGAAATCCACATCAAGAGATACTTCGGTATCGCTTTCAAGGGATTCAAGATCGATCTCCTGCTTCAGGCTGGTATTGATACCATCGATAAAGCCGGCAAATACGATGTCTTCCATACCGAAGGTCTCGGCAAGCTCGGAAACCTTGCCCGCGTACACTTCGGTGTGGTTTGCAAGGATCTTTTTGTAGTTTTCGGTCTCAAGATCGAAGTAGGCGTTCCAGAACTCGTTCTGTTCCTGCGGAGTGCGCTGTGCTTCCGCGATCTGTCTCCACTGAGAAAAAAGGCTCATTGTATGTATCTCCCCCATGATTTGGCGGACGGCTTTCGCCGCCCGCCGCAATTTTTATGCTTTTCTTATGGTACTGGATTTACATCGCCGCGTCAAGATATTCCTTGACCTTCAGAATGAAGCCTTCGGTGGAAAGGACGGTCTTGTTTTCCATGTCGGCGAGGAGGGCAAGATCCTTGGTCATGAAGCCATCCTCGATGCACTTGAGGGAAGCCTTTTCAAGCTTCTCGCCGAACGCAACGAGCTCGGGGATCTCATCCATCTCGCCGCGCTTCTTGAGGGCGCCGGTCCATGCGAAAAGGGTCGCCATGGAGTTGGTGGAAGTGGTCTCGCCTTCAAGATGCTTGTAGTAATGGCGGGTAACGGTGCCGTGGGCAGCTTCGTATTCGTAGTTGCCGTCAGGGGAAACAAGAACGCTGGTCATCATGGCAAGGGAACCGAAGGCGGTAGCCACCATGTCGCTCATGACATCGCCGTCATAGTTCTTGCAGGCCCAGATGAAGCCGCCGTCGGAACGGATCACGCGGGCAACGGCGTCATCGATGAGGGTGTAGAAATAGGTGATGCCGGCCTTTTCGAATTCGGCCTTGTATTCCTTTTCGTAGATCTCCTGGAAGATATCTTTGAAGGTGTGGTCATACTTCTTGGAGATGGTATCCTTGGCGCTGAACCAGAGATCCTGCTTGGTGGCAAGGGCGAAATTGAAGCAGGCGCGGGCAAAGCTCTGGATGGAGTCATCCTTGTTGTAGGTACCCATGAGAACGCCAGGGCACTTGAAATCAAAGACGGTCTCGTGGAAGAGTTCTTTGCCTTCCGCATCCTTGAAAAGGATCTCGGCAGTACCGGCGGAAGGTACGCGGTATTCGGTGCACTTATAGATGTCGCCGTAGGCATGGCGGGCGATGGTAATGGGCTTGACCCAGCTGCGCACAGAAGGCTTTAGGCAGGGCAGCGTGATGGGAGTGCGGAACACGGTACCGTCAAGGATCGCACGGATGGTGCCGTTGGGGCTCTTATACATCTTCTTCAGGTTGTACTCAGTAACACGCTGCGCATTGGGGGTGATGGTAGCGCACTTAACGCCGACGCCGTATTTTTTCACGGCTTCAGCAGCCTGCACGGTGATCTGGTCATCGGTCGCATCGCGGGCAGGAAGGCCAAGGTCATAATACTCGGTCTTCAGATCAATATAGGGGGTCAGAAGGTGATCTTTGATCATCTTCCAGATGATGCGAGTCATTTCGTCGCCGTCCATCTCCACGAGGGGGGTACGCATCTGAATCTTGCTCATTGGTGCTCTCCTTTTATTTACTTGTTGGTGGTTTTTGTTCCGTTCATCACGTTGGTAATGATCTCGGAATCATATGCAAAAGTGGATTCGTTCTTCTGCACCATTGCTTCGTGCGCATATTCAACGAGCTGATCCACAAGTTGCCTGAAAGAAATGCCCATCGGTTCAAAAAGATAGAACGCGAAAGAGCCGGGAATGGTGTTGATCTCACTTACATAGAGCGCTTCCGTTTCGCTGTCGAGCATATAGTCCACTCTGACAACGCCCTTGCACTCCAGCATGCGGAAGATATCGGCGGTGAAAGCGCGTACAGTTTCCGTCAGAATGTCGGAAATGGGCGCGGGCACCTGGCGGGCAAGGCCCTTCATGCCTTTGCCGCCGCGAGTATACTTGTCTTCAAAGGTAAGGAATTCCTCCCAGGAAGCGGGCTGTTCGCAGAGGGAGACCGTAGTCTTGCCGCCGCAGCCGAGGCACGCGCAGTTGATTTCCACCGGCTTATTGAGACCTTTTTCGATCAGGATGCGTCTATCGTAAGCGCAGGCAACATCCATGGCTTTTTCAAGCGAAGCACGGTCCACCGCCCGGCTGATGCCGATGGAAGAACCCAGATTTGCAGGTTTTACATACACGGGATAGCCCAGCGCTTCCGCCCTTTCGATGACCGCCGCCGGATTTTCCTTCCATTCGCTGCGATAGCAGTAGGTGCTGTCAAGCACGGGAAGCCCCATACTTTTGAACACCGACTTCATGATGACCTTATCCATGCCAACGGCGCTGCCCGTGACACCGCAGCTGGTGTAGGGGATATTCGCAAGCTCAAAAAGGCCCTGCATGCTGCCATCCTCGCCGTGCATGCCGTGGAAGGCGAAAATAGCACAGTCGATATCCGCAGCCTTTTGGGACTTTGCACCGAAAAGGCCACCGCTGCCAAGGGTGTAAAGCCCCTTCATGCCCGGTACGGGCGGCAGGATCACACGGGTAAGGCCTTTTTGGTCGCCGTTGAAGTTCTTGTAGGTCTCCACCTTGCGGAGCGGTTCACCAATAAACCATTCACCCTTTCGGGAAACATATACGGGAAAAGCATTGTATTTTGATTTATCCGCGTTTTCCAGGATCTGAAGGCCGGAAATGATGGAAACATCATGTTCCGCCGCGCGGCTGCCGAAAAGAACGGCAAGGTTCAGCATAATCTTACTCCTTACTCCCGATAGTTATCGGGAAGATCGTTTTCAAAGAGCACCACACAGCCGGGCTCCGTATAAAGGGGCAGATTTTCCGTAGCTTCCGCAAGGGTCGCGACCCGCACAAGGCAGTTTTCCGGGAAGCCCGCCGCAAGAAGACCTTCACAAATGGGATCCGCATGAGCTTTGCCTATCACGATGGCGACATCCGCACACTTTGCCATATGGCTGCCGAATTCGCGGTTCAATTCCGCTTCCTCTGCGCCGAGTTCCACCATGCCGGGGGTGACGCAGATGCGCCTTGCAGGGAAAGAGGCAAGCACATTGAGCGCTTCCTTTGAACCCACGGGGTTAGCGTTGAAGGCATCGTCGATAACCGTTACCGTGCCGGGCACGAGCTGCAGCCGGTGTTCCACCGGCTCCACCTTTCCGATACCTGCGGCGATCTCATCAAGGGTAAGACCAAGGCGGAGCGCAAGGGCTGCGGCACCGGCCAGATTTACAATATTGTGGCGGCCGAGAAGCTTCGTTTTGCAGCGGACGGAAGCGCCGTTTTCCGCTGCAAGGGTAAATTCGCTGCCGGCAGGGCCGACGGCGATATCCTTTGCGGCAAGATAAAGCCCCTCCCCTTCCGTGCCGAAGAGGTATTTTTCCTTCAGTGCGGAAGAAGCGAACATGGTGCGGCAGTTTTCGTCATCGCCGTTGAAGAAGCAGCAGCCATCAGGCATAAGGCTCTCCGCCAGCTCCCCCTTGGTTTTGATCACACCCTCAAGGGAGCCGAAGGTCTCAAGATGCTGCTTGCCCACGGCGGTAATGATGCCGTACTGCGGCTTCACGAGGGTGCAGAGCTCTTTGATATCGCCGCGGTAGCGGGCGCCCATTTCAGCGATGAAGACCTCATGGTGTTCCTCAAGTTCACCGCGAATGATGCGGGTCACGCCCATGGGGGTATTGAAGCTGCCCGGGGTGAAAAGCACATCGTACTTTTCGCCGAGAATGGTGCCAAGGGCAAACTTTGTGCCTGTCTTGCCAAAACTGCCGGTGATGCCGATCTTGATCACATCATCTCTTGCGGCAAGCTTCTTTTTCGCATCGTTGAAGTACCATTTTTTCACGGCGCTTTCGATAGGATAGGTCACAAGATAAGCAAGGCAGACAAAGAAGGGCAGGAACATGCCCGGCGCATAACGCAGAAAATTAGGCCAAAGGAACTGGAACCATGTCATCCTGAAGCCTTCAAAGGTGGTCTTGTAGAAGAAGGCCGCCGTGAACAGGATGCCGAGGATCAGCTCCACCGCGATGAGCCGCTTCACCCTGCCGGTAAAGGCAAGGGGCTTGATATGCTCCTTTTTCGTATAGGAATAATAGTTCAACAGAAGCAAAACAAGATAAACGATATCCGCAAGGGCATAGGAAATGCTGTAAAGGCGGCTGCCCATGCTATAAAACAGCACATAGCCGCAGCGCAGCACCATTACAAGAACACCGTTCATCAGGTAGGGCAGCACATCGGATGCAACATGCCGCGATACCCATTTAAGATACATTTTCCCCTGATAGCTTTCAAGCTGCAGCATGTGGATGAGCGGCAGCGAAGCAAGCACCACCGCGATGGCGGCGGCAAACGCATAAACATAACTTGTGATCGTCAAATCAATTCTCCTCAGGCAAAAAATGCCTTCATCACCGCAGCGAACTGCGTGTATTTATCGGCGTAGGAAAAGTGTCCCGCGCCCTCGAGCACCGCAAGCCCGGCTTTTTTGATGTTCGCTTCCATCACCTTTGCCTGGTAAAGCGGCGTTGCGGTATCCCGGTCTCCCCAAACAAGGAGCGTTTCGTTTTCAATGCGGCAAAGCCTGTCTGTCAGATCAAGGTTTACCACCCGTTTGAAAGTATCACGCATCACATCGGTTTTGAGCGCCCTGTAATCGGCACTCCCGGCATGTTTCTGTTTTTCGCTGATATGAAACGCTTTATCAATAAACCCTATCCGCGCAAGGTGTTTGAGCGCCTTGAAGGAATACACGCGGATATAATACTTTGCGCCGCGTCTTGGCTTCACGCCTGCCGCATCCACAAGGACCAGCCTTGAAAACAGCGTTTTATCCGCGGAAGCAAGCAGGATAGTAACCCGCCCACCGAAAGAATGACAGATAAGATCGCAGCCGCGAATGTCGATCGTTTCAATGAAGTCCTTTGTCATCGCCGCATATTCCGGGACGCCCCATGCTTCCGGAGGCTCCGCCGTTTCGCCGAAACCAGGGAAATCGATGGCGATCGCCTCATAGCCGAGGGCACTGATGCAGTTCATGATGGGACGGACCGCTTCGATGCTTGCGCCCCAGCCGTGCAGGATCAGCACAGGTTTCCCCTGCCCCTGCCGTTCATAATGAATCTTGATCCCTTTTATTTCACAAAACAACGTTCCCGCGCCCCTTACTTCTTTTTCAGGCTGCGGAACTTTTCCACATAGCCGATCTTATTGCTTTGTTTAACGCGGGCAAATGCCATCGCGCCCGCAGGCACATCCTGCGTGATGGTGGAACCCGCCGCCGTATAGGCATCATCCCCTACCGTGACCGGCGCCACAAGGTTCGTCTGGCAGCCGAGGAACACGTTGTTTCCCACGGTGGTGCGGTGTTTCTTAAAACCATCATAATTGACGAATACACAGCCGCAGCCCACGTTGACACCGCTGCCCACATCTGCATCGCCAATGTAGGAAAGATGCGGCAGCTTGGTGCCCTCGCCCACATTGGAATTCTTTATTTCAACAAAATCGCCGATCTTGCAACCATCCGCAATGACCGTCTTCGGGCGGAGGTTCACAAATGGGCCGATTTTTACATTGTTTCCCACCACAGCATCATCCGCCACCACATAGGTAAGGGTGCAGCCGCTGCCGATGCGGGTATCGTGAAGCTGGCAGCCGCCTTTAATGACGCTTCCTTCGCCGATCTCGGTTCTGCCGGAAAGGATCACGCCGGGGTGGATCACCGTATCCCGGCCGATGACAACATCCTCGCCGATATGGGTGGTGACCGGATCAAGGATGGTGACGCCCGCCGCAAAGTGCTTTTCAAGAACGGATGCTTTCAGAACGGATTCGCAAAATGCGATCCCTGCCCTGTCCCTTACCTGCGGGACGGAAGCGGCACTGATCATCAGCTCATGGACTTCAACACCGTACTGTGCCATGGATGCCGCGCAATCCGCTACGGTATCGCAGGCTTCCCCGTCAAGAAGCGCCTTTAAAAGCAGCGCTCCTTCAAAGCAGAACACGCCCACGGGCTGAAGTTCCTCCGTTTCCTCATCGGAGAAAACAAGCATGGCCGCCCTGTCCTTTTCGGCAGCGCGTATCACCGCATCGATGTATTCCGTTTCAATAAGGGGCAAATTTCCGTAAAGAACAAGCACAAGCCCATCCCCTGCCTGTTCAAGAACGGCACGGGCCGAAAGAAGGGCATCCGCTTCGCCCAAGGAGACTGGCTGGATGACAAAGCGGGCTTTTTCGCCCACATGGGCAGAGATGAGACCGTTTGCATTTTCCACAATCACCGGAAGCGACGCAGAACATGCCGCCACGCTGACCAGCATGCGGTCAATGATCGGCTTTCCGCCAACTTCGTGAAGCGCCGTGGGTTTTGCGCTGTTCATGCGCGTGCCGCGGCCCGCCGCAAGAATGACGGCTGCAGATACTTTCATTGAAGTCCTTTCTCTCCGCCGCAAAAGCGGCGGAGTTACCACTTATTATTGTAAGTTTTCCTTTTATGCCCTGTCAAGGCAAGCGGGAATTGCATACATGTATATTTTCGAAACAGACCGCTTAAACTGCCTGCGAAAAAGGGTTATTCCACCTCGGGCAGCTCTGCGGCGCAATGGGGACAGCGGGTAGCCTTCTCGTTGATGACCTCACAGCAGTAGGGGCAGGTACGAGGGGCTTTTTCCGGCTCCGGAGCAGGCTGATCCTTTTTCTTGAGGTCGCGCAGCGCCGTGATGCCCTTTACCATCAGGAATACGCAGATCGCCATGATAAGGAAATCAAGTACTGTGGTAATGAAGGAACCGTATGCAAAACATGCTGCACCCGCTTCCTGCGCAGCAGCAAGGGTCTCGTAGGTGTTGCCGTCAAGGGCAATGAACAGGGTGCTAAAATCAAGACCGCCGGTCAGAAGGCTGATAAGGGGCATGATGAGATCGTTGACAGCGGAAGTGACAATCTTACCGAATGCACCGCCGATCATAACACCGACTGCCATATCCACTACATTGCCTTTAAACGCAAATTCCTTGAACTGTTTGAACATAACGTGCCTCCATACATGATTATTCTATGTTACTATACCACCAGAAAAGCAAAGAAACAAGAAATGATGCAGAAAATTCACCGTTCGCCCCGTCCCGACATCAAAAAACAGCATCCCGATGCGGATACAGCGCGGCAGCCGAGCCGCCGGAGCAAACAGAAAAGCCGGGGCGATCCCATCCCCGACTTTTTTCTTTATGTGTTTTTGCGGTTTTATCCGTATTCGGAACTTATACGTATGCGCTGTTCAGCGGATTCCAGGATCCTCGGATAAAGGCGATCAGATAAAGAACGAACACAAGAATATTGTGGGCGATCATGCAGCCCCATGCGGCAACGAGACCGAAGTCCATCACCTGCGTAAACAGGAACGTGCCCACGATGCGGATGCACCACATGCCAAGCACATTGTAAAGGAACGGCGTACGGGTACGTCCGACGCCAAGGTGCATCCCTTCCACGATGATGGAAAAACCGTAAAAGGGTTCCGATACCGCAACCATGCGCAGTACCGCAGAACCGAGACGGATCACTTCTTCGCTCTCGGAAAAAAGGGAAACAAGCGCCGGTGCGGAAAGGAAAAGTGCAGCACCGGAAAGGATCATCAGAGTTTCTTCGATGGGAATGAACATGGCGGCAAGAGATCGCATTTGCTTATGATCCCGCGCACCGTAGGCATTGCCCGTCAGGGTTGCGGCTGCAGTCTGCATTCCGTAAGCCGGGATATAGAAGGCGGATTCCACTGTGTTTGCAATGGTATGCGCCGCAGTGGATACGCCGCCGAGAGAGTTGATCATTGCCGCAAAAGTCACGAAGCCAAGACAGCTTCCAAGCTGCTGCATCATATTGGGAAAGGTGATCTTCCAACATGGTTTCAGAATGGCAGGATCCGGCTTGATCGATGCACCCCTTGGTGAAATGAGCGGGTGGCACCAAAGTACAAGCGAAATATGAATGCCGCCCCAAACATAAGCAATGGCACTGGCTACCGCTGCGCCGATCACGCCAAGGCCGGCGCCGACCATTGTGAAGCTGATTCCGGCAACGGTAATGGTTCTTGTAGGATAGATCAGCAGGAAATTCAGAACCACATTGAGAAGATTGACGATAATGCCTACCTTCATGGGCGTCTTTGTATCTCCAGCAGCGCGAAGTGCCGTTCCAAAAATAGCGGAAGCCGTTCGCGGCAGCATAGGAAGATACAGTATCATAAAATACGTTGCGGAAACATCCTGAATATGCGGATCCACCTGCATCCATACAGGCACCCATCTACTCAGCGCAACAGGTATCACCGTACTGATGATACCAAGGACAAGCACCACAAAAGCAGCTTGCGCCGCAGCATGTTTGGCGGTGGCTTTATTTCTTGCACCGCAAGCCTGTGCAATGAGCGCCAGAAAGCCCACACCAAAAGCGGAAACTGTGCTGTGAATGAGCCAGCCAACGGTGCTTGTTGCACCGACTGCCGCAACGGCATCCGTTCCGAGAGTGCCGACCATGGCGGTATCCACATACTGCACGGCAGTCTGCATCACCTGTTCCATCATCGTGGGCCAGGCAAGGGCAAGTATCATGCCCGCAAGGCCTTTTTTACTGTTGCTCATAGGATCTTTTCCTTTTAGAAAGCATTGCATCATTTTTGCATCATTATAAAATAATGTAATTTCACAGCGGCACGGCGCCTCCCGCTGTTTTTTATTATCGCACATTATGTACCTGCACACAACAAGCGAAGATCAAAGAAGCGGCATTCATTCTTAATTGTACCGTATCCGCGCAGAAAAACGGCGGCGGGTATAACAGCCCAACCGCCTTTTTATTTGTGTTTTTATTGCATTCGGTCATTCGGCCGAAATATCTTTTACCATCACAAGTTCCGTGATGCCCGCCTTTGCGGCATCGGGGAGCTTTCCGAGCTGCCAGTAGCCAAGCCGTTCGTAGAAGCGGATGCCGCCCGCATTGAAATCGCTGACCATCAGCGTCACGCGCTTTGCGCCGGATTCCCGGGCAAGCCGTTCAAGCTCACCCATCAGGAAAGCGCCCGCGCCGCTGCCCCGGCTCTCCGCATGCACGCCGATCAGAGAAAGATACGGGTAGAGACCGCAAAAACCGCGCATGGATACCCGCATCGCACCCACAGGACGATCATTTTCATCCAAAGCGAGGTACAGTTCCCCCGCCGCCGCATACCGGGGCAGGATGTTTCTGAGCCGGCCGTCGCTGAAATACCGTTCATGGATGGCAGAATTATCAAAGATCTCCACCACGCCCGCAGGAAGTTCCGCCGGACATTTTACAAGACGCAGTTCCATGTTTTATACCTTCCAGGGCAGTGAGAGTTTCCCCATGATAACGCTTTGGCGCGCACCGGTAACGGCGGGAAGCGTGTTGGGCATACCGCGCACGGCACGGTCCGCAAGAAGGGCGAACGCAACAGCTTCCTTTGCATCGCTGTTGAAGCCGAGATCTTCCTGTACGCGTACCTTGACACTATAGGCGGCAAAGCGTTTTTCCATCATGGCAACAAGGGTCTTATTGTAGCTGCCGCCACCACCCACGATGATCTCCACCGCTTTGTGTTTGGGCAGGATATAGCGTTCGTAAGCGTCCGCAATAGACCATGCGGTAAGGTCGGTCACGGTGGCGACCACATCGTCATCGCTCAGACCGAATTCCTTCTGCATCGCCATGATATCCTTTGTGTACTGCACACCGAAGTGCTCCCGGCCGGTGGATTTGGGCAGGGGATGGGTATAGTAGGGATCCGCCTGCAGCCTTGCGAGCAGGGCTTCGCATACCTTGCCGCGGCTGCCGCGGGCGCCACCTGCATCGTAGGTCTCTTTACCATCCGTCAGCGCGCTGACCACCGCATCAATGATCATGTTGCCGGGGCCGGTGTCAAAGGCAAATACCGCATCGGGACCCGCGCCGGCAGGAAGCACCGTCACATTGCCGATGCCGCCGATATTCTGAAGGAGGATGGTCTCGTTCTGGCGGCGATAAAGAAGATATTCGGAAAAAGGTACAAGGGGCGCGCCCTGACCGCCTTCCGCGATATCCGCCACGCGGAAATCGGAAACGGTAAGAATGCCCGTGCGCTGCGCGATCACGGAACCTTCACCGATCTGCACCGTATAGCGGATGGGATAGCCGTCCCGCTCATCGGGATCGGGGGAATGCCAGATTGTCTGGCCGTGGGAGCCGATGGCATCGATATCTTCGGGTTTCATGCCCGCCTTTTCGATCACAGAAAGCGCCGCATTCGCATACAGCTCGCCGAGAAGAAAGTTCATATATCCCACATCGTCAACGGGCGCGGTGTCGGGCCTGAAAAGCTTGAAGATCTTTTCCCTGACAGCGGGCGGAAAGGGTTTGTTTTCAAAGGCGACAAGGCGCACTTCCGGGCTTTCCTCGGAACCGGAAAACTCTACAAGGGCCGCATCCACACCATCTACGGAGGTGCCGGACATCATGCCCACCACAAGGCGTTTTTCCTTGTTTTTCAGCGTTTCGAACATGGTTTATTTCTCCTTTCCCGCTTCAATAGCCTCCGCAAGGCGGCCGCCGCATGCATCAAGAACTTTCTGCGCCGCCTCCGCCTCAAGGCCGGTCTCGATCATAAGGATCGCAAGCTTCACATGGGAATTCGCCTTTACGATGTATTCTCCTGCCGTTTCGCTGTCCACGCCGGTAGCATGGCAGATGAGCCTGCGGGCACGGTCCTCAAGCTTTTTGTTGCTGGCTTTAAGGTCTACCATCAGGTTGCCGTAGACCTTGCCCATCTTGACCATAGAGCAGGTAGTCAGCATGTTGAGAACCATCTTCTGGGCGGTGCCGGACTTCATGCGGGTGGAACCTGAGATAACTTCCGGGCCTACCTTGGGTGCGATGGTCACATCGCACACCTTTTCCAGCTTGGAGTTGGCATTGGTGCAAAGACCGATGGCTGCGGCGCCGAGACTTTTCGCATGTTCTACCGCGGCAAGCACATAGGGGGCGCTGCCGCTGGCGGTGATGCCCACGACCGCATCCTTTTCATTAACCTTCAGCTCATCGATGATGGCAATGCCGTCTTCCCTGCTGTCTTCGCAACCTTCAACGGGGCGGCGGAGCGCGATATCGCCGCCGGCGATATAACCCTGTACCATATCGGGATCCACGCCGAAAGTAGGCAGACATTCCGAAGCATCGAGAACGCCGAGGCGGCCCGATGTGCCTGCACCGAGATAAATAAGACGTCCGCCCGCTTCAAGGCGGGGATAGATCATATCGATCGCCCGTGCGATGTTTTCCGCTTCCGCGCCCACTGCGCCGGCTACAAGAGCATCCTGACGGTTGATCATCGTCACCATCTCGACGGTGGAACAGCGGTCGATACCCCTTGTTTCTTCGTTGATGCTTTCCGTGGCAAGACCTGCCAGATATTTATCCATATATAACGTACCTCCGAAAGGTTGTTAAATTTAGCCTATCCCATTCCCGCGGCGACTGTCAACAGTGATTTTTGCATGCAAAGAAAATCTGTAAAAAAAGCGTTTTTGATGTTTTTTCAGTAGACAGATACATAAATAAATGGTATACTGTCTATGATTTGTCAGACCAATCAAAATGTCTGCTATCATGGTTCACGAACTATAAATTTTGTAACCTTTTAACTTGGCGTTGTATCATCCGAATACGGTGTGGCCCGTGCCCACCCGGACTTGACGGCAGGCTTTTGTTTTGCCGTCACGCAGCGGCGAGACTTTCCGTATGAGTGCCGGGCATCTTCCTCTTTCTTCAACTTCAGCGATGCGGCTGCCGCTGCATCCGCCCGGCTTCATTTTGAAACCAACAGGAGGTCTTTTATGAACCTTAATCCTGCTCTGCTCGATTCTATCCTTGAAAAATACCGCACCGAAGGGTACTTCCCCGCTGCGGTATGTCAGGTCTTTGACCGGGAAAAGACGCTGTACCACAACTGCACCGGTCCCGCGGAAAAGGATACCTGGTTCGATCTTGCTTCCGTCAGCAAGATCATCTGCACTACCATGCTGCTTTTCGCCATGGAAGAAGGTCGCCTTTCCCCGGAGGACAAAGTCCTTTCCCGCCTTCCTGTAAAGGGCCCCGGCCCCGTTACCCGCGAACGGCTTCGGGATGTGACGGTATTCGAGCTTCTGACCCATACCTCCGGCATCGTGCCCTGGTTCCCTTTCTACAGCGACGGACGCGATTTTTACACCGTACTCGAGCGCGTGCTCTCCTCCACCCCCGTGGAAACGGGCATGGCTTACAGCGATCTTAACTTCATGCTTCTCGGCCTTATCTTTACCCATGTGACGGGGCTCACCCTCCGCGAAGGCCTTGAACAGTATATCCGCCCCATCGTGGGCGAAGGGATGGCCTACGGTCCTGTTGAGCCTTCCCGCTGTGCGCCAAGCTGCTATGGCAATCAGATCGAGCAGCGCATGTGCGCCGAGCGCGGCCTTACCTTTGACGGCTGGCGCGAAAACGGCGTTGAGGTGCGCGGCAGCGTCAACGACGGCAATGCCTTCTATTATTGGAACGGCGCCAGCGGCCACGCAGGCGTGTTTGCCACATCGGAAGCTCTCAGCCGCCTCTGCATGTTTTATTTGAACACCGAGAAGCCCATCTTCCTCCGGGCAATGGAAACAACGCTCAACGAGCGCGGCCTCGGCTTCGATAAGACCATCACCTTCCCGGAAGGCTGCGGACATACCGGCTTCACCGGCACCGGTATGTGGATCAGCCGAAAAAACGGCATCGGTGCCGTAACGCTGACCAACAAGTTCCACCGTCTGGAAGGCGCCCCCGGCAACACCAACGAATTCCGCCGGGCTATCCACTACTCGCTGCTTGGGCAGGAAGCGCCCATCGTGCAGTAAAAACGGTATCTGCAGGCACAGCCTGTGATATAAATATTATCTTTTAGGAAAGAGGTAAAACAATGAAAAAGCTTCTGTCCCTGATGCTGGCTGTCATGATGATCGCCAGCGTGCTGGTTGGCTGCGGCGGCAAGACCACCACCACCGAACCCGAGGCCAGCACTGCTCCTGAGACCAGCACCGCTCCTGAAGCCAGCACTGCTCCTGAAGCGAGCACTGCTCCCGAGACTTCCGAAGAGCCCGCTGAACCCATGATCCTCCGCTGGGGTGCCAACTCCGAGCCCACCGGCTTTGACCCGCACACCGTTTCCGAGGAAGCTTCCCTCCGCATCATCCCCCAGATGTACGAGACTCTTCTTGGTCAGGACAAAGACCTGAACTACTACGGCGAGCTCGCCGAGAGCTGGGAGATCAGCCCCGACAGCCTTTCTTACACCATCAAGCTTCGTGAAGGCGTCAAGTTCCATTCCGGTAACGAAGTGACTGCTGAAGCCGTTAAGTACTCCTTCGAGCGCGTTCTCGGTCGTACCGAGGCCGGCGACATCGGTGCTTTCGGCAGCAAGGCGACCTACTTCGGCAACATCGATACCATCGAAGTTCTCGACAAGTACACCGTCAAGTTCACCCTCTCCACCGTTACCTCCGTATTCCTCAGCAACCTCTGCAGCAACTACGGCGCCATCGTTGACCCCGAAGTGGTCAAGGCCAACGGCGACCTCATGCGTGCTGACGGCGGTACCGGCCCCTTCGCTCTCAGCGAGTGGAAGGCTGACAACTACGTAAGCCTCGTTAAGTTCGAAGAGTACTGGGATGCCGACCGCGTTAAGCTCGACGGTATCACCTTCTACCTCGTTGGCGACGAAGCCGCCCGTCTGGCTGCTCTTCGTACTGGCGAAATCGACATCTCCACCCTCTCCGCCTCCAACGTTCAGGCTGCTGCCAAGGAAGAAAACCTGACTGTTGCCAGCTACCAGACCAGCGACTACATCGCCCTCGGCCTCAACGCCTCCACCCCCGCTCTCCAGGATAAGAACGTCCGTCAGGCGATCTGCTATGCTATCGACCGTCAGAACATCATCGACATCGTGTTCTCCGGCGAAGCTATCCCCACCCACATCATTCCTCCCTCCACCGGCCACTGGTCCGTGCCGCTTTCCAACTATGACCTCTACACCACCAACGTGGAAAAGGCCAAGCAGATGATGGAAGCTGCCGGTTACAACGAGAACAACCGCCTGACCCTTAAGGTCGCTGCCGGTCTTCTCGACACCATCCGTCAGACTGCCGTTGTTATCGATCAGCAGCTCGACGCCATCTACATCGACCTTGAGATCGTGAACCTCGAGTCCGGTGAATATGTAGACGTTTGGTACAAGATGGGCACCACCGAGGCCGGCTTTGACGCCATGGTCGTTCAGGATGGTTCCGGTCTCGATCCGAACCGCGGTATCGGCATGTTCTTCACCACCGATGGCAGCGCCAGCGTGTTTGGTTTCTCCAACGCCCGCGTTGACGAGCTCTGCACCCTCGCTCTCGGCACCGCCGACGAAGCCGTTCGTGAAGAGTACTACAACGAGTGCCAGGACATCATCATTGATGACGCCGGTAAGATCGGTATTGCCAGCCCCATGGCTTACTTCGTTATCAGCAAGAATCTCCAGGGCTTCGTTCCCACTCTTGCCGACAGCGGCAACTATCGCGACGCCTGGATCGAGAAATAATCCATTGCGCCTTTGGGATGGGGCGGACTTCCGCCCCATCCTCTTTACGCCTGCAGGTTGAGGCCTGACAAAGCCAACCTCTCACCGTTTGGCATTTGTCAGTTCTCAACCTTCGTATGAAACAATGGCAGAATACAGTCTGCTGCTTTAGGAGAGTGAAAAATGAGAAATTATATCATTCGCCGCATCATTCAGCTGCTGCCCGTTTTGTTTGGCATCAGCGTGCTCATCTTCGCCGTTATGAAGATGATCCCCGGCGATGTTATCTCCGGTATCCTCGGCATTGAAGCTACCGAAGAGCTTCGCCATCAGTTGGAAGTTAAGTATGGCCTCGACAGGCCTTATATCATCCAGTACCTGGACTGGATCGGCGGCGTACTCGTGGGTGATTTTGGTGAATCCATCCGCAGCGGCGCCCCCATCCTTCCCGAGATCGGCCAGCGCATGCGTGTTACCGCTGAGCTTGCCGTCCTTTCCGCCGTGATCTCCTGGATCATTGCAATCCCGCTCGGCATCCTTGCTGCTGTGAAGCGCAACACCTGGGTAGACCGCTTTGTGCGCGTATTCGCCCTTCTCGGTGTTTCCGTTCCCGGCTTTGCCACCTGTATCTGCGTGATCCTGGCGCTTTCCCTTATGTTCAATTATTACTCCCCGCTAGGCTTCGTGTTCTTTGTTGACGATCCCATGATGAACCTTGAGATGATCATTCTTCCCGCGCTCATCAACGGCTTCGGCATTTCCGGCTCCGTCATGCGTATGACCCGTTCCTCCATGCTGGAAGTTCTCAGGCAGGATTTCATCAAGACCGTCCGCGCCAAAGGCGCCAACGAAAAGGTCGCCATCTTCAAGCATGCCTTCCGCAACGCCATGATCCCCGTTGTCACGCTTATCGGCATGCAGATCGGCTCTCTCCTTGGCGGCGGCGTTATCATGGAGCAGATTTTCTCCCTGCCGGGTCTTGGCCAGCTTGCCGTTACCGCCATCAACCAGCGCGACTATCCGGTGGTACAGGGTTGTACGCTTGTGATCGCATTCATCTTCGTTATTGTAAACCTGATCACAGACCTGCTGTACGCCTTTATCGATCCCCGAATTTCTTATAATTGAGGTGAGCACTTTGAGAAGATTTGGACAAACCATCAAAGATCTTTGGCGCGATCCCATGGCGCGCGTCTGCATCGTGGGCATCTTTCTGATCATCGTTACCGCGGTAATGGCTCCCGTTATTGCTCCTTACGAGCCGGATCATATGATCGCAGCGCCCAAGTCCGCTCCCGCACCGGATTATATCTTCGGCACGGATAACTATGGCCGCGATGTCTTCAGCCGCGTGATCTACGGCGCCCGCGTTTCCCTTTGGGTTGGCCTTATTGCCGTTGGCATCGGTGCCGGCGCCGGCTACGTTGTCGGCATGATCGCCGGTTACTTTGAGGGCTGGGCCGATACCATTATCATGCGCATCATGGATATCCTGTTCGCATTCCCCTCCATCCTCCTCGCGATCCTGATCTCCACGGTTCTCGGCCGCGGTCTTGGCGCAACGATGGTGGCAATCGGTATCGTTAACATCCCGGTATTTGCCCGCACGGTTCGTGCATCCGTCATTGCGGCAAAGGGACTTGAGTATGTAAAGAACGCCCAGAGCGTTGGCGTTAAAACATTCAACGTGCTTGTGCGCCACATCTCCCCCAATGTCATCGCACCCTTCACGGTCCAGTCTACGCTGGCCCTTTCCGGCGCCATCCTGACCGAGGCTGCCATGAGCTTCCTTGGCCTTGGCATCCAGCCGCCGGATCCTTCTTGGGGTTCCATGCTTTCCGAAGCCCGCGCCTACATGGAGCAGGCTCCCTGGATGGTCATCTTCCCCACGATCTTCATCGTCATCACCATTCTGCTCTTCAACGTTTTGGGCGACAGTCTGCGCGACGTGCTTGACCCGAAACTGAAACTTTGATAGGAGGAAAGATAGATATGGATCATCTGCTTGAGATTCGCAATCTCTCTATCGATTTGCCCAGAGGCAAGAAGCTCCCTCCCATCAAGCTGGTGGAAGGCATTGACCTTAATATCAACAAGAAACAAAACTTCGGCGTAGTCGGCGAATCCGGCTGCGGCAAATCCATCACCTGCAACGCCATCATGGGCCTTCTTTCCTACCCTCTCAAGGTTGGCAAAGGCAGCTCCATCCGTTTCCAGAACAGCAACGGCATGGAGCAGGAGATCGTCGGCATGGCGCCGCAGGATCTCTGCAAGATCCGCGGTAACGAGATCTCCATGATCTTCCAGGAGCCCATGACCGCCCTTGACCCCATGTACACCATTGAGCAGCAGATCAATGAGGCCCTCAGCTTCCATACCAACATGACCAAGGCGGAAATGCACGATGCCTCCCTTGAAATGCTCAAAAAGGTGAAGATCCCCCGTGCGGAAGAGATCCTTCGGGATTATCCCCACCACCTTTCCGGCGGTATGCTGCAGCGCGTGATGATCGCCATCGCCCTCATCAACAACCCGCGCCTTCTTATCGCCGATGAGCCCACCACCGCCCTTGACGTGACCATTCAGGCCCAGATCCTTGACCTGATGAACGAGCTTCGGGAAAGCTACGATACCTCCGTGATCATGATCACGCATGACCTTGGCGTTATCGCCGAGACCTGTGAGCACGTGGCGGTATTCTATGCGGGTCAGGTCGTTGAAGAAGCCAGCGTTGTGGATATTTTCCACAACACCGCGCATCCCTATACCGAGGGCCTGCTCCGCTCCATCAACAGCCTTGGCAACGCGAAGAAAGAGCTTTACACCATCAAGGGTATGGTTCCCTCTGCAGGCAACTTTAGCTCCGGCTGCCGCTTTGCAGACCGCTGCAACCGCTGCATGGATAAGTGCAAGACCGAATGCCCACCGCTTGTTGAGATCGAAACCGGCCATAAGTGCCGCTGCTGGCTCCACATTGACGGCGCAGTAGAGGAGGCGTAACGTATGAGCGAACAGAAAGTACTTTTTGACGTACAGCATCTGCAGACCTACTTCCCCATCCTCGGCGGCGTTGTGCGCAAAACCGTTGGCTATGTGCACGCAGTGGAAGATGTGTCCTTCCAGATCCGGGAAAAGGAGACCTTCAGCCTTGTTGGTGAGTCCGGCTGCGGTAAATCCACCACAGGCCGCACCATCCTGCGCCTGATCGAGCCCACCAACGGCAAGATCATCTTTGACGGCCAGGATCTTTGCCAGCTTGATAAGGAAAGCATGCGTAAGATGCGCCGCAACATGCAGCTGGTGTTCCAGGATCCCTATTCTTCCCTGAACCCCCGCATGACGGTGCGCAAGCTTCTTGAGGAGCCCCTTGATACCCACTTCCAGCTCACCCCTGCCGAGACGGAAGAGCAGATCAAGTGGATCACCGAAGCCGTGGGCATTAACCCGGAGCATCTTGAGCGCTACCCGCATCAGTTCTCCGGCGGCCAGCGCCAGCGTATCAGCATCGCCCGCGCGCTGATTACCAAGCCCAAGTTCGTCGTGGCAGACGAGCCCGTCAGCGCCCTTGACGTTTCCATTCAGGCCCAGATCCTGAACCTTCTCATGGATCTGCAGAAGAATATGGAGCTTTCCTACCTCTTCATCTCCCACGACCTGAATGTTGTGCGCCACATCAGCAACCGCGTTGGCGTCATGTATCTTGGCCGCATCGTGGAAATGGGCAACACGGAGGATGTGTACCAAAAACCCATGCATCCCTACACCCAGGCACTGCTTTCCGCCATTCCCAAGCGTGACCCGCTGGAGGACAAGAAGCGCATCCGCCTTGAGGGCGACGTGCCCAGCCCGGCCAACCCGCCCAAGGGCTGCTCCTTCCACGATCGCTGCGAGCACTGCATGGGTATCTGCTCCGAGCAGGTACCGGAAGCCCGCGAGATGGAGCCCGGTCACTTTGTGGCCTGCCACCTGTTCAACAAATAAAAGCTTTAAAGCTTATCCAATCCAAAGAAAGCCGCGGACGATCACATGATCGCCGCGGCGTTTTTTATTATGCAGATATAAAACCTTCGCCCCGCTCTTGCGTTTCGAACAAGCGGTGCAGAACCTTATTTTGAAAACAGACCGAACAGGCCTTTCTTCTTTTTCTTTTCCGGCTTGGCTTCCGCCGCTGCCCCTACCTTATGGATCGCCTCAACAGGGCATTCCTCCGCGCATGCGGCGCAGTCAACGCAAAGCCTCGCATTGATCTGATAAATATCATCGCCCTCCGTAATGGCATCCATCGGGCATTTCCGGGCGCAGAGCCCGCAGGCAACACAATCATCCGTGATCACATATGCCATGATCGTTTCCTCCTCGTGATAAGTATGGATTCTCTTTCCGGTTTCAGCATACAGCAAAGACGCAAAAAATGTCAAGTGAAGTGAACCGCAAAAAGTTGGTAGCGACAGCGCAGCCGCTGCGAGGTCACTTGCAACCGAGCAGGCGAGCAGAACGTGATTTTTGCGGAGAGGAGGCGCAGCGGAACGACTGAGAGGGAACGCACAGCGTTACCGCGAAGGATGTGCAGCTTGCGGCGACGAGCCTGTGCCGCAAAATCCGACTGTTAAAATCGCTCCACCGGAGCGATTTTGCCCTTCGGGCACACGGCTTCGACTCCCTTCTTCTACAAATCAAAACACCACCCATATGGGTGGTTTTTTGATTTGGTGGAGGCGAGGGGAGTCGAACCCCTGTCCGAAAACCCGTCCACAAGACTTTCTACGAGCGTAGCCGCTGTTTTGTTATTCCCTCCATCCTGCCCCCAACGGCAGGGTCAGGACTTTGGTAGCTTCATAAGATCCCAACTGCGGCAAAGCTTACGCAGGCTGGTTCCCCACATTATTGACGCCCGTTGGCCCGGTCGTGGGCAACCGGGGACGGACGGTCACTGCTTAAGCAGCGACGGGTACGAAATTAGATTCGTCAGTTATTTTTTAATTCCCGTTTTTAACGAAGCACGGGGCTTCGGCTCGCTTATCCGGCTTCAGCGATCCCCGTCGAAACCATTTACGCCCCCATTTTGCGCCGTCGTACCCTTGCGGCGCTAAAAGGCTTTTTAGTTAGTAATCCGCATTTTTCATGCGGCGGTCAATATCGCGCTTGGCGTCGCGCTCCGCGATGCTGTGGCGCTTATCGTAAAGCTTTTTGCCCTTTGCCACCGCCAGCTCCATCTTTACAAGACCATCGCGAAGGTAGAGCCTTAACGGAATGAGGCTGTAACCATCCGCCTGGGCAAGGGTATGAAGTTTTCGGATCTCCTGCTTATGGAGAAGCAGCTTTCTTTGGCGGAAGGGATCCGCATTGAAGATGTTGCCCTGTTCATAAGGGCTCACATGCATGCCTACGATGAATGCTTCGCCGTTCTTGATCTGGGCGTAGGAATCCTTGAGGTTCACCTTGCCTGCACGGATGCTCTTCACTTCCGTACCCACCAGTGCAAGACCGCATTCGTAAGTATCTTCGATGAAATACTCATGCCGCGCTTTGCGGTTTTCCGCGATCTGTCTGACACCTTTTTTGATCGGCAACACATTCACCCCCTCTTTTGCAGCTTACCCGAATCGGTACATTGTATTATACTATTTTCCTTTGCGCTTTGCAACTTTCCCCGTACGCTTCGGCCGTTTCCCGTTCCGTTCGGGCCGTTTAGCGTGTCTCTTATCCCCGCGTTTCGCGATGTTTTTGCGTTCCTGCGGCTTTTTTGCACTGCGTTTTTCCGTCTTTTCTGCCTTTTCCGCCTTTTCGGGAATGAGCTCAAGCTCCACCCTTACATTTGCCATATCCACGCTTAAAACGCGCACTTTGACCGTGTCGCCAAGGCAATAGGTGCGTCCGCTGCTTTTCCCTGTAAGTCTGAAATGCTTAAGATCCGCTGCGAAATAATCCCCGGGGATAGACGCGATACGCACCATGCCCTCTGTCGTATTCGGAAATTCCACAAACAGACCGAACTGGGTAACGCCGCTGATGATTCCCCTCTCCACCGCACCAATACAGCCTTGCATGTATTCCGCCTTTTTAAGGTCATCCGCCGTCCGTTCCGCTTCCATGGCCGCAAGCTCGCGATCGGAGCAATGCTGCATCATATCGGGCAGCAAAGCATCGTATTTGTTCACCCGGTTCGCAGTCATTTTGCCGCGTATGATCTCTTTGAGCATGCGGTGAGCCACAAGGTCCGGATAACGGCGGATGGGTGAAGTGAAATGGCAGTAACATTCCGCCGCAAGGCCGAAGTGACCAAGACAATCCGCCGCATAGCGCGCCTTGCGCATGGAGCGCAGCACAACCCGGCTGATCACGCTTTCTTCCGGCGTGCCTTTCGCCTTTTCAAGCATTCGCTGAAAGACCATCGGCCGCACACGGCCCGTGTTTTTCAGGCCGTAGCCCAGTGTATGCAGAAAGGCGTTAAGATCCTCAAGCTTCGTTTCATCCGGTTTCTCGTGGACGCGGTAAGCAAAGGAAAGGCCAAGATCATCCGCATGGTGTGCGACGGTCTCATTGGCAGCCAGCATGAATTCCTCGATCATTCGATGAGCGCTGCCCCGCTCTGCCACCCTGACATCCACGGCCTTCCCTGCTTCATTCAGTGTGATCTTTGCTTCCGGCAGCTCAAAATCGATGCAGCCGCGCTTCACACGCTTTTGGCGCAGCACACCCATCAGGCGGCACATCTCCTCCAGCATGGGCACAACATCGCTGTAGCGCTGCCGCAGGGCCGTATCTCCCGCAAAGATGGCGTTCACATCATCGTATGTCATTCTGTGAGCGGTTTTGATAACGGTTTCCGCAAAGCGGTAGGAGCGAATGCTGCCGTCCTGTCCGATTTCCATAAAGCAGGAAAGTGTCAGCTTTTCCGTGCCTTCCGTTAGGGAACAGACGCCGTTTGATACATCCGGGGGGAACATGGGCAGCACCCGATCCGGTAAATAGACGCTGGTACCCCGCGAAAAGGCTTCCTTATCGAGGGCTGTACCGGGCTTTACATAATGACTGACATCCGCGATATGCACGCCGAGAAGCCATTTTCCGCCCGTTTCGGTGAGGGATACGGCATCATCAAGATCTTTCGCATCCGCACCGTCGATGGTAATGATCTTCATACCGCGAAGGTCTTCCCTTGCGGCAATTGTCTCTGCGGATACGGGCCGGTTGAGAAGCTTTGCGTGTCTGAGCGCAGCCTTTGAAAAATCGGTGGGAAGATCAAGACGTTTAATGATGGAAAGGATATCCGTTCCCGCTTCATTCCTGCTGCCGAGCACTTCTTCAATCTCGCCCATCATGGGACGGCGTCCGTCACCATGCTGTGTGATCCTGACAACGACCTTGTCGCCGTGGTGAAGCTTCTGTTCCGTGGGGCGAAACAGCAGCACATCCTCCGCGATGCGCGTATCATCCGGGATCACATAGCCGAATTCATCATCATCCTTTTCATAAGTGCCCACGATGCGCGTCAGTGCGCGCTCCGCGATAAGGACGACCTCCGCCTCCGGTGCGCCGTTTCGGCCGATGCGGGGCGATTCCCGTATCCATACCTTGTCGCCATGCATGGCGCCGCGCATATCCTCCGCCGGAATATAAAGGTCGTTTCCGCCATCATCCGGGATAAAGAAACCAAAGCCCCTTGCGTTGCCCTGCACGCGACCGCAGCGAAGGCCGCTTTGTTCCGGCAAAGCAATCTTGCGTTTTTTTGTAAAAAGAAGCTTGCCGCCCGCCAGCATTTTACCCACCGCAGCCATGGCCTCTTCCTGCTCTCCCGGCAGGAATGTATCAAGAAGCGCCTGCTGTTCGATTGGCCTTCCCGCATCGCGCAGCGCTTCCGCGATCCGTGCTTCCATTGTGATCTTTTCCGTTTTCTTCACCTTCTTTCTCTATGACAGCATTCCCTTTTCAGAAAGGAATCAAAACAAAAAAATGTGCCTGCATTGCTGCAGGCACACCGGTGTTGTGTTTCGCTTATGCGATGATCATCATAGCGATCGCAAGAACGCCGATCACGGCGGCAAGGATCACAGTGATCTTCTGAAGCTTTGCTTCCTTGCTGGCTGCGCGGCCGCGGGCGGTAAAGGATGCGGTATCGCCGCCGAAAGCGCCGCCGAGACCGGCACTCTTGGTCTGCTGCATCAAAACCACAGCGATCAACGCGATGGAAGCAAGAATGAGGACTATGTTAACGATAGTGCTTAACATTTACTACAACCTCCTAATTGACTGCAACTGGCATTATATCATGCAAAGGCCGAAAGCGCAAGCGTTTTCGCGGTTTCTTCAAAAGAAAGCTTCGCTTTTTCGGCATTTTTTTGCTCAGATCAGGCTTTCGCCCGTCATCTCGGCAGGAATGGGCATTTCCATCAGCTTAAGAAGAGTGGGGCGATATCGCAAAGCTTGCCGCCCTCCCTCAGCTGCACATCCTTTTTCGCATCATCCACAAGAATGAGCGGCACGGGATTGGTGGTATGGGCAGTAAAGGGCTCACCGCCTTCGCCGTACATCTGCTCGCAGTTGCCGTGGTCAGCGGTAATGATGACACGGCCGCCCGCAGCGCGGATCGCATCCACCACCTTGAGGGCGCATTCATCCACCGCATGGACGGCTTTGACGGCTGCATCCATCACGCCGGTATGCCCCACCATATCCGGGTTTGCAAAGTTGAGGATCATCACATCATACTTACCGCTTTCGATGCGTTTCACCGCTTCCTCCGCTACCTCATAGGCGCTCATTTCCGGCTGAAGGTCATAGGTCGCAACCTTCGGAGAAGGAATCAGCGCCCGATCTTCATTGGCATTGGGCGCTTCCACACCGCCGTTGAAAAAGAAGGTAACATGGGCATATTTTTCTGTTTCCGCAATGCGAAGCTGGGTCTTTCCGGCGGCGGCAAGATGTTCGCCGAGGGTGTTGGTCAGGCTCACGGGACGGAAGGCGATATCCACCTTGTCGCCGAAGGATTTATCATACTGGGTCATACAGACATAGTGCACCGGGAAGAAACCCTTTTTCCTTTCAAAGCCGTCAAAATCGGGATAGATGAAGGAACGGGTGATCTCGCGGGCGCGGTCGGGACGGAAGTTGAAAAAGATGATGCTGTCGTTTTCGCCGACCGAAGCAACAGGTTTGCCATCCTTTTCGATGACGACAGGCACCACAAACTCATCGGTCACGCCCGCATCGTAGGATGTCTGCATGGCGTCTTCCGGGTCCTCTGCCTTGACGCCTTCGCCGTATACAAGGGCTGCATACGCCTTTTCCACACGCTCATAGCGGTTGTCACGGTCCATGGCATAATAGCGGCCCATCACGGTGGCGATGCTGCCGCAGCCGATGGAAGCAAGCTCTTCCTTAAGCGCATGGACAAAGCCCTTGCCGCTTTCGGGCGGCACATCGCGGCCATCCATGAAGCAATGGATGAAAACATCCTTGAGCCCCTGTTCTTTCGCAAGCTTTACAAGGGCGCAAAGGTGAGTAAAGTGGCTGTGCACGCCGCCATCGCTCAAAAGGCCGTAAAGGTGCAGCTTGCTGCCGTGTTCTTTGCAGTTTTTCACCGCGCCGAGGAAGGCTTCATTTTCAAAGAAGTCGCCATCCTTGATAGACTTGGTAATGCGGGTAAGCTCCTGATATACGATGCGGCCCGCGCCGATGTTCAGGTGGCCCACTTCGCTGTTGCCCATCTGCCCTTCGGGAAGGCCCACCGCGTTACCGGAAGCTTCGATGGTGGTATGGGGATATTCCCGCCACAGTGCTTCGATATTCTTCGCGCCGTCCGCCTTGATGGCGTTGCCCTGTTCGTTTTTCCTGCAGCCGAAGCCGTCAAGGATCATCAATGCCGTAATGCTCATACCGACCTCAATATTTCGCAACTTTGGAAAAATCTTCCGCTTTCAGGCTTGCGCCGCCAATAAGACCGCCGTCGATCTCGGGCATTGCCATCAGCTCTGCAGCGTTCTTGGGATTCATGCTGCCACCGTACTGGATACGGACAGCTTCCGCAGTCTCTTCGCCGTAAAGCTTCTTTACGGTGTTGCGGATGCATGCGATAGTCTCGTTGGCCTGTTCCTTCGTAGCGGTCTTGCCGGTACCGATCGCCCAGATAGGTTCATAGGCGATCACAAGGATTTTCACATCTTTCGCTTCGATGCCCGCAAGAGCCTTTTCTGTCTGGGCGGAAACGATGGCTTCGGTCTTGCCGGTCTCGCGCTCTTCAAGGGATTCGCCCACGCAGATGATGGGGGTGATGCCCGCAGCGATGGCCGCCTTTGCGCGCATATTCACGGTCTCATCGGTCTCGCCGAAATATTGCCTGCGCTCGCTGTGGCCGATGATAGCATAGGAAACGCCCACTTCCTTGAGCATCTTGGCACTGATCTCGCCGGTGAAAGCGCCCTTTTCCGCCCAATGGATGTTCTGCGCGCCGAGGGCGATATTGGTGCCCTTTACAAGCTCCGCCGCGGTGGGAATGGCAAGATAGGGCGGGCAGATGACCACATCCGCCGCCGCATCCTGTACAAGGGGGATGAGAGCGGCGATCAGTTCTTTTGCTTCTGCGGGCGTCATATTCATTTTCCAGTTGCCCGCGATGATGGGTTTGCGTGCCATATGGATTGATTCTCCTTTAAGAAAACTTATTTGTTGTTGAGGGCTGCCACACCGGGAAGCACTTTGCCTTCAAGGAATTCAAGGCTTGCGCCGCCGCCGGTAGAGATATGGGTCATCTTCGCAGCATAGCCGAGCTTTTTCACAGCGCTGGCGCTGTCGCCGCCGCCGATGATGGTGGTCCCTTCGCATTCCGCGCAGGCTTCCGCTACGGCAGCGGTACCCTTCGCAAAGGCCGGGAATTCAAACACGCCCATGGGGCCGTTCCAGATAACGGTTTTTGCCTTCCTGATGGCCTCAGCAAAGAGAGCGCGGGTCTCTTCACCGATGTCAAGGCCCTGCCAGTTCGCGGGGATCTCGGAAGACTTGACGGTCTTATGCGGTGCATCCGCCGCAAAGGTCTCGGCGACCACAGTGTCGATGGGAAGAAGCAGCTTGACGCCCCGCTCCTTCGCCTCCGCCATCAGTTCCTTTGCAAGATCGATGGACTCCGCATCAAGAAGGGAATCGCCGATCTCATAGCCCATGGCCTTGAAGAAGGTATAAGCCATGCCGCCGCCCACGATAAGGGTATCGCACTTCTTGAGCAGGTTTTTGATCACGCCGATCTTATCCGCTACCTTCGCGCCGCCGAGGATCGCCACGAAGGGACGCTGCGGATTTTCAAGAGCCTCACCCATAATGTCAAGCTCCTTGCCGATCAGAAAGCCGGAAACAGCGGGAAGGTAAGCGGCAACACCCGCGGTGGAAGCATGTGCACGGTGTACGGTGCCGAAAGCATCGGAAACATAAATTTCCGCAAGGGAAGCAAGTTCCTTTGCAAAGGCGGGATCGTTCTTTTCCTCGCCCTTGTGGAAGCGGAGATTTTCAAGGAGCAGGATCTCTCCATCCTGAAGGGCAGCTGCCTTTTCTTTGGCCTCTTCGCCGATGCAGTCGGAAGCAAAGGTGATCTTCACATCCGGCAGCAGCGCAGCAAGACGATCCGCAACGGGTTTCATGGAAAACTCGATCTTACGCTCGCCCTTCGGGCGGCCGAGATGGGAGCAAAGGATAATGCGGGCACCGTTTTCGATCAGGTATTTCACAGTGGGCATGGAAGCAACGATGCGCTTATCATCGCTGACTTCGCCCTTTTCGTTAAGGGGCACATTGTAATCCACGCGAACAAGCACACGCTTGCCCTGAACGGCAACATCCGTAACTGTCTTTTTTGCCATGATAATCTATCCTCCTGAGCATAAAATGTTAAACCTATTTTCACCGATACTATTTTAACACATACGCCAGCTTCTGCCAATTCAAGAAATCCAATAGCTTTGCACCTTGTCATTGTGGACGGTTTGAAGCCGCTGTGCTATAATATGCGGTATGAGAAAATTGCTTGTTATCTTTATTATTGCTGCACTTTTGACGCTCACCGCCTGCAAAGGGGATGAGCCGCAGGTTGTGCCTGCCGATGTTTCCTCTTCCCCCGTGCCGCAGGAAACGCCGGGATCGGGCAGCCCGCTCTCCACAGAGACCGAAGCTCCATCCTACGGCAAAAATGCCGCCGCTTCCATAACCGATACTGCCGCTCTGTTTTTTGAAGGCACGGAGGGGCTTACCCTTTATGGCGCCATCGCCTTTGAAAACACCGGGGACTGCCCCATCATCATCGGCTCTGCCGCATTTACCTTTTCCGTGGAGGGCGGCACCATTGAGCACAGCTTCACCCCGGCCTTTGCAGAATATACGGTGCTGCTGCCCGGCGAAACATCCTTTTTGAGCGCATGGCTTTTGCAGGAAGAAGACAGCGGCTTCACCGCGGAAACGGAAGTTACCCTTTCCGCATCCATCAACGCAGTAAGGGCCGCAAGCGATATGCGTATCCTTCTTTCCCTTGATAACCTTTTCCTTGCGGATAACTATCCCGCCTTCACTACCCTTTCGGGCCGCATGACCGCCGATGCCGCCTGCGGCATGAACGTGATCCATACCGGTTTTTACGATGAAAGCGGCGATTTCCTCGGCGCATGGTATTTTACGAAAAACACGCTGTTTGAAAGCGGCGAAGCCAAGGATTTTGTGGTGCAGATGCGCGGTTTCCCCATTGATGCACTTTCCGAAAAGGCAGCGGAGATCGAAGCTATGGGCTTTGGCTTCACGCTGTAAAACAGAAATATAAAAGCCGGATGCAAAAAACGCATCCGGCTTTTTCATGCCGAAAACTGCCCGCGGCCCACCCTCGCAAAGGGACCGGCGATACGGTGAAAACAATAAGGTGTAACGGTGCGCATGTTACTGTGCCGGGAGTAAGGATAAAATGGGATTTGAACCCGCGTGTCCCCGCACGCACCGCTGATGCCGCGTCATTCTCACGCAGCAGAGATCTCGCCCGCCTCCGCTTGCTACACGCTTTTCGGCTTATAAAAGTTCCGTTGTCCAGTTGGTCTCCTGAATGAGAGCGTCAAGCTCCCGAAGCTGCTTTGAAAGCCTGTCGATCTCCTTTTGGAGTGCCGGCACATCCACGGTACTTCGGATCTTGATCTCACCTACGGTACGGCGGCTCACAAGTGCGCTGGCAGCACCGGAGAATTCCCGAAGCGCATCGTTTTTCCCTTCAAGGCAATCCCGCCTTGCAAGAAGGGCCGTCAGCGTTTCACCCTTTACCGTCGTTTCACTGTTGGTACGGTTGATACGGGCGATGAGCGTTTCAAGGGCCGCATAGGCAGCCTCAAGCTCTTTGAGCAGAAACGCAGGGTCTTCCGCAGGGCGCTCACCTTCCTGCACCTGGGCGTTATTCATCAGGCGGATTTTAAGCTGGCGGATCTTCGTCTGCAGCTCCGCGCGTTCCATCAAAGCGTTGGCAAGTTTCACGGTATATCCTCCTTCTCCTTGCAAAAGGGTATTTCAATTGATCTTTCTGAGCAGGTCGCCTTCCTTTAAAGGCTCGCTGCAGCCGATGTACAGCACCTGCTTCGGGTGCGGTGCAGCCTGCTGCATCTCCCCCGCTTCATTGCGGATACCGGAAACAACAAAGCTGCGCTCCACATCGCCCGGGGAAAGAATGGAAAGCGTTTCACCGTCCATAAAGCGGTTGCGTTGGGCGATGTGTGCGGTCTTAGTCTTTTCGTCGTAGCCGAGCACCACCGCACTGATACGGGCATCAGAAACATAGTCCGCGCTCTTTGGGGCCTGCATATCTGCACCGCCGCTGCCAAAGGCAAAGCCGGTGGTATAGGGGCGATGGCTTGCATAGTCAAGCTCTTTCACGATGCTCTGCGGCACCGGCGCTGCAGGATCCTTTGCATAAAGATCAAGCGCCATGCGGTAGGCATTCACCACCGTTGCCACATAGGCGATGGATTTCATGCGGCCTTCGATCTTCAGGCTGCAGGCACCGGTTGAAATGACCTCGGGAAGATGCTCGATGAGGTTCATATCCCTTGCGTTGAGGATATAGGTGCCAAGCGCATCCTGCTCGATGCCGAAATATTCGCCATCGCGGCCGCGTTCACGCAGTTCATAAGTCCAGCGGCAGGGCTGCGCACACTCGCCCCGGTTGGAATCCCGCCCGGCAATGTAATTGCTCAGAAGACAGCGGCCGGAGTATGAAACGCACATGGCACCATGAACGAAAAGCTCAAGCTCGAGACTTTCGGGAAGAGCCGCACGCATCTGTTTCACCGCTTCAAGGGGCAGTTCCCTTGCAAGCACGATGCGCTTGATGCCCGCTTCATGCCAGAAAAGTGCTGCTTCGCTGTTAAGGGTGTTCGCCTGGGTGCTAAGATGCAGCGGGATCTCCGGCACCGTATCCCTTGCTACGCGGATCACACCCGGATCGTTTACGATGAGCGCATCCGGACCCGCAGCGCGCAGCTCCGCGAGAAGCCGCGGCAGGGCTTTGATATCCCCATCCCGCGCAAAAGCATTGCAGGCAACATAGACCCGTTTGCCCCGCTCGTGCGCATATTCGCAGGCGGCTTTCAGAGAATCCGCAGTGAAATTATCCGCATAGTTGCGAAGGCTCATCGTTTCTGCACCGAGATAGACCGCATCCGCACCGAAGCGAAAAGCGGTCACAAGGCGTTCCATATTGCCTGCCGGGGCAAGAAGCTCCGGCAGGCTGTTTTTTTCATTGCGCATCATTGTGTTGTGTTCCATGAATCTCTGTAAAGTGCTACGTTTTCGTTGTGTTCTTCAAGCGTCCTCGCATAGGCGTTCGCGCCGGTGGAAGGATCCATCAGGCAGAAATACAGATAGCCTTCCGAAAGAAATTCCTCGTTCGGATAGAGCGCCGCCCTGATAGCCCTTTCGCCCGGATTGCAGATGGGGCCAAGGGGCAGACCTCCATGCACATGGGTATTGTAAAGGGAGTCGTTCTGCATTTCCGTTTCGGTATAGGTGAGCTTGTCCGTAGTGTCAAGAATGTACTTGAGCGGCGCATCGGACTGCAGCTTCATCCCTTCCTTTAAACGGTTGTGGAACACGGCGGAGACCTTTGCGAAGTCCCCTTCCATCTTCGCTTCTTTTTCGATCAGAGAAGCAAGGGTGATGACTTCATCAAGAGTCATGCCAAGTTCCTGTGCTCTTGCCGCGTATTCATCGGAAAAAACGTTGCGGAAGCGTACAAGAAGGCGCGTGATGATGGACTGGGCGGATTCATCGGTATAGATCTCGTAGGTATCCGGGAAAAGATAGCCTTCAAGAAGATAATCCCTTGCCTGCTTCGGATTCTGTTCGATGGCATTTAGGAAAGAATAATCGAAGGCAGCGCCGTCCGTACAGAGGGAAAGGAACTGCTCTTCGTTTTCAAGCACACCGAGGGATACGAGCTTTTCGGCGATCCCTTCCACCGTAATGCCTTCCGTGGTAGTAAAGCGCATGGTGGTCCTTGGCGGGTTGCCTTCGCAGATGATGTCAAGGATCTGCCCGACGCTCATGTTGCGGGAAAGCACATAGGTGCCCGCCTTCAGCTTGCTGGTCTTGCCGGTAAAATCCGCATAGATTTTAAAGACCGTTTTGCTGGCAATAAGTCCGGGCAGCTGCTCACCGTTTTCATCGGTTCCGCCGGCCTTGTAGAGCACGCCGGCGATCGCGGATGCACCGGAGTTGGACTTGATGGTCACGGTGATAGGCGTCGCATCGCTCGGATCAACGGGCGCAAACAGCTTTTCATAGGCAAATTTTACGCCGCCAACAAGGATGAGCGCACAGATTCCAACGCTCAGAAGCGCCACGATAAGCGGCCGTATCCGCCGCCACGCACGCCTGAAATCCGGATTTTCGCGGTTATTGCCGCCGCTTCCGTATTCCATATCAGCCTTCCAGCATGCTGAGGTCTACATCAATGGCCTCCGCAAGGATCTTGTAAACATCGCCGAGCATCACGTTCAGCCGGTATTCCGCCATCAGAAATTCGGAAGCATCCCGGTTCATCTGCAGCACTTCGCCCACTTTCTGCAGCCGTTCCATCACGGCATCATCCTTCTTTCCCTGCACCATCGCCGCCTGTGCCTGCATCTGCAGCTGGTGGTATTCCTTCACGAGCGCTTTGGTCGTGTCGTTCACGAGGGCCTTTTCACGGGTCTCTTTGTATGCCTGATACTCCCTGCTTTCCGCGAGAAGACGGGAAAGTTCCCGCGCTTTGTCATAAACCTGCATGCTTCTGCCTCCTTTTTTGTGATTCAGTCGATCTCGATGATGATCGGAACGATCATCGGGGTGCGCTTTGTTTTGTTGTAAAGATAGTTCTTCAGAGAAGAACGGATGTTGTTCTTGATGGAAGACCACTCGCTGCGGTGGGCAGTCTCAAACCGGGATGCAAGATCCGTCACAAGGTCGCGGGCTTCCTGCACCAGTTCCTCGGAATTTTTCAGATATACGAATCCGCGGGATATGATCTCCGCCGGAGCAACGAGCGCGCCCGTCTTCTTCCGGAGCAGGATGACGGCGGTAAAAAGGCCTTCTTCGGAAAGCAGTTTCCTGTCGCGGATGACCACGTCGCCGATCTCACCAACGCTGTTGCCGTCGATCATCAGGCTTCCCGCCTGCACGGATCCGTTGACGCGGATGCTGTTGCGGTTGAGTTCGATCACATTGCCGATCTCGGAAACGATGATGTTGTCGCCGGGAACGCCCATTCCCTCCGCAAGCTCCGCATGCTGGTAAAGGTGTCTTGCCTCTCCATGCACGGGAATAAAGAATTTGGGCTTCGTAAGGGTGAACATAAGGCGAAGCTCTTCCCGCCTTGCGTGACCGGATACATGCACATCCGCCATAGGATCGTAAACCACTTTGGCGCCCTTTTGATAAAGCTGATTGATGACCCGGGAAACGGCGATCTCATTGCCGGGAATGGAGGAAGCGGATATGATGACCGTATCCCCTTTGCCGATATTGAGCCGGTGGGATGCGTTTGCCATGCGGAACAATCCGCTCATGGGCTCGCCCTGGCTGCCGGTGGTAATGACGCAGACCTTTTCATCATCGATACGGCGGAGTTTTTCCACCTCCACGATCTTTTCTTCCGGGATATTGAGATAACCGAGTTCCCCTGCCACTTTTGCGATATTCACCATACTGCGGCCCTGGAAGCAGATCACCCGCCCGTGGGCAATGGCCACATCCGCAATCTGCTGGATGCGGTAAATATTGGAGGCGAAAGTAGCAACAATAACACGGCCCTTTGCGATCTCAAAATAATGTTCGAAGGTCTTGCCGATCTCCCGTTCGGACTGTGTATGACCGGCAAGCTCCGCATTGGTGGAATCGCTCATCAGCGCAAGCACGCCCTTTGCACCGTAATGGGCAAAACGTGCCACATCAATGGGCTCACCGTCAAGAGGCGTATAATCTACCTTGAAGTCGCCGGTATGGATCAGCGTACCCACAGGCGTTGTAATGGCAAGGGCTACAGCGCCGGCGATGGAATGGCTTGTTTTGATAAACTCCACCGCGAAGCAGCCAAGCTGTACCTTATCGCCCGGGTTGATGCAGCGAAGATCCGCATGCTTGATCTTTGCTTCGCTGAGCTTATGCTCAATAAGGGCAGTGGTAAGGCGGGTTCCGAACACCGGCACATTGAAGTTTCGAAGCGCATAGGGAAGCGCGCCGATATGGTCCTCATGGCCGTGGGTGATCAGAAAGCCGCGCAGCTTTTCCGCATTTTTCTCAAGATAGGACATATCCGGGATCACAAGATCAATGCCGGGCATATCGTCATCCGGGAAGATCAGACCGCAGTCAACGACCACGATATCCTTCCCGTATTCGATTACAGTCATATTTTTGCCGATCTCACCCACACCGCCAAGGGGGATGATCTTCAGCTTTGCTTTGGATTTTGATGCCAAACGCATACCTCTCTTTCTTTTGCTGCTGTATTGAAGGGCATGGCTGCCCATATTTACTCAATGATAGTATACTCTTTTTTTTACCATCTAACAAGCCGGGGGATTTGTGAACAATCCGCAAAGAAAAAAGTTATTGTCCAACCATGTTGCCCATTTGCAAAAGTTGTAGTATACTTTCAATGAGGTACTATGATAATGGAAAAACGATCCCCCACTTCAGGCACGCACCCCGGAACCGCCCGGGAAAGCCGCGCCAAACAGGCTTACAAGCGTCTCAGACGGCTTGTTGGCCTTGTTCGATTGGCCGTTATCGGCCTTGCACTGCTTTTCACGGTGCTGCTTGCGGTGCATCTTTTTGTGGAAAAGCCCGATGCTGCAAAGCTTGTCGCCATGCAAAAAAGCGGCACTCTCATCCCCGGCATCACCATCAACGGCATCGATGTTTCCGGCATGACCCGCGCCGAAGCGGAAGAAACGGTCGGGGCAAAGCTGAAAGAAGCGGTCTCCTCCATCAATATTACCGTGCGCCACGGCAGTTCCCTCTGGGTACTGACCGCAGCTGATATGGCGCCTGCCACCAATCTTGATATAATCCTTGATGAAGCAATGCTTCTTGGCCGCACCGGCACCTTGCTCCAAAACGACCGGGAACAGAAGGACATCGAAGAAACCGGCCGCGCCTATACAGCGGCCCTTGTGCCGGACCACGATACGCTGCTTTCCCGCCTCGCCATGATCGGCGCGGCGCTGGATACTGCGCCCGTTGAGCCTTACGCAGAAGCGGATAGCGCTGCAGGCACACCCACTTTCGTCTATATCGAAGGAAAGGACGGCTATGTGCTTGACCGGGAGGCGCTCTTCAGCGAGATCCTTGCGCTGATGGAGCAGCAACAGTATACGGCGACCCTTACCCCCGAGCTTGAATATGCTTCCCCCTCCACCACGGTGGAAGACCTGAAGCTCACAACACAGTACCGCTCCGAATTCCAGACGAGCTTCGGCGGCAGCCGCGCAGCCCGCAACGAAAAGCGCGTCGGCAATATTCAGCGCGCTGTTACCATGCTCAACGGCTGCAAGGTGGAACAGGGCGAGCTTTTCCACTTCAACGCCTATATCGGCCCGCGCACGGAAAAGGGCGGCTGGCCCCTTGCGCCGGGCATCGTCAGCGGTGAACGCTACGAAGACCAGGCCGGCGGCGGCATCTGCCAGGTTTCCACTACCCTCTACAATGCGCTGCTTTGCTCCGGCGCTTCCATGCAGCGCGGCAGCACCCTTGACGAGATCATGGCAGCAAACATCGACGGCATCTCCATCACGGAGCGCAGACATCATTCCTGGCCCTCCAGCTATGTGGACAAAGGCCTCGATTCTACCGTAACGGGAACCGTGGAAAGCGGCAAGAGCCTTAATTTCGTCAACAATACCGGTGCGCCGGTGTATATCTTCGCCTACTGCGATCAGGATAACTACACCGTCACCATCTATATTTACGGCGCGCCCCTTGAAGAAGGCATCACTTACAAGGTGCGCGGCGAGGTGGATGAAGAGCTTGCACCCGGCGAGGTCATCATCACCGAAGAGCCCGCATGGCCCCTTGGCTATGAAGAGGAAACGGTCTCCGCCCGCACCGGCTATAAGGTGACCGCTTACCGCGATATCTACATCAACGGTGCTCTCGATTCCACCGAAGTTCTCTACGAAGAAACTTACAATGCCGTTACCGGCAAGAAGACCGTTGGCACAGGCGATCCCACGCTGCCCGTTCCCGGCGCTTCCGCCAACTAAAACAGTTTACATTTGGGCGTATCCCCAACCAACAATATTCAGGAGGTTTTCCATGAAGTTCTCCAGCAAAGTGCAGCAGTGCAACCTTTCTCCCATCCGCAAATTCTACCCCTATCAGGTAGAGTGCAAGAAGAAGGGCATCAAGATCTACCCCCTCAACATCGGCCAGCCTGACATCGAGACCCCTGCGGCCTATTTCGATGCCATCAAGAACTTTGAGCAGCCCGTTCTTGCTTACGCTCCCTCCCCCGGTATCCCGGAGATGATTGAAGCCGTCAAGAAGTACTACGCCAACCTCAACATCAACTTTGAGACCAGCGACATCATGATCACCACCGGCGGCAGCGAAGCCCTCACCATGGTTCTCAACTGCATCCTTGACGACGGCGACGAGATCATCATCCCCGAACCCTTCTATCCCAACTACAACACCTTCGTTCGTCTGACCGGCGGCGTCATCCGCCCCCTGACCACCAGCGCCGAAGAAGGCTACAACTTCGCGAACCGTGAAAAGATTGAAGCGCTCATCAACGAAAAGACCCGCGCGATCATGTTCACCAACCCCGGCAACCCCACCGGCATCGTCCTTAAGCCCGAAGAAATGCGCCTCATCGCGGACATCGCGAAGGAGCATGGCCTCTTCCTCATCGGTGACGAAGTTTACCGTGAGTTCGTTTACGGCGGCGAGCCCCTCCAGAGCATCGCCCAGTTCGATGACCTCCACGAGAATGCCATCGTGATCGACTCCGTTTCCAAGCGCTTCAGCGCTTGCGGCGCCCGTATCGGCACCGTGATCACCCGTAACAAGGAACTGCAGCAGCAGCTCATGAAGATCGCCCAGGCCAGGCTTTCCGTTGCAACCCTGGACCAGATCGCTTCCACCGCGCTTTACAGCGTTGATCCCAGCTACTTTGATGCCGTCCGTGCCGAGTACAAGCTCCGCCGCGACACCATCTATGCCAAGCTGCAGGAGATCCCCGGCGTTGTCTGCAAGGAGCCCAAGGGTGCCTTCTATGTGATGGCCAAACTCCCCGTTGACGATACCGATGCCTTCCAGACCTGGCTGCTCACCGAGTTCCAGGACAACGGCGAAACCGTTATGTTTGCGCCCGGCGCCGGCTTCTATGCCACCCCCGGCTGCGGAAAGAACGAAGTCCGTCTTGCTTATATCCTCAACAAGGCTGATATCGAGCGCGCCATGGATCTTCTTGCCATGGGTATCAAGAAGTACAACGAGCTCAAGAAATAAGCTTTACAACCCGCAAAAGCAGGCTGCACCGCAGCCTGCTTTTTTTATGCGCCTGCTTCCTCCGGCACGGAAAGCACGGGGCCCACATGCGTGATGCCGGAAATGGATCGGTACTTATCCTTTGTGACCTGTTCCCGCTTGATCAGCTTTCCCTCCGCATCGTAATATTCCTTGTATGTAACGGAAATACTGCCGCGCCTGGGCTCACGCACCACCTGCAGTTCTCCCGGTGACAGCGTATCATCCGTTATATATTCCACTTCGGGTTCCGGCAGCGTCTCCAGCTTTTCCGATTTGATTTTGATGCTTGTTCCCTCCGGCAGTGCGCGGCCGTAAAGTGATACGGTGACCGTTTGTTTTTCCCGGTCTACAGATGCACAGACGGTAACGGGTGCTTCCCCACTGTTGACAAAGCGAAAGTTCGGCCCGCCTGTGCTGATAGTCGCATCCCGCCCGATATCGATATAGCCGAGGGGCCAGGAATGGTGTACCCGCTCTGTCACGGCAAGATCCGCCATCAACACCGCATTGTACAGTGTGCTCGATACCTGGCAGACACCGCCGCCGTATTCCTGCACATATACCGCATCCCGGATCCCTGTCGCTTCCTTCCAGCCGTTTTCGCCGTTTCTTGGACCAAGGATCGCATTCATATCAAATTCCGCACCGGGAAGAAGGGTCGTGCCGTTGATCAGGGAAGCTGCTTTTTCAATATTGAATACCCGGCCTGCCTTGCTGTAGGTCTTCCCGGCAAAGGATGTAAAAAAACTTGCGATAAGAGTCGTATCCGCCTTTGCATCCGCAAGGGTATAGGCAGCATCCATAACCGCATACGGCGCTTCCAGCGACCCGGAAACGCCCGTTTCAAGGGCTTCCGACACAAGAGCTTCAAGTTCCTCCGCAGAAACACTTTGTCCCTTTACATCCGCCGTATAGATGAATCCGCCCTGCTCCCTGTCGTAAAGGGCGGAAGCGTCTGTGGGTGCGGCGGAAAGTACTGCCGCGATCTTTTCTGCTTCCTTTCGAAGCGCATATCCGTCAATGAAAAAGCCGCTTTCCACGCTGCGCGGTATGTTGTTGGAAGGATAATGCGTATGCAGTGCCAGCGCTTCAAGAAGAGCTGTATCCACATCAAAGCCTGCACCCAGCTCCGCCGCATTGCGCACAGCGGTCTTTTCGCCCGCTCTCAGCTCATACTGCAGGTCTCCAAGCTCTTCCCGGTGCTGTGCAAGCAGCAGCTTTCTTGCCTGTGCCACGCCCATGCCCGAAACCTCAATGCCGTCGATCAGGATGTTCTCACCAAGCACAGCCCCCACGCGGACAGCTTCCGCAACATCCATATATTCCTTTCTTCCGCAGCCGAAAAACAACGCCGCCCAAGCGATAACAAAAAGCAAACAGGCCCGCTTGCTCATTTTCATCCTTCCCTTCCATAAGTTCTGCCCCATCTTATGCCGTGCGGCATATAAGACGATGTTTCCTTTAACATGCCGCAGTTTTGTCTTTCGCATCCGTATGTTTTTTAAATACACCCCTTTTCTTTTGGTTACAAAAACAAAGTGCATGTATACATGCATAAGTCTTGCATTTTTCATCGGTTTATTCTAAAATAATAAGATGAAACGGAGGATTTCCCTATGTTTTTTGATTTAAACGACAAGCAGTCCCTGACTGCCAAGGTCTATACCCACATTCGGGACGACATCATCGAAGGCCGCTACAGCACGGGAAGCTACCTTGTGGAAACAAAGCTTGCCGAAGAGCTTGATGTCAGCCGTACCCCCGTACGCGAAGCCCTCAAGCAGCTTGAACTTGAAGGCCTTGTGATCTCCATCCCCAACCGGGGCATGATGGTACAAGGTATGTCCAGCCACGATATCGACGATATTTTCACCGTGCGTCACCTTCTTGAAGGGCAGGCCGCCTACTGGGCAGCAGAGCGCATTGATGAGGCCAATCTTGCGCGGCTTACCGAGATCGTAGAGCTGATGGAAATGTACACCCGCAAAAACGATGCGGCAAACCTTGCGCGCCTTGACACCGAATTTCACGAAGTGCTTTTTTCCGCCAGCGACAGCCGCATCCTCCGTCAGATCCTCACCACGCTGCACCAGAATTCCCGCCGTGCAAGGCGCACCTCGCTTACCGCACCGGAACGCCCCTCCCACTCCCTTGCGGAGCACCGTGCCATTTTTGAAGCCATTGAGCGCCATGAGCCGGCGCTTGCCAAAGCACGCATGGAGGACCATGTTACCAACGCCCACAGCAGGCGCACGAACCACGAACAGCAATAAAAAATATCCGACTTCCCTTCGGCGTGCCCGAAGGGTTTTGTTCTATGCGAAAAGGAGGCAACCATGAACAGGATCGCAGGCATAAAAGGCGAGATCCTTCCTACCGGCGGCCCGGGCATCTTTCTCGGCGGCCGTGCGGAGCAGCTTAGTGAGGCCCTTGCTTCGGAATATGAAGGCAAGGTGCAGCTTATTTACCTCGACCCGCCCTTCGGCACCGGCGATACCTTTTCCGTGAAGCTCAGCACAGGAAAAAAGAAGCTGACCCTTCCCGCCTATTCCGATAAGCTTTCCCGGGAAGATTACCTTGCCATGATGCGCAGCGTGCTCACCGCCTGCCACAATATGCTTACCCCTGAAGGATCGCTGTATCTGCACATTGATTACCGCATGAGCCCCTACCTTCGTTTGATGCTTGACGAGATCTTCGGCGAAAAAAATTTCATGAACGAGATCATTTGGGCATACAAATCCGGCGGGCGCAGCACAAAGCATTTCTCCCGCAAGCACGATGTGATCCTGTTTTACCGCAAATCAAAATCCGTTTATTTTGATATTACTGCCGTGGGCATCCCCCGCGGTCCGCAAAAGCGAAACAATATGAAGCGCACCGTGGATGAGCTTGGCAGGGTCTGTTTTTCTATCCGCAGCGGCGGCAAGACCTATACCTATTATGAGGATACGCCTATCTTCCCCAGTGATGTTTGGGATGACATTGAGCACCTGCACCAGCGCGATCCGGAGCGCACAGGTTTCGGTACGCAGAAGCCCGAAGCGCTCCTCAGGCGCATCATACTTTCTTCTTCGCGGCCCGGCGACATTGTGTGCGATCTTTTCTCCGGCAGCGGCACCACCGCCGCGGTGGCAGCAAAGCTTGGCCGCCGTTTTCTTGCAGCGGATGCTTCCCCGATCGCGATGCAGTTGCTGCGCGCAAGGCAGCTTGTGGGACGAAGCGAGCCCACATTCTTTGACGGAAGCCATCAGCTCACCATCCGCTACGAAAGCGCCCCCGCAGCGGCGTCAAAAGCAAACATCCGTCTCAGCAAACAGGAAGTGGGGATCAAAGCTGTTTATGCGGGCAGCAAGGATGCGGATATCGCCTATCTTGCCATCGGCGCCATAGGGGAAGATTATTTCTTCCGTCCCTTTACCTATGCCCTTTTGCCGAAACAAGGCGCTGTGATGACCATTCCCGCCACAGATGCCCCGCTGTATGCAGTTTTTTCCGACCATGCGGGTAACGTATCCTTTGCTGCACTCTGACGCTGTAACTTGACCTTGCGGAGGTACCATGCACACCGAACGCATTACCACGGCGGAACATCCCCTGTTTGAAACCGCTATATCCCTTTATCAGGAAAGCTTTCCCTTTCACGAACAGCGGGAAGAAAAATCCCAGCGCAGCATTATGGCGCATCCGAATTATCACTTTCTTGCGCTGTTTGATGAGAGGAATGCGTTTGTCGGACTCATTCTTTGCTGGGAAACGGAAAGGCTCATCTACGTGGAGCATTTCTGTATCCTGCCGGCGCTTCGCAACCGTGGTTTCGGAAGCCGCGCGCTCAAGCTGCTTCTTGATAATGGAAAGCCCGTGATCCTTGAGATCGATCCACCCGTTGATGACATTTCCCGCCGCAGAAAGGGTTTCTATGAACGCTGCGACTTTGCGGCAAACCATTATCCGCATATCCATCCGCCCTATCATGAAGGACATGCGGGACACGCCCTTGTGGTGATGTCAGCACCCGAACCGATCAGCGAAGAAACCTACCGCGATTTCTTTGTTTTCCTTCGGGATACAGTAATGGAAAGCTGAAACGATCAAAAGGCAGCGCGAAAAGGGGTATCCCAATAAAGCGCTGCCTTTTATGCATAGAGCAAAGAAGCACCCAAAGAAAGATTCGGGAGCTTCTTTTTATTGTTCTTATCGTTCGTTATTCTTCGCTAACGGTCTTGATGTGGAGCTCGGCGAGCTGCTTGTCTTCCACCACATTGGGGGCATCGGTCATCAGACAGGATGCGGTTTGCACCTTCGGGAATGCGATGACGTCGCGGATGTTGGTGGTGCCGGTCATGAGCATCACAAGACGGTCGAGGCCGTAGGCGATGCCGCCATGGGGAGGCGTGCCGTACTTGAAGGCATCGATGAAGTAACCGAAGCGCTCGTGGGCCTGCTCCTGGGTAAAGCCAATAGTCTCGAACATCTTTTCCTGCAGCTCGGAGGAATGGATACGGATGGAGCCGCCGCCAGCCTCATAGCCGTTGATGACCATATCGTAGGCCTTTGCATGGGCCTTGGCAGGATCGGTATCAAGAAGCTCGATGTCTTCATCCTTGGGGCTTGTGAAGGGATGATGGCAGGCAACGTAGCGGCCGTCTTCTTCATCCCACTCAAGCAGCGGGAAATCGGTGACCCAAAGCACATCAAACTTGGTCTGATCGATCAGATCAAGACGCTTGGCGATCTCGTTGCGGAGGGCGCCGAGGGATGCGTAAACCACATCGTTCTTTGCATCTGCAACGAAGAAGAGAATATCGCCGGTCTCGGCACCCGCAGACTGCCGGATGCCCGCAATCTGCTCTTCGGTAAGGAACTTTGCAAAGGAGCACTGAAGGCCGTCGGGCTTGAGGCTCATCCATGCCATGCCCTTGGCACGGTAGATCTTCACGAACTCCACAAGCTCGTCAATCTTCTTGCGGGGGAACTTGTCAACGCCGCCCTTGACGTTGATGCAGCGCACGCTGCCGCCGCCTTCGATGGCGGAGGTGAACACGCCAAAACCGCAGCCCTTAACGATATCCGTCACGTTCACAAGCTCAAGGCCGAAGCGGGTATCGGGCTTATCGGAGCCGAAGCGATCCATGGCTTCCTGCCAGGAGAGTCTGCGCAGAGGCAGTTCAAGGTCGATGCCCTTGATCTCCTTGAGGAGACGGGCGATGAAGCCTTCGTTGATGGCAAGAACATCATCCACATCCACAAAGGACATTTCCACGTCGATCTGGGTGAATTCCGGCTGACGATCCGCGCGGAGGTCCTCATCGCGGAAGCAGCGGGCAAGCTGGAAATAGCGGTCATAACCGGCGATCATGAGAAGCTGCTTGAACTGCTGAGGGCTCTGGGGCAGCGCATAAAATTCGCCCGGATGCACGCGGCTCGGTACAAGGTAATCGCGCGCACCTTCCGGCGTAGAGCGGCCGAGAACGGGGGTCTCGATCTCAAGGAAGCCCTCACCATCGAAATAGCTGCGGGTGATCTGGGAGATGCGGTGGCGCATCATCATGATCTCCTGCATACGGGGACGGCGAAGGTCAAGGTAGCGATACTTCAGACGAAGATCTTCCTTGGTGTTCACGTTGTCATCGATGTAAAAGGGCGGGGTCTGCGCGGTGGAGAAGATCTTAAGCTCCTTCGCGATGACTTCAAACTCGCCGGTCTTCATATCCTTGTTGACCATTTCGGGGGTGCGGCGGGCAAGGGTACCCTTCACGGCGATGACATACTCGCTGCGGATGGTCTCTGCAAGGGCAAAAACATCCTTCGCGATATCGGACTCATTAAAGACGACCTGCATCAGGCCGCTGCGGTCACGAAGACCGATGAAAATGAGTGCACCGAGGTTGCGCCAGGTGCCGGCCCAACCCATCAAAGTGATCTCCTGTCCAACATGTTCGGCGGTAAGTTCACCCACCCGGTGGGTACGCTTCCAGCCCTGCATCAATTCTGCCATATGAATTCTCCTTTTCTTTTATGCGAGGATATTTTTGACGGTAGCAACAAATTTGGAAAGGGGAACGGTCAACTCCTCACCCTTTTCCATGTTCTTGAGCTTTGCGATGCCCTGCTCGATCTCCGAATCGCCAAGGATGGCGACGAACCTTGCGCCAAGCTTGTCCGCATACTTGAACTGGGCCTTGAAGCTCTTGCCAACGTGGTCAAACTCTGCCTTTACGTTTTCATCGCGCAGCTCCTTCACAAGGCGCATGCCCTCTTTGCGGGCAGCTTCGCCCATGGCGGCAATGTAGACGCCCACGGGGCGCGGCAGCGGGATGGGACGGAAAGATTCCGCCACAAGCAGCAGCCTTTCCATGCCAAGGCCGAAGCCCACACCGGGCATCTTCGGGCCGCCAAGCTGTTCGAGGAGGCCGTCGTACCGGCCGCCGCCGCAGACGGTACCCTTGAACTGGCCTTCGGTGGAAATGATCTCAAAGACGGTCTTGGTGTAATAGTCAAGGCCGCGGACGATCATCGGATCCACATTGTAGGCAATACCCATGGCTTCAAGGGCACTCTTGAGCTCTTCAAAGTGGTTCGCGCAGTCATCGCAGAGGCAGTCGAGCATCTTCGGTGCGCCCGCGGTGATCTTCTTGCACTTTTCCTCTTTGCAGTCAAGGATGCGCAGGGGGTTCTTCTCAAAGCGGGTACGGCAGGTCTCGCAAAGGTCATCATAGTTGGCAGCAAGATACTGCTTCAGCTTTTCGTTGTAAGCAGGACGGCAGTTGGGGCAGCCGATGCTGTTTACATTGACGCTGAGACCGCTGATGCCAAGCGTCTCAAAAAGCTTGAGCGCGATGGAGATACACTCCGCATCCACGCTTGCACGGGGCGCGCCGTAAACCTCCACGCCAAACTGGTGGTGCTCCCTGAGACGGCCTGCCTGGGGTTTTTCATAGCGGAACACCGGGCAGGTGAGGTAATACATTTTTGTGGGCTGTGCCTCATTGAACAGCTTCGCTTCCATGAACATGCGGGCAACGCCGGCGGTGCCTTCGGGCTTGAGAGTCACGGAGCGGTCGCCCTTATCGGTAAAGGTATACATTTCCTTCTGTACAACATCCGTAGTGTCGCCCACGGAGCGAAGGAAAAGCTCCGTATGCTCGAGCACCGGGGTACGGGTCTCGTTGAAGCCGTAGACCTCGCAAAGGTCACGGATAATGCCTTCGATATACTGCCACTTGTAGCTTTCCTTGGGGGTCACATCACGCATCCCCTTGGGTACCTGATACTGCATCCTGTTTCTCCTTACTGCATAGTTTCAAATATAAAACAAGGGTTTTCCGTCCTTCGAACAAAAGGGACGGGAAACCCGCGGTGCCACCCTTGCTTGCGCGCGCAGAAGCGCACGCCGCTTGAGGCCGTTAACGCCGGCAATACGGCCATGCCTTATCAGCATGGCGGCTCACGGCTGTCTTTCACGCAGTTTCTTCCGGGGCGGCTTTCAGCCGGTGACCACCCTCTCTTTGCGGTTGAAAAAACGCTACTTTTCCGCTCAACGCCTATTTTGTCATTCTCATCTTTTTGCATTATATCCGCGGCGAAAAGAATTGTCAACCACGGAAAAGGATCGCTTCAAGTTCCCTGACACAGGCGGTCAAAACCGCCTCATCCGCCTCGGAAAAGCGGTCGAAAACAGGACTGTCCATATCGAGCACGCCAACAGGCAGCCCCGCCCCATTGCGGATCGGGATGACGATCTCAGAGTTTGATGCGCTGTCACAGGCAATGTGTCCTGGGAATTCATGCACATTGGGAACGCGCAGGGTGCGGTTTTCACTAAATGCCGCACCGCAGACGCCCTTTGTAAAAGGGATATGCATACAGGCCACCTTTCCCTGAAAAGGGCCCAGCAGCAGTTCGCCGTTTTTGGCAAGGTAAAACCCTGCCCAGTTTATCCTGTCAAAGGCTTCGTTGATCAGCGCCGAAGCATTTGCAAGGCAGGCGGTCTCATCCGTTTCCCCTTCAAGCAAGGCGCGAAGTTGTTTAGCAAGCAGTTCTTCTTTCATACCGTTCTTTTTCAACCAATGGAATAAAGCCGCAGCTTTTCCTCCGCAAGTCTGTCGATTTTTTCGATATATGTCGTAATATTCTTTGGGTTCGGCACCCGCTCCACCCTGCGCTCCGCATCATAGATGCATTTTGTCATGGCGCCGGCACCGTGTGCCATAATGGAAGTGGTATCCTCCATCATATCGATGTTGTAGATGCACTCCTTCCCTGCCTTTGCATAGCCTACGTTTTCAAGGTTGCCGCGCATATACTTCTGGCGGTACATATAGTAAGGCTTCATTTGGAGGGCCTTTGCCGCCTCCGCACCGAGGGCTACCATCTCCTCCGCCGCTTCCGCTTCGGGAAGAGGATATTCTTTGAGCCTTTCCACAAGCCGGGAAGATCGCTTCAGCGCCAGCGTATGCACGGTAAGGTTATCCGGTCCAAGCGCAACGATGGCATCAAGTGTGCGGCGCATATCCTCCGGCGTTTCGCCGGGAAGACCTGCGATCACATCCATATTGATGGAATCAAAACCCGCCTCCCGTGCCATATTGAATGCGGTCACGATCTCCTCCGGAGAATGGCTTCTTCCAATGAGTTCAAGGGTACGCGCATTCATACTCTGAGGATTGATAGAGACGCGTCCCACGCCGTATTTGCGCAACACTTTGAATTTTTCTTCCGTGATGGTATCGGGGCGTCCCGCTTCCACGGTGAACTCCGCGCCATAACCGCCGTAAGCTTCAAGAGCACGGTCAAGGAGTCGATCCAGTTCTTCCGCTGTCAGCACGGTGGGGGTGCCGCCGCCAAGATACATGCTGCGCACTTTCCTTCCCGTTTCTTTTACGATGCGTGCACCATGGCGGATATCCCGCTCAAGCGCCGTCAAATACGCCGCCATATCCGTCTTTTTCGTCCGAACATCGGAAGCAAAGGAGCAATACAGGCACCGGGAAGCGCAGAAGGGAATACCGATATAAATATCCACATCCTCCTTCGTCTGCGTGCGGAGGATGGGCATTTGCACGCCCACGATCTCCGAAGCGAGGGAAAGCTTTTCCGGGGAAACGTCGAAATCCTCCCGCATTATGCGAAGGGCTTCCCTTCCCCCTTCCCGCTCGATCAGCTCACGAAGAAGCCGTGTGGGGCGGATGCCCGTCAGCGAGCCCCAGGGAAGCACAAGCCCCGTGGCTTCACGCATAGCGCGGAATGCGGCGATCTTCACCGCACGCTTGCGGCAGCGTTTTTCCTCCAACGCATCGCCAATAACAGCGGGCCGCTCATACACGGAAACGGCCTCCCGCCCGTCAAGGCAAACACATGCCATAACGTGCCAAAGACCGTCCTTTTCTTCAAGGATGACAGCTGCACTGTCACCGGAAGGATCCATCTCCTCAGCGGGAACGATCTCTTCCATGGCGAGAAACAGCCGAAGCTCATCCGCGATATCCGCAAAAAATGCGGTTTGATTGGTATACAGATTTACCATTGCACATTGCCCCAACTGCGCATGATAGGATTGTTGTCCCGCTCAAACTGCAGCGTTGTGCGCCGCATATGGCCGGGATAAACGGTATAATCGCCGGGGAGCGCAAAGAGCGTATAGGCGATAGAAGCATAAAGTTCTTCCTCGCTGCCGCCTTTGAGGTCGCTCCTGCCGACGCTCAGACGGAAGAGGGTATCCCCCGCAAAGATCATGCGTTCCTCTTCAAGAAGGAAGCAGACGCTGCCCTTGGAATGGCCGGGCGTATGCAGAACTTTTACAGAAAGGCCTGCAGCCTCGATTGTCTCGCCGCCTTCAAGCAGCACATCCGCCGTGCAGGGAGGCACCTTGATGCCCGCCATCAGGGAAAGGCTGGCTTTGAAATCGTGAAGGGCCGCTTCATCCGCCCTGTGGATGCAGACCTTTGCGCCGTATTCCTGCTGCAGCGCCGCCACCGCAAGGATATGGTCGAAATGGCCATGGGTCAGAAGCACATGGGTGGGCACAAGGCTTTCCCGTTCCATGACTTCCTTCACGGCTTTGAAATCGGAAGGATCCACAACAAAGCATTTCCCTTCCACTTTTCCGCGCATGATGTAGGTATTGACATCCAAAGGCCCCGTAAGCAGGGTGATGGGTTCCATATTAAAAAGTCCTTTCGCTGTCAAGTAAGATGGTCACAGGCCCATCGTTCACGAGGGCGACCTGCATATCCGCACCGAACTCGCCGGTTTCAACGGGAAGGGATTCCCGGAGCCTGCGGATGGCTTCTTCATAAAGGGGAATGGCTTTTTCCGGCCTTGCTGCATGGGAAAAGCCCGGGCGCCTGCCCTTTCGCGCATCGCCGCAAAGGGTGAACTGAGAAACGAGCAGAATTGCGCCGCCCACATCGAGAATGGAACGGTTCATTTTTCCCTCTTCATCCTCAAAAATGCGGATATTAAGGAGCTTGTCGCAGATATAATCAAGATCCTTTTCCGTATCGTTTTCATGGATGCCAAGCAGCACCATGTAGCCTTTTTCAATTTTTCCCGTGACGGCACCTTCAATCGTGACCGAAGCGCCGTTCACGCGCTGCACAACTGCGCGCATGTTTTCCTCCTGTTTGCCTGATCAAACGTTGATCCTGTAGACCTCGTTGACCATATTGACCTTTTTTATCTGTTTGATGATGGATTCAAGCTGCTCCGCGCTCGTCACATCAAAGGACATCTGCAGATTCACCACATCGCCGGTGGTTTTGGCATTCATGGATTTGATGCTGATGTTGAGATTCAAAAGCACCTGCGAGATTTCAAGCAGCAGCCCTGCCCGCTCGCCCGCCTGTATCTGAATGCTGGCGGCATAGGTGGTTTTGGCGGACTTTGTCCATTCCACTTCAATAAAACGTTCCGGTTCCACCATCAGATCGCCCATGTTGGGACAATCCTCCCGGTGGATGGAGACGCCGCGCCCGCGGGTAATGTAACCGACGATTTTGTCGCCCGGCAAGGGACTGCAGCAATGTGCAAAGCGGATCACCATATTGGGATCGCCTCTGACGATCACGCCGCGGCCCTGCTGGTCGCCGGACTGCATGCGCTCGGCCTTCTGTTCCAGCCACTCGGCTGCCTGCTGGGCCTTCGCTTCCTTGCGGTACTGCTCCATGAGCTTATGGAGCACCTGACCGGTGGTAATGCCGCCGTAGCCGATGGCTGCGTAGACATCCTCCATGTTGGACATATTGAAGCGTTTGAGGATATCGTCAAAATACTCATCCTTGGAAAGCTCGCTCAGCTGCCTGCCCTGCCGGCGGGCCGCCTCCGCAAGCATTTCCTTGCCACGCTGGATATTTTCATCCCGGTTGGCTTTTTTGAACCACTGGCGAATCTTTGCCTTCGCCTGCTGCGTTCTGACGATCTTGAGCCAGTCGCGGCTCGGGTTTGTGTTGGGCGATGTGACGATCTCCACCACGTCGTTGTTTTTCAGTTTGTAATCGAGCCTGACGATGGCGCCGTTTACCTTGGCATGCTGTGCATGGTTGCCCACGTTGGAATGGATGCGGTAAGCGAAATCAAGGGGCGTGGAGCCTGTCACAAGATCGATGATCTGCCCGCGGGGGGTCAGCACGTACACGTAATCGCTGAAAAAATCCTTGCGGATGTTTTCCACGAATTCACGGGTATTGTCCGCATAGTTTTCAAGCTCAAGCGCCTCGCGCAGCCATGCAAGTTTGCTGTCAAGCTCGTCCCGGTTGGCACGGCCTTCCTTATACATCCAATGGGCGGCGATGCCGTATTCCGCGGTACGGTGCATTTCAAAGGTACGGATCTGCACTTCAAAGGGCATACCGGTCTCGGAAAAGAGCGTGGTATGCAGCGAACGGTACATGTTCGGCTTCGGCATAGCGATGTAATCCTTGAACCTGCCGGGTACCGGTTTCCAGATGGCATGAATGATACCAAGGGCCGCATAACAATCGTTGATGGTATTCACTATCACGCGCACGGCGATCAGATCGAAAATCTCATCGATGCCGCGGTTCTGGCGGATAGTCTTTTTGTAAACGCTGTAAAGATGCTTCGGGCGGCCGTTGATCTGCGCTTCGATGCCCGCATCGTTCAGATGCCGCTTTGTTGTAGCGATGGCAGACTCAAGGGTCAGCATACGCTCCCGCTGCTGCGGCTCAATCTGCTTTTTGAGGGCCTGATAATCCTCCGGCCAAAGGTACTGGAAGCAAAGATCTTCCAGTTCGCCCTTGATGGCGCCCATGCCGAAGCGGTGCGCAAGGGGTGCATACACATCGAGGGTCTCTCTCGCCTTTCGCACCTGTTTTTCTTCCGTGCAGTATTCAAGGGTACGAAGATTGTGAAGGCGGTCCGTAAGCTTGATGATAACCACGCGCACGTCCTTCGCGATGGCAAGGAACAGTTTGCGAAGATTTTCCGCCTGCGCTTCCTCCTTGCTCCAAAGCTCGCTTTTTCCCGTTTTGGTCAGCTTGGTAACGCCGTCCACCATGGTGGCGATATCCTCGCCAAACTGGGTGCGGAGCATTTCAAGGCCCACTTCCGGGCAATCTTCCACCACGTCGTGGAGAAGGCCGGCGATGACCGTCCTGCTGTCCATACCCATATCAAAAAGCATGCGTGCCACCGCTTCCGGGTGGGTATAATAAGGCTCGCCGGATTCGCGTTTTTGTCCGGCATGCGCCTCTTTCGCAAAATCGATCGCCCTGTCAAGAAGCGTCATTTCATCCGCCGCAAAGCGTTCCGCACAGCAATTGTGAAGATCGGTCATTCGCTCACCTCCTTTTTCTCAGAATATCGTGATCAATACTTGATGACGGCGTCAACATCATAGCCTTCGAGAACGCCGCGTCCGGGAAGGTCGGTAAGTTCCATCGCAAAACGGATCGCCGCAACAACACCGCCCGCCTGCTCGATAAGCTTTGCGGTGGCAAGCGCCGTGCCGCCGGTGGCAAGAAGGTCATCCACGATCACGCAGCGGCCGCCTTCTTTGATAGCGGCAGCATCGATCTCAAGGGAGTCGGTGCCGTATTCAAGGGCATATTCGTAACGAAGGGTCTCGCAGGGGAGCTTGCCCGGCTTCCTTGCAAGCACAAGGCCAGCACCAAGCTTATAGGCAAGGGCACTGCCGATGGCAAACCCGCGGGCTTCCGGGCCTACGACATAGTCGATATTTTTATCCTTCAGCTCGGCGGCAAAGGTATCCACCAGGCAGCGGAAAGCTTCCGCATCCTTAAGGAGCGTGGAAATATCACGGAAAAGGATGCCCTTTTTGGGGAAATCGGGAACGGTACGAATGGTATCCTGCAGGTTCATGGTTGTCCCTCCTCATGGTTTTGCGTTTGTGCATCAGCCCGACGGCTGTTTAAAATACGGTTTGCGTGTTCGTGCATCGCCGCAAGGGATGCAGCTGTGCGGAAGGTGCGGCTCTCAGAAAGATCCCGTTTTTCCTTTGGCGCGGCAAAACGGAGCTGCTCCCCATCCCCTTTTTCAAGGAAGCCGAGTTCGGTACAGATATCCGCCGCAAGTATGCACACATGCGAAGGTGCATCCGTTTCCCGGGCGAAATGGTCCAGAAGCACTTCCCGGTTATAGTAGCTGCCGCCGCGTCTCATAAGCGCCTTGTAAAACGGCACAAGGCATGCCCTGTCAAAGGAAAGGCTTTCGAAATGAGGCGCCATATCCATCTGCACGGGCTTTGCAAGTATCAGTTCCGCCTTCGGCGCAAGAGCATGCAGCGCATCCAAAATGCCGAGGCTTACCGGCGTATCGTATATAAGGATCCTTTGGAAACGGGAAACGGTAATGGTATCGAGCACCGGTGCCATTACAGCCGCGTGGTAGGCGCAGGGTTGTCTGAGGTTTTTTTCAAAGCCGATCTCCATCTTTGCAAACATGTCTTCCGCTGCGGCAAAGCGAAGAAAGCGCCCCGCACCTGACGGAGTAAAACAAAGCACAAGCGTGCCGGCAATACTCTCCTTCAGCACGTCTTTTAAATAAACATCGGGATCCGCCAATATGTAATCACATATGGCATTCATATTATTATATCGAATATTGTGTGAGAATGCATCAATAAATTTCTTTCGTCTGGCACGAATATATGCTTCCGCATCGGGAACGGATGCGGGACGGATGGCGCGCATCTCAAGCTGCAGGCTCTTTCTGCCGTTGAATTCGTTCACGGAGGGCACATAGAGAATATCCGCGCGTCCGTAATCGTTGATCTCATTAAAGCGGTCGCCCGCATAAAACCAGACCGCTTCCTCATAGCGGTTGTCCAGTTCAAAGGTAAGACGCAGATGCTTGCCGGATTCACCGATGCGCGAAAGCCGCTTTACCGCCGCCCCATCCGTGCGGAAGACGGGCATGGGATTTCCTTCGCCGAAGGGCGCAAGCATGGCGATCTCCGCAGCAAGCTGCATGTTCAGCTCTTCAAAAGAGATCTCTTCTTCATAGTGTGCCGCAGGACGGAACAGCGTTTCGGGCACGGCACACTTGATGCTTGCATCAAAGGCTTCCCGGAAGGGTTCAAAGTTTTCGGGGAAAAGGGTCATGCCTGCCGCATAGGCATGGCCGCCAAAGCGCAGGAAAAATCTTTCGTTTTCCCGAAGCGCCGCATGAAGATCCACCCCATCTATGGAGCGGGCGGAGCCTGTCAGCAGCCCATCCCGTTCGGAAAGCAGCACCACCGGCCTATGATAACGTTCTGCAAGTTTGGATGCGGCTATGCCCACAACGCCCGGATTCCAATCCGGACTTTTGAGTACAACGGTGCGTTTTTCAGTCAGATCATCCGTTTCAATGGCCTTTGCGGCATCCTCATACACAGCCCCCTCTTCCCGCTGCCGGGCCTGGTTGAGCCGGTCGAGCCTTTCCGCAAGCTGCAGCGCACGGCCTTTTTCCGTTTCCGTCAAAAGGGCAACGCTTAACGCCGCATCCTCCATACGCCCGGCAGCATTGAGCCGCGGCGCGATAACGAACACAAGGTCGCGGGAAGTTAAAACCCGCTTTTTCTCCATCGCCACATTCTGCAGCGCAGCAAGACCGATGGGACAATCGCCTTTGTTGATGGCGCTGAGGCCAAGGGCGGCGATCACCCGGTTTTCCCCCACAAGGGGCACCACATCTGCCGCTGTCGCAATGGCAGCAAGGGAAATATAGGGCATAGCGGCCGCACGTCCGCCCAAAGCCTCGATCAGCTTAAAAGCGGTTCCCGCGCCGCAGATATTTTTATTGGGATAGGTACAGCCTTCCACCGTATGGCACAACAGCGCTTCGCAGGGCGGCAGTTCATCCCCGGGCAGATGGTGATCCGTTACGATCACATCCATATGGAGTTCCCGGCAAAGCTGCAGCTCCCGGTTTGCCTTTACGCCGTTATCCACCGTAATGATAAGCTGTACGCCTTTTTCCTTCAGCCGTTCCACAGCGCCGATGCTCATGCCGTAGCCTTCCGTATGCCGAGAAGGGATGTGGTAATCCACTTTCGCACCCTCGCCCCGAAGGTAAAGAAGCAGCATGCTCGTGGCGCAAACGCCGTCCGCATCGTAATCGCCGAAAATGCAGACCCGTTCCCCTTCCGCGATCGCCTTGCGGATACGGAAAACAGCCTTTTCCATATCGCGGAAAAGGAAGGGATCAAGAAGCATGCTTTCGGAGGGATGCAGAAACGCTTCCGCCTCCCGTTCATCCGAAATCCCCCTGTCCACCAGAAGGCGCGCCGTGCGCGGTGACACCGAAAGCGCACGGGCCAGTCTCGCCGCATCCTGTTGCCGCACGGCTTCTTCCGTTTCTGTTAATTTGATTGTGGGAAGATAACGAAGCATAGCAGTTTTCCCGTTCGCTCTTTGATATAAAATAAAAAGGCTGACCGGATCAAAAGCGCCGGATGTGGATCCGGTCCCTTTCATCTCCGGGCAACCTGACATATGATCGGCCTGTTCGGAAAAGAAAAGCTGTTCCGCCTGCATTCGGAAAGCGGGATCATCTCTAGTCATTATACACAAAACGCAAAGTTCCGACAACCCTATTTTCCCGCAAGCTGCCTTGCCACCGCCGCCGTTATACCGGAAAGAAGCCCGATCAGAAGATCGCTCAAAAGCGCCTCCGAAAAGACGAACGTATCAGAAAGTATGGAAAAAACCATGAACGCAAGCAGCGTGTAAAATAAACCCGCTGCACCGCCGATGAGCCACCGCCGCCTTGCACAGCGGCGCACGGCAAAAAGCGCTGCGGCAGCCGCAGAGAGCACCTTGATCAGCGCATTGACCAACCGAATGCTTTCCGCCGGGAGAAATTCCTTCCACAGCGCAAGCGCATACAAAAAGATAAGTCCAACGCTGAAGAGTGCGCCGAGCATGCCGCCCTTTATCACTTCCATCCCTGCATGCGGCGCCTTTGCACCGCTTTTTACGCTCTGCATGAAAACACCTCGCTTCCGGTTTATGCATATGCGTCGGAAAGCAAAAAAAGAGCTGCCTTGAGCAGCTCTTTTTGCTGTATTCCGGTTCTTATTTGACGGTGCCGTCTTCCATGGTGTTTTCCACCGCAACATCTTCCACGTTGGCGATGGCGCCGCGGGCAAACACAAGCTGCACGCGATCGGGGCCGACGGAGATGGTGATCACATCATCCTTCGCGTTGACAACAGTACCGTAGATGCCGCCGATGGTGCGTACGCGGTCACCCGGCTTGATGGCAGCAAGCATTTCCTTGATCTTTTTTTCACGCCTGCGCTGGGGGATGATCATGATGAGCATCATGACGACCATCATCACAATAAGAAGGCCGCCGCCACTGAAGAAAGTCCCCAAAGATTCCATAAAACCCGCGTTCATTCCGATAAATACCGTCCTTACTTCAATAATTCAATGCACCGGCAGGCAACGTTTCCTGCCGTTCCATAAAATGATAATACGAAGAGGGGCACTGCGTCAAGCACAATCACCCTTCACTTTGCACAATGTCACATTTCCTCAACAAAATTCAATGGTACAGTTTTGTTTTTTTGCACCGGAAAGAAGGGTTTCGAGGTTGTCTGTACCAGTCCCTTCGAGCAACGCCGCCGCATCAATGGGACAAAGCATGCTAAACATCATCCGTTCTCCCTCGGGAAGCCCCGGTATCCGCAGCCCTTCCGGCAGACGGAAGCGAAGGCTTTTCCCGGCGCGGGAAAGCGCCGCAAGAAAAGGCAGGATATCATCCCCCGCGAGTTCCGAAAGGGAGTCTTCCGTTTTCCCTTCATAAAGCACGCCATAGGCGCCGGGGGCGGCAATCACCTTCCCGCCCGCCGCTTTGGCTTCAAGAAGGATGTTTTCCATGTCCGCTTCTGTGCGTACCATCATACCGTTGTAGTTTTTCGCAAACTTTTCATAGCAGCGAAGCATATGCTTTGCATCCGGCACGAAAAGCTCCGCCGGCATCTCTTCGGACAGTACCGCCGCTTCCACCCGATAAAGGTCGTGCCAGCCGAACGGCCGATAGCCAAACGGGCCGTAAATATCCGCATCCGGCTTCAGCACGGCCGCGGCAATGCCCTTTTCGCGCAGCCATGTTTCCGATCTGCGCAGCATGGCTGCTGCAACGCCGCGCATGCGGTATTCGGGCAGCGTCGCAACGCCGGTAACGAGGGCACAGCGTTTCACCGTTTCCCCAAAACGGAGCGGATAGGGCAGCGCATGCAGCGTGCCGATCATCTTCCCTTCCGGCGAAAAGGCGGCAAGGATGTATTCGGGCCTTGTACGGCAGGTAAAATAAAAGGCGGAATAATCGCCCGCATCCTCCGGAAAGCAGCGATCCCATACCGCCTTTGCGGCGGCGTATTCTTCCTGTTTTATGGGGCGAACGATATGCATCATAGGAGGCTCCCCCGGTACTTTTCGATCAGGAAAGCGGGATAATAGGAAAGCTTTGCTTTTCTGAGCCCCGGGATCCCCATATCCTCTTCCCGGTTGATGAAACGCATGTGTGAAAACTCCCGTTCCGCAAACTGCTGGTTGATAATGGTATAAAGGCCGGGAACGCTGCTGTCCGCCTTTTCGATGTGGATAACGGCGATCTCATCATCGATTTCTTCGCCGAGGGTAAACGCCGCAAGCCTGCCGTCGATGCGGATACCGCCGCCCTTTATTTCAAGGGTATCCATAGCGGATATCGCCCGCTCGATGGCACGGCGTTCGCCGAGGGCACCCGGCTCTGTCGGGTCCTTGCCGAGGATCCATTCATCATATACCGCAAGGCACTCTTCAAGCATATCACCGGTAACGGGAACATACTGAAAGCTGTCGCCGTATTCCGCGCGGAATTTATTGATGTGGTTGCGCTTTGCATGCAGCTTCTTGCCCGCAAGCGTCCTGAGACTTTCGGCGGAATACACATAATCCGCATTATCCCGGTCCTCCTCAAGAGAATAGCCTTCCACTCCCTTGAAAGCCTCATAGATCGGCCCCGAAATAGCCCGGAAGCAGGGCATAATGCCACGCTTTTCAAATTCGGCCACCGCTTTTTTAAGTACAGCGCCGTAATCCGAGGCGGGATCTTCGGAAAGCGGGGCGAACATAAAGGGTGCCCCCTTTCCGTAGCGGCCGAAAAGGTACAGCGCACCCTCGTCTTCGGCGATCTCAAGGTTCGCTTCCTTTCCCCAAATGTAAAGGTTTGTAAAGGTGTATTCTGAGCACTGAAGATGCCAGGGCTTTGTATAGCGCTCCACAAGCGCCTTCATATCAAGTTCGATCGGTCGGAATTCCATATTTCCTCTTTTTTTGTTTTGCCCGAAGGCATTGCGATGCAATGCGCCGCAGCATGTTTTCTTTGGTGTATCAGTGCAGCAGCATCGCCACCGCACGGGCAGTGATGCACTTTCCTGCCCCCTCATCATTCATTTTTTCGCTTGTTGTGGCTTTTATGCTCACCCGCTCCAAGGCAACGCCCAGCGCCGCTGCAATATTCCCCCGCATGGTCTCCATATGGGGCGCAAGCTTCGGCCGCTGCGCAACGACAGTTACATCCGCATTGCCGAAAGCAAAGCCTTTTTGAGCTGCAAGGGCCCATGCTTCCTTCAAAAGCAGCAGCGAAGAAATGCCCCTGTAGCGTTCATCCGTATCGGGGAAATGGCGCCCGATATCGCCAAGGGCTGCCGCACCGAGGATGGCATCCGTCAGCGCATGGCAGAGCACATCCGCATCCGAGTGGCCGAGAAGCCCCTTTTCATAGGGGATATCCACCCCGCCAAGGATGAGCTTTCGCCCTTCCTGCAGCACGTGGGTATCCTCCCCATAGCCGATACACGGGGCCGTTTTCTCAAGGACTGCCCGGAAAAAGGGAATATCCTCCGGATAGGTCAGTTTCTGATTCATAATGCTTCCTTCCGTAAAACAGGGGGCATGTCCTGCCGCCCGGAATACCGCACAGTCATCCGTTGCGTTAAGTCCCTTTTCCTTGGCTTCACAATAGGCGGAATAAATAAGCCCGAAATCGAAAGCCTGCGGCGTCTGCATCAGCCTGAGCGTATCCCGGGGAAGGTCGTTTCCCGCACCGTCACGTACCGTATCCCGCACGGGGATCGCGGCGATGCCGCTGCCGTGAAGCGCCGCACCGGCTACTGCCGCATCGATCACGGCACCCGTTACAAGACAGCGGGCAGCATCATGAATGGCAGCAATGCCGTCTTTCACGCCTGTCTCCTTCAAAAACGAAAGGGCATTGTATACGGAAGCGCCCCGGGTCGCGCCGCCGCTGACGACGAACACATTTTCTTCCGCTGCCGCAAGGGCTTCCGCCTGCGGACGCACCGCATCCGATACGGCGATCACCGTCCGTTCGGGCGGGTTTCCGCTGTTTTGGAACGCCTCATAGGAAAGGCGCAGGGGCGTTTTGCCGCCGAAACTGAGTTCGATCTTGTTCTGCCCCATGCGCGTGCCGCTGCCTGCCGCCAGCAGCACCGCAAAGACCTTTGCTTTGGGCGGCATCTTATTCCTCCCCCAGCACTTCATACATGGAAGAAGCATCCGCCTTTGCGGCATGCTCCTGCACGCTCACAACACGAAGGCGCATGTTTTTTCCGCCGAGCAGCACCGTGAGCACATCCCCCTCTTTTACTTCTGCAGAGGGCTTTGCGACCTTTCCGTTGATCTGTACCCGGCCAAGACCCGCTGCTTCATTGGCAACAGTCCTGCGTTTGATGATCCGGGAGACCTTTAAGTATTTGTCAAGCCGCATATCATAACCTCCAACGGTATTTTTCCAAAATATAGTATAATGAAAAACGGCGGCGGTTTCAACCGCCGCCGCACATTTTACGCCTTTTGTTCCCTTCAGGCAAGGGGTTCATATACCGCTGGATAATAGGTGACGGTGCCGTCGCTCATCCACGCGTTCAGGAGCGCATCCCATTCCGCCATACGCTGATCCTCAAGAAGGTAGGCGCGGATATCTTCCATCACCGTTTCAAGTGCCACATTGCCTGCGGGTTCATCTGTCAGATAGAAGATGATGTGGTAGCCGGCATCATCCGCAAAGGCTTCGGAATATTCACCCGCGGCAAGCTTTGCAAACTGTGCCTTGACCGCATCGCTCCAATCGTTATCGCAGGCAAGATCCTTTGCGATCAGGATGCCCTTTTCAGTATATACATCATAACCCTTATAGCCGTCATCGCCGCCCTTTTCCTTTACAAGAGAGGCGAAATCCGCACCGTTCTGAAGCTGCGCATACAGGCTCTCCGCCTCTGCACGGGCTGCGCTGATGTGCTTCTCATACATGGCTTCATTGGCAGCCATCAGGTTCACATACTCTTTCAGCAGGGCCGCCATTTCGCTCTTGGCATCATCCGCCGCGGTGCCGAGCTCCATATCAATGGCGAGGGCGCCGTACTCTTCGCGGATGAGTTCCATATCCGCTTCGTTGGCATCATAATCCTCCGGAAGCGCTTCCTCGAAGGGAATGAAAAGATGCAGGATGCGGCTGTAGCCCTCGGGCGCATAGGCAACGGGCGCGGTGCCGCTCATTTCGTAGGCTTCCTGATCAAACTTATAGGCTTCCGGTGATTCCGTATAATATGTCTGCTGTTCCTCAACAAGGGCGTTGTATTCCGCTTCCACGGCGCTTTCCGGTACGGTCACATCCTTGAGCATTTCATCCTCAAGAAGCTCCTGCAGATACCCATCGCGAATGGTGCCGCTGATATATTCCACATAGGCATCATAGGTCGCGTTGGGATCGCCCATAACGGAAGCCGCTTCCTCCACGATCATTTCCATGGTACGCTCTTCCACATTGACGGTATCATCCGCTTCGGCCTCGGCTTCCGCTTCCGCCTTGAAGTATTCATAAAGGGTATCAAGCTCCGTCTGCACGCGGGAATCAAACTCCGCCTGCTGCTCCGCGTTGAACTGATCCACTCCGGCTTCCTTTGCCTTGAAGGCGATCACTTCCGCCTGCACAAGGGTCTCCACCACGCTGGTGAGGAACTCCACATCGCCGGAAACATCATAGCCGTAGCTGCTGAAATAGCTGACATAGGAATCATAGGTGGCCTTGAGCTCGGCAAGGGTGATCTTTACATCGCCCACCTGTGCCGCCACGGCGCTAAGGTCAAGTTCTTCCGCATCCGCAAAAGAAGATGCAAGCTCATCGGTGCCGCTGTTCTGCGTGGGGGCGTTTTCAGCTGCAGCGCCCTCCTCTGCCACAGGGGCTTCAGTCAGCGCGCAGGCCGCGAACAGGGAAAGTACCATAGCCGCCGCAAGAAGCAGGGCAAAATATTTTTTCATTTCAACATTCTCCTTATTTCAAACTTGGTCGCACAGGGTGCAGCGCACCCCGTAACATTATACCATCATTTCTTCTCCACGCAATCGGCAAGGCTGTAAACAAACTGTGGCAGCATGGAACAAAGTTTTGCCGCATTTGCCTTCGGCATGCGGATCAGAAGCGCCGGCACTTCCCCGTTGAGAAGCTGCGCGCCGGGGATGTTCCCGATTACCGCAAACAGCTTCTGCCCGTTGATGGGCGCTTCCTTGTCAAATGTAAAGCGCACCTCCCCATCCCGGACGGAAAGCTGGATGATGAAAGCTTTTGAAGCTTCCGCCTTGATAAGGGCGATGTCGAGAAGATTCTGCGTTTCTTCCGGGATGTCGCCATAGCGGTCGATCAGCTCATCCTGTACATCGTAAAGGTCTTCCCTTGAAGAGATGAGCGCAATGCGCTTGTACATGGAAAGCCGCTCCGTTTCCCGGGGGATATAAGAGGGCGGAATCGCAGCGCTGAGCGGCACATCCATCACCGTTTCCACCGTTCTCGGTATGGGCTCGCCCCGGGCTTCCTGCACCGCGCTGTTGACGATCTTGCAGTAAAGATCATAACCCACCGCCGCCATGTGGCCGTGCTGCTCCGGGCCGAGCAAATTGCCCGCACCGCGGATTTCAAGATCGCGCATGGCGATCTTGAAGCCGGCGCCGAACTGTGTAAATTCCCGGATGGCGCTCAGGCGCTTTTCCGCGATCTCCGTAAGCACCTTATCCCGCTGGAAAGTCAGATATGCATAGCCAAGGCGTGCACCGCGGCCTACGCGGCCACGCAGCTGGTAAAGCTGGGAAAGGCCCATCTTATCCGCTTCGCAAATGAAGATGGTGTTGACGTTGGAAATATCAAGGCCGCTTTCGATGATGGTGCTGCACAAAAGCACATCGTATTCATGCTCCATAAAATCGAGCATGGTCTTTTCAAGCTGCCGCTCGTTCATCTGCCCGTGGGCATAGGCAATGCGGGCTTCCGGCACAAGGGCGCGCAGCTGCTCCGCAAAGCGCTCCATGTTTTTTACTTTATTATAGACAAAAAACACCTGTCCGCCGCGGCCAAGCTCCTTGAGGATGGCTTCCCTTGCGATGCCGTCGCTGTATTCCATCACATATGTCTGCACGGGATAGCGCTGCTCCGGCGGCGTTTCAATAACGGACATATCGCGGATGCCCGTCATGGACATGTGCAGCGTTCGCGGGATAGGCGTTGCGGAAAGGGTCAGCACATCCACGCTTTGGCGGATGTTCTTGATCTGCTCCTTATGGCCTACGCCGAAACGCTGCTCCTCATCGATGATAAGAAGACCGAGATCCTTGAATTTTACGCTTTTGCCGAGGAGTTTGTGGGTACCCACCACCACATCGATGCTGCCTTTTTCAAGGCCTTCAAGGATGGCTTTTTCATCCTTTCCTGCTTTGAAGCGGGAAAGGAGTGCCACATTGACGGGAAAACCCGAAAACCGCGCAGCAAGGGTATTGTAATGCTGCTGAGCAAGAATGGTAGTTGGTACAAGGAATGCCACCTGTTTGCTGTCCATTACCGCTTTGAAGGCGGCACGCAGGGCGACCTCCGTTTTTCCGTAGCCCACGTCGCCGCAAAGAAGCCGATCCATCACCCGATCGGATTCCATGTCCTTCTTGATTTCTGCGATGCTCGTCAGCTGGTCCGGCGTTTCCTCATAGGGAAAGCTTTCCTCAAGGCGTGTCTGCCAGCTCGTATCCGGAGAAAAGCGGAAGCCCTTACGGTTCATCCGCTCGCCGTAAAGACGCACAAGGTCAAAAGCCAGCTTTTTGACGCTTTCACGGGTGCGGGAAACGGTCTTCTGCCACTCGCCGCTGCCGAGCTTTGACAGGCGGACAGTATCCTCTTCCCCGCCGATGTATTTTTGTACCCTGTCGAGCTGATCCGTGGGGATATACAGTTTTTCGCTGCCTGCGTAAACAAGATGCAGATAATCCCTTGTCACGCCGCCCACCGTCAGGGTGATAACGCCCACAAAACGCCCGACACCATGGAGCTCATGCACCACAAGGTCACCCACGGAAAGTTCCGAAAAAGCAAGCTGCGGCCGTTTTTTCGCCTGTACGGTGCGCTTTTTCTGCACGCTGCCGTAAAGTTCCGTTTCGCTGACGGCAACAAGCCGTATCTCCGGATATTCAAACCCCTTTTCGATGCTTTCGCCGGTGATGATGATCTCGCCGGGCACAAGCTGCCGTCCCAGCGAATCCGTTACCGCGGCGTGTACATCCATATCGAGAAGCTGATCCTGCAGGCGCACCGCATGACTGCCCGCATAGATGGCGACGGTGGTACCTGCCCTTCGCCAGGCGGAGACATCCGAAGCAAGCAGATCCTGCGCCGCAAGGTATTTCGTGGCGGGACGCGTTTCAAACCGGAACAGGCACTTTGGCGCAATGAGCCCATAGGTGCGGGTCAGCGCGAACAGCATGGCCGTTCTTGGCGTATCAAGGCTTTCAAGGATCACAGAGGGCTTGCCGAGCAGCTCTGCCTGCTCGCTTTCCGCATTGCCGTCCGCAAGAAGGGCGCTGACGGTATCCACATGCTCCATGTGGGTCACCTTTGCGCTTTCTTCTACCCGCTGCGGCTCATCGATCAAGATGATGGCATCCTCCGGGAAATAATCCTGCAGATAGGCATCCTCATAGAAGAAAGGCAGAAAAAGCGCCGCATCAGCAGGCGTGCCGCCCGCTGAAAGGGCTTCATATTCCTCGCTGAGACGTTGGCGTTTTTTTAACGCCGCAATGCCTTTTTTTCGTGCCGTTTCCGTCAAAGGGGTTTCACTTGCGGGGGGCACGGTGACGGCATCGATGTTTTCAATGGAGCGCTGTGTCAGCGCATCGTAGGTGCGCATGGTGTCCACATCCTCATCGAAAAACTCAATGCGCACCGGGTTTTCCGCCGTGATGGGAAAAATATCAAGATAGCCGCCGCGCAGGCACACCTGCCCCTTCGCTTCGCAAACATCCACCCGCTCATAGCCGGCGGAAACGAATTTTGCAAGAAGCTCCTTCGGCGGGATCATATCGCCGACACTGACGGAATGTGTCATGGAGCGGATAGCAACGGGCGGCACGAGCCGCTGCAGCAGCGCCGCTGCAGACACCGTGATCAGCGCAGACCTTCCAAAAAGAAGATCTGTCAAAACTGCCATACGTCTTGCAGCAATGCCGGCGGAGGATACGGTTCCACGGCCCGAAAGGGGCATATCACGGTAAGGCATGTGCACAGCATTTTCCGTGTATGCGGCCGCCTCCTCCCGTATGCGGGATGCAGATGTTTCATTGGCAGTAATGACCACCACCGTTTTTCCCGTATCGCAAAAAAGCGCAGCGGCCATGTGTGCCCGGTGCGCTTCTCCGAGGCCAAACACAGCCGCGGCGCCCTCATTTTTCAGCATCGCTTCCTTCAGGCGGCAGTATTCCGGATGCCGCCCGAGGAACTCGATCAGCGGATGCTTATTCATGCTTCTCCTCTTTCACTTCTTTGGCAGCATCATGCTCCGATACTGCCGTTTCGGACACCGTTTCTTCCTTTTCCGGCTTCTTCTTTTCCTTTTTGGGCTTTTTGTTGAAGCGGGCCTGTGCTTCCTTTATTTCACCGCGCACGATGAGCTCCACCGCATCCGCAGCGTTATTCATCGCACCGAGAAGAAGATCCCTCTCCTCCCCCTCCGGCGCACCAAGCACATGGGAAACAAGGTTCCTTTGCCCGCCGGGCTGGCCGATTCCCACACGCACCCGGGGAAAATCATCAAAGCCGAGCTGGTAGATGATGCTGCGCATACCGTTGTGAGTGCCGGAAGATCCGCCTTCCCGGATGCGGAGCGTGCCGATAGGGATATCAATATCATCATAGATGACGATAAGCTCGCTGTTTTCACACTTGTACCAGTTGATAAGATCCCGGGCGGCCCAGCCGGAGTTGTTCATATAAGTGTCCGGTTTTGCAAGCACCACCCGTTGCCCACCTATACGGCCTTCACCGAAGACGCTGCGGAAATTTTGCCGGCAAATGTTGATATCATAGCGATCTGCAAGAAGATCAAGTGTCATAAACCCCACGTTATGCCTTGTGTTCTGATATTCACGGCCCGGATTGCCAAGGCCAAGCACAATATACATGGTATCCTCCCTCAACGCACTAATGCCCTCATACCGTTTCGGCATGGGGGTCGGATGTTTTCTGAATGTTTTCGGTTTTATTATAATACCGGCTTCCCTGCTGCGCAAGAAGCGTGACAAACAGTTTTTTTTGCGTTATAGTAAAAACAAGATATATTTTTGTTGAAAGCAGCATTATTTACGAAAGAAGATTTTCTGCTATGGATATTTTCGGTATTCTGACACTTTGCGGCGGCATCGCCATGTTCCTTTACGGCATGCGCGTGATGGGCGACGGCATTGAAAAACGTGCCGGCCGCCAAATGAGCATGATCCTTGAAAAGCTGACCGCCAATCCCATCAAGGGTATCCTTCTTGGTGCCGGCGTAACGGGCATCATTCAAAGCAGTGCTGCCACCACGGTCATGGTGGTAGGCTTTGTCAATTCCGGCATCATGAAGCTCAGTCAGGCCACGGGCGTTATCATGGGCGCAAACCTCGGTACCACCATTACCGCGTGGATTTTGAGTCTTTCCGGAATCCACGGAGAAAGCCTGCTGCTGCAGCTTCTCAAGCCCTCCTCCTTCTCCCCGGTGCTGGCGCTCATCGGCATTATGCTGCTTCTTTTTGCAAAGAAAAACAAGCATAAGGATGTGGGCACCATCATGCTGGGCTTTGCTGTGCTCATGTTCGGTATGCAGACTATGAGCGGCGCTGTGGAACCGCTGGCAGATATGCCGGAGTTTACCAACATCCTCACGCTCTTCAAAAATCCCATCCTCGGTACACTGACGGGCGTTGCCATCACCGCCGTGATCCAAAGTTCTTCCGCATCGGTGGGCATCCTGCAGGCCATCTCCGTAACGGGCGTGATCACCTTTGACGAAGCGCTGCCCATCATCCTCGGCATGAACATCGGCGCCTGCATCATCACGCTGCTTTCCTCTGTCGGCACCAGCCGTGAAGCCCGCCGCGCCGCTTTTGTGCACCTGTATTTCAGCCTTTTCGGCAAAACGCTGCTGACAACACTATTCCTTATTGCAGACCTGATCTTCTCCTTCCCCTTTATGGATATAATCATGGATCCCGTCAGCATCGCCATTATGCATACGGCGCTGAACCTGATCAGCATCGTTGCCATGCTGCCCTTCCGGGGTATGCTGGAACGCTTCGCCATCCTCACCGTAAAAGACGGACAGGAACGCGGCGAGGAGGATATTTTCCTCGATAAGCGCTTCCTTGCCACCCCCGGCCTTGCCGTTGAGCGCAGCCGCGATCTGACAAAGGAAATGGCCGATCTCTGCATTTCCTCCTTCCGCGATGCAGCATCTCTCATTTCCCATTTTGATGACAAGGTGTATCACGATGTGATCGAGGCGGAAAACCGCACCGATCTTTACGAGGACCGCATCGGCTCCTACCTTGTGGTGCTCTCCGCGGAAAGCCTGACCCACACAGATAACCGCAACGCACAAAAGCTGCTGCACGCTATCGGTGACTTTGAGCGCATCGGCGACCATGCCCTCAACATCGCCCAATCCTGCGAAGAAATGCACCGCAAGGGCGTCAGCTTCTCCCCCGCCGCCGCCGGCGAGCTCCGCGTGATCATGAACGCAGTATCGGAGGTGTTGGAGCTTTCCGTGCGCGCCTTCTTTGAAGATGATACTGCCCTTGCATCAAGGGTGGAACCCCTCGAAGATGTGGTGGATGATCTTCGCGCAGAGCTTAAAAGCCGCCACATCAACCGCCTGCAGCAGGGTACCTGCACCATTGAGCTCGGTTTTATTTTCAGTGACCTTCTGACCAACTTTGAGCGTATTTCCGATCATTGCAGCAATATTGCTGCCTATGTGATCCAGACCTCCCTGCACAGTATGGAGACCCACAGCTATATGCATGGTCTTAAGACCTCCGGCAGTGAGCTGTATGATTCCGCACAGGCGGCATACCGTAGAAAATACAATCTTAAGGCGTAAACACCACACCACAAAAAGGAGCGGACATCCGCTCCTTTTTTACAATTCGACCGGGATAAAGGAATCGATACACATGCTTTCCGGTGTCACTTCACAGTCAACAGCCAATATGCGGACGCCCGCGGATGCAGCCTTTCGCAGCGCATCCCCAAAGGCGGAGTGCGTGATATCGTTGGGTGAAAATGCTGCGGCGCCCTTTCGCTGAATGATAAACAGAAGATAGCCTTCATAGCCTTCCGCAACGCATTGCACGAGCCCTTCCATATGCTTGATTCCCCGTTCTGTAGGCGCATCGGGGAAAAGCGCCTTTCCGTTTTGAAGGAGCGTGACGCCCTTTACCTCGATAAAGGCCCGCCGCAGCCCATCTTCCACATAAAAATCAAAGCGGGAGTCCCCGTGGACGGTTTCGGCCCTGGTAAAAGCATTTTCCGAAAACAGGCTGCCCCGCAGCCATTCGCCCGCAGCCCTGTTCGGCGCGTTGGAATCCACATTGACATACCGGGATGCATCCTTTATTCCCGCATTAAGGGAAACAAGATCGTATTTCGTGCGCCGCTCCCTGCTTTCCGGTGCCGTCAGAAAGACCTCGGTGCCGGGCAGGAACAGTTCTTTGAGCCTTCCCGTATTCTTCACATGCACATCCTGCTCCGTACCGCCCACATCCACCCGGGCAACGAAACGGTTTGTACGGTGAAGAAAGGTACCGGCGGTGATGTTTGGATAGCGCATTTAATCTGCCCTCATCTTCCTGCGGAACAGAAATACGGCAGCCGCAAAGAGAACTGCCGTCCAGCCGAAAAGCGGAAGGATATGGGATATTACCGCAGCCCCATCCCCTGCAAAGACAGCCGCTGCAGCACCAGCAGCATGAACAAAGGGCAGCACATCGCACACCGTTTCAAAAGCACCGCCGATCAGCACGGGGTCGAACCAGATCCCGCCGAGAAGCGCCGCGCACTGCACAAGAATGGAAGAAACCGGCGCCGCCTGTTTATCCGTCAGCAGCACGCCGAAAAGAAGACCGAAGGAAACATACACCGCCGCCGCGGGCAGAAGCGCCAACACCGCAAGAAGCAACTTGCCGCTGAAAGGAAGGCCAAAGCACAGCGCCGCGGCAAAGCAGACCGCGCACTGCATGGTGCCAATGGGCAGCATGGGCAGCGCATAGCCCAAAATATACTCCCACGGACGCATGGGCGATGCAAATACGCGCAACAGGAAAGAAGTGCTTTTATCCTTCGAGATCAGGATGGCCGCAAACATAGCCGTAAAGGCAAGGCTAAAGGCCGCCATGCCCGGCGCAAGGCGGGAAATGGCAAATATCTCCACGGGCACGCTTCGCTGAATGATGCTCATCAGCACAAGAAGCGCCACCGGAAGGCCCACGCCGAAGATCAAAGTAACGGGATCGCGCAGCGTTTCCTTTGCCACGCGCAGCGCAAACGCAAGCATCCGCTTCATATCGTTTCCTCGCTTTCCTCTTCCGTAAAATACAGAAATGCATCTTCAAAGGTCTCCGCGCCCGCCTCTGCACAAAGCTCGTAAGCGGTACCGAGCGCCGCAAGCCGCCCTTTGTGCATGATGCCAATGCGGTCGGAAAGGGCTTCCGCTTCTTCAAGATAATGCGTGGTCAAAACAAGCGTCATCTTTCCCTTGAGCGCCGTGATCATCTTCCATAGTTCCCGCCGCGCACGTACATCAAGACCAAGAGTGGGCTCATCAAGGAACAGCACTTTGGGCTCAGTAATAAGCGCCATGGCGATGGAAAGCCGCCGCTTCATGCCGCCGGAAAGGGTCTTTGCACGGCTCGCCGCGCGCTCCTCAAGTCCGAACTCTGCAAGAAGCGTTTCCGCAGAGTGCTCCGCCGCCGTCTTTTCCACGCCGTAAAGCCTTGCAACGAGTACAAGGTTTTCCTTTACCGTCAGGTTTTCGGCAACAGCAGTCTCCTGCGGGGAAATGTTGCAGCAGGCCTTTGCCGCATCCGCCGCGGTATGGATGCTGTTCCCCATAATGAACGCTTCGCCGTCCGTTGGCGCAAGAAGCCCCGAAAGCATACGGATCGTGGTGGTCTTACCGGCACCGTTCTGCCCGAGAAGCGCAAAGAATTCGCCCGCACCAACGGTAAGATCAAGGGCATCCACCGCCCTGCGGTCCCGGAAGCATTTTGTCAGCTTTTCTGTTTCGATGGCGTTCATTCTTCTTCCTCCACCGTGGGCTGCGCACTCATCACATGCTGCGCAAACTTCATAAACAGATCGTTTTTTATGATGGCCAGGCCCTTATCATCACCAAGAAGAAGCACCAGTTCACCGGGTTTGATGCCATAGATCTCCCGTGCATCCTTGGGAATGACGATCTGCCCTTTTTCGCCCACCTTTGCGGTGCCAAACACGTATTTTCCATCCGGTCCTTTCAGCATATCTACACTCCTTTTATTCATGCCAGTATGATTAGTTATACTTTTCATACCTATCATACCATCTCTTGCTGTATTGCGCAACAAAAAAGCCGCCCCGAAGGGCGGCTTTGGACCAGTTACGGTTTTTTTGTTTTTTGGGCCCGGGTTTATTCGGGCTCAATGAGACCGAAGTGACCATCCTTGCGCTTGTAGATGACGTTGATCTGACCGCTGTCACCGTTGGCAAACACGTAGAAGGAATGGCCGAGAAGTTCAAGCTGCAGCATGGCTTCATCCACGGTCATGGGCTTGATGTCAAAGCGTTTGACCTTGACCACGCGGGGAGCTTCTTCATCTTCTTCCTCATCAAAGGAATCCACAAACACGGGTTCGGGTGCCTTGAACGCGCCGGCGCGCAGGCTCTTTTCGAGCTTGGTGCGATGTTTGACGATCTGCTTTTCAAGCTTGGCGAGAACGTTATCGATGGAAGCGTACATGTCGCCGGAAGTTTCTTCACCGCGGATGATGCCGCCCACATAGGGGATGGTGACTTCAACGATGTGGCGGTTGCGTTCCACCGCCATTGTGACATGTGCTTCAGTATCCTCGGGGAAATACTTGTCCAGCTTGCTTACCTTTTTGACCACAAGATCGTTCAGGTAATCAGAAACTTCAATGTTCTTGCCGGTAATTGTGATACGCATACTTTCTTACCCCTTTCACGCACAGGATCCATTCGTCCCATGCTGTTTATATCTTTCTCTTATTATACCAAAAATTCCTGCTGCTATTTTCGATTTTTTTGTGAACACTCTGAAACACGGCTGCAACCGGCACACCCCGCACCCTTTCTGTCGCCGCAGCAGTTCTTGTTTTTCACATAGCGTTTTATGGTGATCACCGCATACCAAACGATAAGCGCCGCAAGAATAATATAACCAAACATGCTCTCACCTCACAAAAAAGCTGCCGATAAAGTAAACGAGGAGCGATACGACATACGCCGCGGCGATCTGATAGGTCACCGCAAACGCAGTCCACTTCCCGCTTTGCAATTCACGCCGGATGGTGGCTACCGCCGCCATGCAGGGCGTGTAAAGCAGTACAAACACAAGGAAGCTGTACGCCGCAAGGGGTGTGAAGGTGCCCGCAAGGGCGCTGCCCACCACCGCGCTTTCCGCGCTGACGGAAAAACCATAGAACATGGCAAGAGCGCTTACCACCGCTTCCTTTGCCACGATGCCCGTCAGAAGTGCCACCGCCGCCTGCCACGTGCCGTAGCCAAGGGGCCTAAAGAGCGGCGCGATCAGCGCGCCGAGGCTGCCGAGGATGCTTTCCCCCGCATCCGCCACCATTTTGAAGGAAAAGCTGAAGCTCTGCAGGAACCAAAGAAGCACGCTCATCGCAAAGATGATAGTGCCCGCCTTTTCAAGGAAGTGTGCCACCCTTTCCCAGACATGCGTCAGCACGTTTTTGACAGAAGGCAGCCTGTAGGGCGGAAGTTCGATCACAAAGGGCGCCTCCTCACCGGTGAAAAGCGTCTTTTTGAAAAGAAGACCGGAGAGAATGCCGAGCACGATGCCGAGAAAATAAAGACTCAGGATCACAACACCCCGGTGATTCGGGAAGAATGCACCCGCAAGAAGGCCGTAGACCGGCAGCTTTGCGCTGCAGCTCATAAAAGGCAGCAGCAGTATGGTCATACGCCTGTCGCGCTCGTTTTCCATGGTACGCGCGCCCATCACCGCAGGAACGGTGCATCCAAAGCCCATCAGAAGCGGGATAAAGCTTTTACCCGAAAGGCCGAACCGGCGCATGGGCTTATCCATAATAAAGGCGATGCGGCTCATATAGCCGCTGTCTTCCAGGATGGAAAGACAAAGGAACAGCAGGGCGATCTGCGGCAGGAATGTCAGCACGCCGCCCACGCCCATGAGGATGCCGTCGCAGATCAAGCTTTCAAACCAGTCCGGTGCGGAAGCGAGAAGGCCCCGCACAAGGGGCACGATTCCCCCATCGATCAGCATGCCTACCGCATCTGTCAGGTATGCGCCGAGCGTGCCGAAGGTAAGCGTGAAAATGCCTGCCATGATCAGCACGAACAGCGGCAGCGCAAATACCCTGTGGGTCAGCACCGCATCGATCTTTGCGCTGCGGTCAACGGCAGTATCTTTCTTTGCCCGGGTCAGAGCCTTTGCCGTAACATATTCGATATAGCGGTAGCGGCTGTCCGCCACTGTGGATTCATTGTCGCCCACCGGGTTTGCAGCGGCATAGGCGGAAACGATCACATCCACTTTTTCTTTCACATCCGGCGGAAGCCCGAGCGCTTCGCATACCCGCGCATCCCCTTCAAGCAGCTTGATCTCCGTCCAATGCAGCGGCAGCTTTGCCTTTTTCGCATAGTCTTCCACAAGCTCGCCGATACGATGATGCTGGATATGGGTAAAATCGTCATAGACATCGTCGGGTTCGATGTCAAATCCCTCGTGGAACTGGGTGTGCACCGCGTGGATGAGCTTCTGCGCGCTTTCGATCAAAGTATCGATACCATGCCCCGTTCTGGCACTGATGGGCACCACGGGGATGCCGAGTGCAAGGGCAAGCCGCTCGCAGTCGATCTTGTCGCCGTTCTTTTCCACCTCATCCATCATGTTGAGGGCGATGATCATGGGGCATTCAAGTTCAAGCAGCTGTACGGTAAGATACAGGTTGCGTTCAAGGTTCGTGCCGTCCACGATGTTGATGATCGCATCCGGTTTTTCGTTGATGATGTAATCCCGCGCCACCACCTCTTCCATGGAATAAGGCGAAAGGGAGTAAATGCCGGGCAGATCCACAAGGGTCATTTCATGGCCGTGGGTACAAAGTTCCCTGCCGCCGCCGGGGGCGGCAGTGCGGATCTTGCCTTCCTTTTTCTCCACGGTAACACCGGGCCAATTGCCCACATATTCCCGGCTGCCCGTCATGGCATTGAAAAGGGTCGTCTTGCCGCAGTTCGGGTTCCCCGCCAGCGCAAGGCGCACCGGCGCATTGTCCCCAAATATATCCTTCGGGCAAAAACCGTCCCGTTCACGGCTGCAGCAGCTTTCCTGCTCAAGGATAAAGCCCGTCAGCCGTGCGGCACGCATATGTCCTTCTTCATCGGTGTTGCTTTCGTGTTTTTCCCGCAGAAGGGTTTCATGGGCACTCGCTTCATGGGCTGCACGGGTCTTTTCCACTTCCGCATGAAAAAGGCGATGTTCTTCCTCTTCCATCAGAAGGATGTTTGCCGCATCCGCCTTGCGCAGAGACATGGAATAGCCCCGGAGACTGATCTCGATGGGATCGCCGAGGGGTGCAGCCTTGATGATGCGCACCTGTGTGCCCGGGGTAATGCCCATATCCGTAATATGCCGGCGCATGCGCTGATCTGCCGTGTTGACGGCATAAACATGCCCGCTTTGACCCGGCTGCAGGTCTGCAAGGGCCCTTCTTTTGATCTTATTTTCCATAAGCCGTTAAATCTCTTTCAAAAAGCTCGGTGTGTTAGATGTATAAAACTGCATTTATGGTAACAAACGCATTTTTTGCTGTCAATACCATTGTATTTATGATACGATATTTTCAGGACAAGTCCCTGCAAAAACACAGCCTGTCCGCTTTACAAATCCATCACCATTCCGGAGGCAAACCATGAAAGTCTATACTGTTGATGCTTTTACCGATGTTCCCTTTGGCGGCAACCCGGCCGGCGTTGTGATCTGCGAAAAAGAAATGCCGCCGGAGGAGGAAATGCGCGCAACAGCCGCAAAGGTGGGTTATTCCGAAACAGCCTTTGTGCTGCGCCTTGCGGCGGATACATTCCGCATCCGCTATTTTACCCCCGTTGAGGAGGTGCAGCTCTGCGGTCACGCCACCGTGGGCACATTCTCACTGCTGCTCCAGAAGGAGATCATCGAAGGCGGCAAGATCTATACCGCAAAGACAAATGCGGGCGATATTACCGTAGATGTGAAGGATGGTCTCGTTTGGCTTGATATGGCGTCCCCCAAGGAAATGGGCGGCCTTTCCCCGGAAGATGAAAAAGCGCTTCTTGCGATGTATGGCCTTAAGGAAGGCGATTACGGCGATCTCCGCCCGGCACTTGTGGATACGGGGCTGCCGGATATCATGATGCCCCTTGCCTCCCGCGCCCTGCTTGCGGAATTGAAGCCGGATATGGCAGCCATTTCCGCCCTTTCGGAAAAGCTGAACGTAACGGGCGTACACGCCTTCACAGCGGAAAACGGTACCGTGTACTGCCGCAACTTTGCGCCCCTTTACGGCATCGATGAGGAATCCGCCACCGGCACTTCAAACGGCGCCCTCACCTATTATCTTTACCGGCGCGGTCTGGTGGGATCCGGCAAAACGAATCTGTTCATTCAGGGCGAGGCCATGGGCAAGCCTTCCAAGATCTACTCTAAACTGACGCTGGATGAAGCCGGCAATGCTGCCATCCGCGTGGGCGGCAGTGCCGTTGTAAGAGAATAAAACATAACGAAAAACGGAGCGGTGATCCGCTCCGTTTTGTTATGCTTTTTTATCTTCCCCCCGCCTGCAGCGCAAGATTCGGGTAGTTGGTGATGATGGCTTCAACGCCGGCACCGAGCAGCGCACGCATCACCTGCGGGTCGTTGGCCGTCCAGGGGTGGACCGCAACGCCCGCCTTGCGGCAGCCTTCGATAAGGCCCGGGCAGCCAAGAGCAGCCATATAATGGGGATGGATTGCATCCGCATTGAGATACTTTGCGTAGACCCAGGGGTCCACGATGGCGTTGGAATATAGCAGGCCGATACGGGCACCGGGATCCGCCTCGCGGATCTTCATAAGGATATAGTGGTTGAAGGAAGAATAGATCACGCGGCCCTGCATGCCCATTTCCCTTTCAAGGGCGATAAGCTCGTTCCAGATGCCGTCATAGATGATCTCCTCACCCTTCACTTCCACATTGATGGTAAGGCTCGTATTGCGAAGAAGGCCGTATACTTCCTTCAGCGTCGGGATGCGCACATTCTGATAGCCTTCGATGCCGTTTGAAAAATCAAGGCGTTTGAGCTCCTGGCAGGTCATATCCGCCACACGGCCGGTGCCGTTGGAGGTACGGTCCACCGTCTCATCGTGGATGACCATGATCTTGCCGTCCGCACTCATATGCACATCAAGCTCAATGCCGTCCGCGCCCTGTTCCACCGCAAGTTTGAAAGCGGGAATGCTGTTTTCCGGCGCATAGCCGCTGGCGCCCCTGTGCGCCCAGATCTTCGTTGCCATAGGAATGATCCCCCTCATGCAAAAAATCATGTGTTCCGTTAAATTATACCATCTTTTTCGGGAGAAAAAAACCACCTCTGTGCAAACAATATGCGTATGAAGACAAGCATTTTTCTTTTTGCGTTCCTTTTTGGCGGAACAGCATACGTTCTTCTTGAACTTCTTTGGCGAAGGCGCAGCCACAGCTCCATGTTTTTCGCGGGCGGTCTTTCCTTTTTGCTGCTTTTCGGCCTGTTCGGCAGATTCGATATGCCCCTTATTCTCAAATGTATCACCGGCGGCGCCGTGATCACCGCCGTGGAATTTCTGACAGGTGCGCTCGTCAATATCCGGCTGAAGCTGAACGTGTGGGACTATTCCCGGATGCCGATGAACCTTTACGGGCAGATCTCATTGCCCTTTTCTGTCGGCTGGTGCCTGCTTTCTGTCCCGATATCGTTTGTTTGTGAATTTCTTGCCGCTTTCGCTTGAAGTAAAACCCACTTTGCTGTATGATGCATATAAGCGATAACAGTTTCGCAAAGCGTAAACGAAGGAGGCATTTTCACCGTTATGAAAGCAAAGTGCAACAAAGATAGTCTTGTCATGCAGAGCGTGACGGGCAATATCCGCCACCCCTATACAGGTTCACCCTATAATGTCACCCATGAAGGCAAGCCGTTCTCGCTGCCCTCCGTTGGCGCTATTTGCTATAACGTGAAGGTTGGCGACTCCGTTTACGGCCTCCGGGGCGACCATATCGAGCCCGGTGTCACCATTCAGAACCCCGATGAAAAAGAAAACGGTGCCCTTAACACCCTTGCCTGCGTGGGCAACAAGGCAAAGGTCGTATCCGGCGATGCAAAGGGCGCGGAGGGCTTCGTCTGCGGCACCCACGGCGGCTGTGAGCATGTCATCTGCTACTTCCCCGAAGAGTCCCTTGAAGCGATGGTTCCCGGCGACAAGATCCTTGTCAGGGCCCACGGTCAGGGCATGCTGATCGAGGGCTTTGAGGATACCGTTGCCGCCATGAACATCGATCCCGAGCTGTTTGACAAGCTGAACATCACCGTGGAAGACGGCAAGCTTATTGTTCCCGTTACCGCAAAGGTGCCCGCTTACCTGATGGGCAGCGGCATCGGCGGCAGCACCGCTTACCGCAGCGACTACGATATTATGACCGCCGACCGGGAAGAGATCAAGCGCCTCGGCCTTGACAAGCTCCGTTTCGGCGATATCGTGATGCTTGAAAACTGTGACACCGTGTTCGGCCGCGGCTACTATGGCGGCGCCGTTACCATCGGCATCGTTGTACACAGCGACTGCCTGCTCGCGGGTCACGGCCCTGGCGTTACCACCCTGCTTGCCAGTAAGACCCCTATTATCGAAGGCAGGATCAATCCCAAAGCAAACCTTGCCGACATCATGGGCGTATAAAAAAGCATAACAAAAGCACGGCACACGCCGTGCTTTTTGTTTCCCCTTATTTCGCCATTTTCCCTTGATGCGTTCAATGCATTACTGTATGATTTTCATAAGCGATATGACTCGCAATGCACAACCGAAGGAGGCCGTTTCACCATGAAAGCAACGTGCAACAAAGAACGCCTTGTCATGCAGAGCGTGATGGGCAATATCCGCCACCCCGTCGTCAGAACGCCTTACCGCGTCGGCGACAAAGGCAATCCCTTCTCCCTGCCTTCCACCGGCGCCATCTGCTATAATGTGAAGATCGGCGATTCCGTTTACGGCATGGAGGGTGACCATATCGAACCCGGCGTTACCATTAAAAACCCGGATGAGCTGGAAAACGCCGGTCTTAACACTCTCGCCTGCATCGGCAACAGGGCAAAGGTCATTTCCGGCGACGCGAAGGGTGCGGAAGGCTTTGTTACCGGCACCCACGGCGGCGCGGAGCATGTGATCTGCTATTTCAGCAAGGAAGCCATGGCCGAGATGGCTCCCGGCGACAAGATCCTTGTCAAAGCGCAGGGCCAGGGCATGAAGATCAAAGGCTTTGAAGAAAGCGTCTGCGCCATGAACCTTGATCCGGAGCTTTTTGATAAGCTGAGCATCACCGTGGAGGATGGAAGGCTTATCGTTCCCGTTACCGCAAAGGTGCCCGCACACCTGATGGGCAGCGGCATCGGCAGCGCCACCGCCTACCGAGGCGATTACGACATCATGACCGCCGATTGGGAAGAGATCAAACGTCTCGGCCTTGACAAGCTTCGTTTCGGCGACATCGTGCTGCTTGAAAACTGCGACACCACCTTCGGCCGCGGCTATTATACCGGCGCCGTCACCATCGGCATCATCATCCACAGCGACTGCCTGCTGGCCGGCCACGGCCCCGGCGTCACCACCCTTTTCTCCAGCAAAACACCCATCATCGAAGGCAGGATCGACCCCAAGGCCAACCTTGCGGATATCATGGGCGTATAAGAAAAACATACCAAAAGCGCGGCTGCAGCCGCGCTTTTTTGTTTGTTATCTGATGCGGAGCCTGTAAAGCCGCTGCATGCGGGGCGTTTTGCGGAAGGTATCCACCATGCCGCAAAACTCCCAGCCGTAGCGCTCATAAAGCCCTTCATGGGCAGTATAGAGAAACAGCTCATGAAGCCCGGCCTTTTCCGCTTCTTCCTTTACGGCGCCGATCAGAAAACAGGAATAGCCCTTTCCCCGGTATTCCGGCGCAAGATACAGGTTTGCAAGCCATGGATAAAGATTCGGCCGGATATCCATATCGCAAAGGGTGAACTGAAACATGCCGATCAGCTTTTCTTCAAGAAACAGACCGTAGGTGCGGGGAAAGCGCTCCCTTTCGCAGCTATGCATCATCATGGTCCGTACCTCTTCCCGGCCGTAGCCCTCCGGCTCGCCCCACCATGGGTAGAGCCAGTTTACCGCCGCTTCAAGAAATTCCTCCGTTGCTTCCGTAACGGGACGAAGAGAAAGCTCGTTTTCCGTCTTACTCATTTCGAAGCTCCAGCATCACGGGACAGTGATCGCTTCCCATGATTTCCGAAAGGATACTGCTTTCTTCAATGCGGTCCTTCAGCCGTTCACTCACAAGGAAATAATCGATGCGCCAACCGGCATTGTTCTTTCTTGCATTGAACATATAGCTCCACCAGGAATAGGCGCCCGTTTTGTCCGGATAAAGATGGCGGAAGGTATCCACAAAGCCGCTTTCCAGCAAAGCAGTGAACTTTTCCCGTTCCTGATCGGTAAAGCCGGCGCTGCCCCGGTTCTGCTTGGGGTTCTTAAGGTCGATCTCTTTGTGCGCCACATTCAGATCTCCGCAGATGACTACGGGCTTCTTCATGTCAAGAGAAACAAGATATTCCCTGAAAGCGTCATCCCAATCCATGCGATATTCAAGGCGGGCAAGCTCCTTCTGGGCATTGGGCGTATAGCAGGTAACGAAATAAAAATCCGCAAATTCAAGGGTGATGACGCGCCCTTCCGGCACGAAGCCCAGCTCCGCTTCATCGGGAAGACCGCAGGTAACCGCAAGGGGCGGGATACGGCTGAATACGGCGGTACCGGAATACCCCTTCTTTTCCGCGCTGTGCCAATACTGGCTGTAGCCTTCAAAATCCACGCTGATCTGCCCCGGCTGCAGCTTGGTTTCCTGCAGCGCTACGATATCCGCATCGATAATGCGGAAAAATTCTTCAAAACCCTTTCCTATGCAGGCACGAAGTCCGTTTACATTCCAGGATACAAAACGCATGCCGATCACTCCCTGTAAAAGGTATTGCCGCCAATAAATTCGCGCAGGATGCTGGTGGGCGGGATCTCATCCTCCACATCCGCATCGAGGATATAGTTCAGGAATTTGACAATATCGCGGGTCTCCGCATAGAAGGGGCTTTCTGGCGGCACAGCCTCAAGCAGCGGATAGACGTATTTTTTAAGGACTGCGATCTCATAAACAAGGGTGGTGTTGAAGAGCGCATCCGCATGTTCCTGGTAGGGAAAGATCCATGTTTCTTCGCCCCGGCGGACGGAAGGCCACATGGAAAGGGTGGTTTCCATGGAAGCATTCCTTGTGGCATAGTCCCGGACAAGGCGCCGAAGGAGCCGCACATCCGTAGTGCGGATGCGGTTGTGGTCATCAAGGTTCATAGTAGTAAGGGCGCTCACATACACGCGGAACACCGCTTCATCCGGCACATCCTTTGTCAGCAGCAGCGGGTTAAGCCCGTGGATGCCCTCTATGATAAGCGGCTGATCCCCCTTTACTTTCAGGGGAATGCCTTCCGGCGTACGCTTTCCGGTCATAAAATCGAAACGGGGCACTTCCACTTCCTCGCCGCGAAGAAGCGCCGCAAGATCCCGGTTAAAGCGGGGGATATCCAACGTATTGATATGTTCAAGATCCATTTGTCCGTTTTCATCCCTTGGAATGGTATCCCTGTCAAGGTAATAATTATCAAGGGAGAGCATGATGGGATCCTGGGCAAGAACGCGAAGCTGTGTGGCGATGCGGTTGGCGCTCGTGGTCTTGCCGGAAGAGCTTGGCCCTGCCACCATCACCGCCCGGGCTTTTTTCGCCACAATCGCATCGGCAATGGCCGCATAGCTTTTTTCGTGCAGCGCTTCACTGATACGGACGATCTCCCGGATGGAGCAATCCTCCACACGGCTGTTGAGTTCGTTTACCGTATCGCAGTGCATAAGCTTGCCCCACCTGTCGCTTTGGCGGAATACGGAAGCAAGCTTTTCCGTATCTTCGTAATCGCTCGGCACATCCGGCTCATCCCTGCGGGGCATGAGGATAAGGATCGCACCATCCGCCGTATAACGCAGGCGGAATACATCCGCATAATCGGTGGAGGGCGCCATCTCCCCATAGAAATAATCCATGTAGTCGCCAAGGCGATACACATCAAAATAACTGAATTTCCGCCAGTTCAAAAGCTTGGCTTTGTCAGACTGGCCATCCCTTTCGAAATATTCGGTGGCTTCTTTGATATCAAGGCGCTTTCGTACAAGGGGTTCCGCCGCGCGGACGATAAGGCGCATCTCGCTCTCAAGGCGCAGCACATCCTGCTCCGCAAGTGCCGGCTCCTTATCCACCGTGATATAAAGCCCCGGGCCAAGGGAATAGCGCACCTGCACCCGGGCATCCGGATAAA
>SVGX01000032.1 GCA_015056105.1 Clostridiales bacterium | reverse complement strand
GTACGCATCGATGATACTGATGCTATTTGGTGCAACAAAATCTTTTTGTGAATCTTCCACTTCGAGTTTTATGATATCCCGCACCGTTCTGTTATTAAGCTTTCTTAACTGAATCATATTCAGTTCCTCCCTGCGAAATCAATGGTATCTATCCGTTTGCCAAATTCAAGTTTGTTTAACTGATTATATACTATACATAATTGGGGCGAACAGACAACAACAGGTACAGCGGATCAAACTGCTGGGCCTGTTAACTGTCTTATGAGTACTGTCCATTCCTGTTTTTGCTTTGTTACAGCCTTACCGGCACGACCCCTTTTTCCGTCAGCACATCCGCGGTTTCAAAACCGCAGCTTTTTGCGTATTCCGCCGCATCGGCGAAGCCGTAAAGGAGGGTGGAAGTGCTGTGGCTGTCGCTTGAAAGGATGATGCTGCCGCCAAGCTCTTTGATACGCTTCAGTAAAAACGGTGCGGGATAGGGCACGCTGCGCCAGCCCCGGCTGATGGCGCCGGTGTTGATCTCAAAGCGGCTGCAGCGGATAAAGGCGGTCTCAAGGGCCATCAGCGCCGCGCTGCGGTAGCGGGGGTCATCCTCCGAAAACAGAGCGCCGCCCTCGTTGAATTTCGTCACAAGGTCAAAGTGGCCGATGATGTCCGCCTTTTCCTCCCGCATCATGTGCTTGACGAGCCCCTTATAATAGGCTGCCGCATAGCGGTAGGGGTCGCCGGAAAAGAAAGTATCGATGGTACGCTTTGTTTCCTCCGGTGAAAGATCCACCGCCGAAAAACCGCCGCCCGGCAGGGGCACATAGTGTCCCGATACGATCGCATAATCGTAGGGGGCGGTATCAAAGCTGCCGTATACATCCTTTTCAATGCCCATCAAAAGGGTGAGCTTCGGCGCAAACTCCGCTTTGAGGGCCGTGATCTCCCTGCGGTAGGCTTCGGCGGCCGCTGCATCCATGCCGCACTCGGGGTCGAATTCCACAAAGGAATGGCCGGAAAAACCAAGGGTTTCAAGTCCCGCTTTCAGGGCAGCCTCCGACATTTCGCGGGGGGATGCTTTGCCGTCGCAAAGGTTTGTGTGGGTGTGAAGATCGGAAAGGATCACGAGGTCATCTTCTCCTGCTTTACCTTCTTGTCGATCACGTGGCGGGAAGCAAGCTCGCGGATGATATCCTCCACGCTGATGCCCATCTGTACCATCATCACAAGCACATGGTAGGCAAGGTCTGCAACCTCGTAAACGGTTTCGCGCTTATCATCCGCCTTTGCGGCAATGATGACTTCCGTGCACTCCTCGCCCACCTTTTTGAGCATTTTGTCGATGCCCTTTTCGAAGAGGTAGGTGGTGTAGGAGCCTTCTTTTTTCTCCGTTTTGCGGCCTTCAATGAGGCTGTAAAGTGCCTCCATGGAAAAAGGCTCATTGCCGAACACATCCTCGTTGAAGCAGGAATCCGTGCCAAGATGGCAGGCGGGGCCTTCCTTGTTCACATACACAACAAGGGCATCCTTATCGCAGTCAGCCTTAATGTTCACAATGTGCTGCACATTGCCGGAGGTTTCGCCCTTGCGCCAAAGCTCCTGGCGGGAACGGGAGAAGAAGCAGGTTCGCTCTTCCTGAAGGCTGATCTCAAGGCTTTCCCGGTTCATATAGGCAAGGGTCAGCACATCTCTTGTGACCGCATCCACCACGATGGCGGGAATGAGGCCTTTTTCGTCAAATTTCAGTTCGTCGATGTTCAGCATGTTTGCTCCTTTGTCATACGCATAGTGATGCCGTTTGCGGCAAGTTTTTGCTTGAGGTCGGGGATCTTTACCTCGCCGAAGTGGAAGATGGAGGCTGCAAGGCCCGCATCCACCTTCGGGATTTTCTGGAACAGTTCAATGAAGTGCGCTTCGTTTCCCGCACCGCCGGAGGCGATGACAGGCACGTTCACGCTTTCACAGACAGCTTCCAGCATGGGGATATCAAAGCCGCCTTTTACGCCGTCGGTGTCGATGCTGTTGAGCACCACCTCGCCGGCGCCGAGGGAAACGCCTTTTTTCACCCATTCGATGAGGTCAAGGCCCGTGTTTTCCCTGCCGCCCTTGGCAAAAACGCGGAAGCTGCCGTCAACGCGCTTGGCATCGATGGAAAGCACCACGCACTGGTCGCCGTATTTCATGGCGGCTTCCCGGATCAGCTGCGGGTTTTTGAGGGCGCCGCTGTTGACGCTGACTTTGTCCGCACCGCACTTGAGCACACGGTCAAAATCCTCCACGCCGTTGATGCCGCCGCCCACCGTCAGCGGAATAAAGACGGTACTTGCCACTTCCGTCAGAATATCGGTAAAAAGCTTTCTGCCGTCAGAAGAGGCGGTGATATCGTAAAACACCAGCTCATCCGCACCGCATGCGCTGTAATAGGCTGCCAGCTCCACCGGGGAGGAAACATCCCGAAGGCCGAGAAAGTTGGTTCCTTTCACCACGCGGCCGTCCCTGACATCAAGGCAGGGGATGATGCGCTTTGTGATCATGCCGGCTCCTTTCCCGCGGCGATGGCCGCGCAAAGGTCTATCTTCTTTTCATACAGTGCCTTGCCGAGAATAGCGCCGAAAAGACCCATCTTCGCAAGGGCTTTTACATCTTCAAGGGTGGTCACGCCGCCCGATGCCACAATGGCAAGACCGGGGAAACGTTCTTTCAGCTCCGCATACAGGGCAAGGTTCGTGCCCGCAAGGAGGCCATCCTTTGAAATATCCGTGCAGATGACGCCGGAAGCGCCGAGACTTACAAGCTTTTCGCAGAAATCCATGCAATGTGTGGATGAGGTTTCAAGCCAGCCGTGGGTGGCAACATAGCCGTCCCTGACATCCACGCCCACAGCGATCCTGCTGCCGTAGCGGGAAAGGGCGTTTTCAAGAAAAGCAGGGTCGTTGAGGGCCGCTGTACCGAGGATGACGCGGTAAATGCCCGCATCAAGGTAGCGTTCCACCACGTCCATGCTGCGGACGCCGCCGCCGATCTCCGCCTTGAGGGATGTTTTTTTTACGATATTGCGCACCGTTTCAAAGTTGGGCGTTTCGCCGTTTTTTGCCCCTTCAAGATCCACAAGGTGCAGGTATTCCGCCCCGGCTTCTTCAAATTCCTTTGCAAAGGCAGGGGGATCGTCGCTGTAAACGGTCATTTTTTCGTAATCGCCGCGCACAAGGCGCACCGCTTTGCCTTCGTAAAGGTCGATGGCAGGAAAAATATACATGCGGTGCTCCTTTCTTACAGTTCAGCAAAGGCTTTGAGGATGCGAAGACCGGTGTCGCCGCTCTTTTCCGGGTGGAACTGGGTACCCATCACGTTTCCCTTGCCGGCGGCTGCTGTGAGCAGGGCGCCGTATTCCGCTTTGGCGGTCACCGCTTCTTCACAGTCCACCGCTGCATAGGAATGGACGAAATACACGCACTCCCCTTCATCCAGCTCGCGGAACAAGGGGGATTTTTTCTTCCCTTCCGGGAAGATGAGGCCGTTCCAGCCAATGTGGGGCACCTTCAGCCCTTCCCCGATCATGGGGGCGATGGGCTTCACGGTGCCGGGCAAAAGGCCAAGGCCCGGATGCTCGCCGTATTCATAGCTTTTTTCAAACAAAAGCTGCATGCCAAGGCAAATGCCCATCAGCGGCTTGCCCGCAGCGGCTTCTTCCTTAAGAAGCACATCCAGCCCGCTTTGGCGCAGCTTTTTTGCCGCATCTTCAAATGCGCCCACCCCGGGCAGGATGATCCTTTCCGCCCGGCGCAGCTCTTTTTCATCGCCTGTTACAAGGGCATCGATGCCAAGGCGCTTCAGGGAGCTTTTCAGCGAAAACAGGTTGCCCACGCCGTAATCGACGATCGCCAGCATCACAGCACCCCCTTGGAGGAGGGCACTTCATCTGCCGTTTCCGCATCGATCTTTACCGCCGCCCGAAGCGCCCGGGCAAGGGCCTTGAAGCAGCCTTCGATGATGTGGTGGCTGTTTTCGCCCGCAAGCTGCCTGACATGCAGCGTGAGCTCCGCCTTTCTTGTGAAGGCGATAAGGAATTCCTTCACAAGCTCCGTATCAAAAGTGCCAACCTTTTGTGTGGGGATGGGCATATCGTAAACGAGCATGCTGCGGCCGGAAATATCCACCGCCGCAAGGATGAGCGCTTCATCCATCGGAAGGATGATGCTGCCGTAGCGGGTGATGCCCCGCTTGTCGCCAAGGGCTTCTTTGAAAGCCTCTCCAAGGGCGATGCCGATATCCTCCACGGTGTGGTGGTCGTCCACAAAGGTATCCCCCTTGCAGGAAAGGGCAATGTCGAAGCGGCCGTGTACAGCAAACAGGGTCAGCATGTGGTCAAGAAAACCGCAGCCGGAGGCGATCTTGTTTTTGCCGCTGCCGTCAAGGGTGAGAGCGAGGGAAATATCCGTTTCTTTGGTGGTGCGGCTGATGGTGGCGTTACGCATGGTCAAACTCCTTTCGGGGCGGTTTTGCTGAGCATATCGGCAATGGCTGCAAAGAGCGTTTCCATTTGCTCCGGCGTGCCGACGGTGATGCGAAGATAGTCTTGGATCAGCGGCTTGTTGAAGTGGCGCACGAGCACGCCCCGCTCTTTCAACCCAAGGTAAAGGGTTTCGCCGGAAACGGCAGGGTGCTTCACAAACAGGAAGTTGGTGGTGGAGGGGGTCATGGTGAAGCCCATTTCCTTCAGCCGCTTTTCCGCCGCCGCTCTTGTGGCGGCGATCTTTTCGCAGTTTCTTTTGTAGTAGCCGTCATCCTTCACCGCTGCCTCGCCGAGAAGAAGGGCGAGCCGGTCAAGGTTGTAGGGGTTGGTGGAATAGCGGATGGTTTCAAGGTCGGCGATGATCTCCGGGCTGCCGAAGGCGAAACCGAGCCGTGCCCCCGCCATGGAGCGGGACTTCGAATAGGTGCGTATGATAAGAAGGTTATCGTATTTCTGCAGCAGCGGCAGCGCGCTCTCGGCTCCAAAATCCACATACGCTTCATCCACGAGCACGATGCGGTCTCTGTCGCTTTTAAGAAGATACTCGATCTTATCAAGGGAAAGAGCGATGCCCGTGGGGGCGTTGGGGTTGGCGATGACGATCATGCCCTTCGCTGCAGCAAGTGCCTCCACATCCACGGAAAAATCCGGAAGGAGGGGCACCTTCGTGGCTTCAAGGCCGTAAAGATCCGCATACACCGGGTAAAAGCCGTAGCTGATCGCCGGAAACGCAACGGGGGTTTCTTTATCCGCAAAGGCCATGAAAGCGAAGGAAAGGATCTCATCGCTGCCGTTTGCAAGAATCACGTTTTCCCTTTGGAGACCGTAAAGCTCTGCAAGAGCTTCCCGAAGCCGTCTGCCCGTGGGGTCGGAATACAGGTTCAGTTTGTTGAGCTCTGTCTCCGTAACGGCAGCAACGGTGGCGGGGGAAGGGGGGTAAGGGGATTCATTGGTATTGAGCTTCGTATAGCTTTGATCCTGCGGCTGTTCACCGGGGGTATAGGCTTCAAGGGATGCGAAGCGGCTGCTGAAAAAACGGCTCATTGTTTGAGATCCTCCAATCGGCACAGCACGCTGCGGCCGTGGGCATCAAGCCCTTCTTTGCCCGCAAAGCAGGCGATCTTTTCCGCCACCTCGCCGAGGGCAGCGGCAGTATAGTAGGAAAATTGGGTCTTTTTGATGAAATCATCCACGCCGAGGGGGCTTGAAAATTTTGCCGTGCCGCCGGTGGGAAGGGTGTGGTTGGGGCCGGCAAAATAATCGCCGAGGGCTTCGGGACAGTAGTTGCCGAGGAATACGGAGCCGGCGTTTTCGATATCGCCAAGAAGGGCGAAAGGATCGCTGACGGAAAGCTCAAGGTGTTCGGGGGCGATTTCGTTCGCAAGCATTACCGCATCTTCAATGCAGCTTGTGAGGATGATCTTACCGTTGTTTTCGATGGATGCCCGGGCGATCTCCTGGCGGGGCAGCGCACTGAGCTGCACCTCAAGTTCTGCCTGTACCGCCTTTGCAAGGGCTTCGGAAGGCGTCACCAGCACCGCGGAAGCGTTTTTGTCGTGCTCCGCCTGGGAAAGCAGATCTGCCGCCACATAGCGGGGGTTGGCGGCAGCATCGGCAATGACGAGGATCTCCGAGGGGCCTGCGATCATGTCGATATCCACAAGGCCGTAGACCTGCCTTTTGGCTTCCGCCACGAATACGTTGCCGGGGCCCACGATCTTGTCCGCCTTCGGTACGCTTTTGGTGCCGTAGGCAAGGGCCGCAACGGCCTGTGCGCCGCCGATGCGAAACACGCGGTCAACACCCGCCACGGAGGCTGCCGCTAAGATCTCCGGCCTGATGACGCCGCCCTTTGCGGGCGTCACCATGATAAGCTCCCTGACGCCCGCCAGCTTGGCGGGGATGGAATCCATCAGCACCGTGGAAGGATAGCAGGCGGTGCCGCCGGGCACATAAAGCCCCACACGCTTCAAAGGCGTGATCTTCTGCCCCAGTACGATGCCGCTTTGTTCGCTGAGCACGAAGCCGTTTCTTACCTGATGCTTGTGGAAGCTGCGGATGTTTTCCGCCGCTTCCTTTAAAATGGCGAGAAACGCGGGGTCGATGGATGCGGCTGCCGCGGCGATCTCCTCTTTGGATACTTCAAGGGGCGTTTCATCGCCCATGCCGTCAAACTCTTTTGCATAGCGGCGAAGGGCCTTATCACCCTCTTCCCTTACCGCCGCAAGGATGGCGCTGACGGGTGCGGAAACATCCGGCGCTTCCTCCGTGCGGGCGAGAACGGCTTCCTTGCCGAGCGCTTCATAAGGCAGAATGCGGATCATAGTGTGTTCCTCACTGTTTTTCCCGGAGCAGCGCGGCGATGCGTTCCTGCATCCCGCGCATGCGTTCGTTTTTGAATTTGTAGCTGACGCGGTTTGCAATGAAACGGGCACTGATGGGTACCACTTCCTCAAGGGGGATAAGTCCGTTTTCCTTTAAGGTGGTGCCTGTTTCCACAATATCCACGATCACATCGCTGAGATCGAGCAGCGGCGCGATCTCGATGGAGCCGTTGAGCTTGATGATGTCGATCTCACGGCTTTGTGCCGCAAAGTGCCTGGCGGCAATGCGGGGGAATTTTGTGGCAACCCGGAGCGTTCTGCCGGAATCGTCGAGCGCGCCGGGCAGCCCGGCCACCATCATGCGGCATTTGCCCATTTTAAGATCGGAAAGCTCATACACATCCGGCACATACTCAAGAAGGATATCCTTTCCCGCAACGCCCACATCTGCGGCGCCCCGTTCCACATAGATGGGAACATCGGAAGGCTTTGCCCAAAAGTAGCGCACGCGGGCCTCTTCGTTTTCGAAGATCAGCTTGCGGTTATCCTCCTTGATGGAAGGGCAGCCGTAACCGATCTTTTCAAAAAGATCATATGCCTTTTCGCCGAGCCTGCCCTTGGGCAGCGCGACAGAGATCCAATCCTGCATAACCTATCCTTTCTGCCCGGCAACAGGGGACTTTTCCACAAGGACGCGCTTTCCTTCCGCGGCGAGGGAACGGGCTTTTTTCAAGGCTGCGGCCGCGTCGGCATCGCCTGCGTAGGAAAGGGTGGCGGATTCTTCCGCGCGTTCCTTCGGCACGCTCAGGGAATCGAGAAGCCCCACATTGACCGCAAAGCCGATGGCGCCGCCCTGCTTGTGCATCCGCAGAAGCAGGCTGTCATACCTGCCGCCGGAAATGACTGGGGCGTGGATCTCCGGCAAAAAGCCCTGGAAGATGATTCCGTTATAGTAGGAAAGGTCGTTGAGGAGCGAAAGGTCGATGTTGACTTCCGGCAGCCCCGCTTCCCGCAGCGCGCTGCAAAGGGAACGCAGCTCCGCAAGGGCCTGATGGGTGGCTTCGTTGACATCGAGAGCGGCTGCTTCTTTGAGCACCGTTTCGCTTTTTCCGTAAAGGGAAGCAAGGGTCGCAAGCTTTTCCGACAGCGATTCCGCTACCCCGTTTTCTGCGCACAGGGCGCGGATCTCGTGGGCGTTTTTCGCCCGGACACAGGAAGAAAGCCGCGACTGCTTTCCGGCGGAAAGTCCAGTTTCCGCAAGCAGCCCCGCCGCAAGCCCCACATGGGAAATATCCATGATGAACCGGGGTGAGAAGGCGTGAAGGCTGTCGATGGCAAGGGCAAGAACTTCCGCCATGGCATAAAGGTCAATCTCGCCGATGTATTCAAGCCCGACCTGCGGGATCTCCCGGAAGGAACCCGCATCTTCCTGCGTACGGTAGACGGTCTCGCTGTAGCAGAGCCGCGCCGGCAGGTGTGCATCTTTTTTGATGCTCTTGACGATGGAAAGGGTGATATCCGGTTTCAGGGCAAGAAGCTTTCCGCTGGGGTCGTGGAAGGTAAGGATGTTTTCTGCCTGAAGGAAGCTGCGGTATTCCGCGTAGAAATCGTATTCTTCGAATTTGTTCATGCGGAACTCGCGGTAGCCGTACTGTGCGTACAGCGCCCGAAGCTCCGGTATGGCAAGTTCGCTGCGCTTGCGCGCGGCAGGTGCGTTCATGCTGGCCTCCGATAAAACTGATAGCTGAAGTATACCATGCACCGACACTTTAGTCAAGTAGAGTGATAAATCAATAAAGCAAAGACAGCACAAGGATAAATTACTATAATATAAAAGCGCAGCCTGCGTCAAGACCTGTGCGGGAAAAGGGGCAGAAAGCATTCTGTCCCGCCGGAAAAGGCTTGTTTCAAGACGGCGCGGCCTGTGGTACACTATAGGAAAAACCGGGTGGATGCATTGGATATGGAACAGGATTTGGAACAGATCAAAAAGCGCTTTTTGGAGCTTGCGGAGCGGGCTTACAGCGGCAATATGTTTACCTTCACACCGTTTCTCGGGCTTCAGGAGCAAAGCGCCTTTTACAGCACGGTGCGAAGCCTGCCGCCTGTGGGCTATACGCTGTTCGGGGGCGTCGGCGGCTGCGAGCGGAAGATGGTGCGCTTCGGTGACGCCGCCGCCTTCGGCTATGAAGTGCCCTTTCCCATTGTGGCGGTGCGCGTATCGCCGAAGCATGTTAAATTTGCGGAGGATCTTACCCACCGGGATTTTCTCGGCGCGCTGATGCATCTTGGCATAGAGCGGGATACCCTTGGGGATATCATGATCCGCGACAGGGAGGCTTTTGTGTTTGCGGCGGAGCATATCGCACCGTTTTTGCTGGAAAATCTGCAGGAAGTCCGCCGTACCGCCATCCGCTGTGAGATCGCGGAAAACATTCCGGAAGGCTCGCTTTTCCGCCTGCAGGGGAAAACGGTGCAGGTCACATCCGTCAGGGCGGATGCGGTTGCCGCCCATGTGTGGAATCTTTCAAGGGGCGAAAGCCAGAACTGCTTCCGCGCGGGAAAGGCTTTCATCAACGGCGTGCTGACGGAAAGCCCGGCCGCTCCGCTCAGGGAAGGGGATATCCTGAGCATAAGGGGACTTGGACGGTTCGTTTACCGGGGCGTGGAGGGGCTCACAAAAAAAGGAAAGAGCAACGTCCGCGTGGATATTTATGTTTAGCGGAAAAACCAAATAAAAACAGCAGTTCCGGCAAAGCTGCGGGACTGCTGTTTTTCTCTTTTCGTTTGTTCAACGGAGCGAGCGGATGGGCTCAAGGGCCGTTTCTTCCACAAAGCTGGTGTTTTCCGCATTGCGGGCGCGGCGGGTAAGGGTATCAAGACCGTAGAGCGTGCGGTCCACGAAGATAATGCTGCCGTCCTTCATGACGAAGCGGGCGCCGTCAAGCCTGCGCTTGCTCTTGCCAAGGTACACGACGCGGACCAGATCGGCGTAGCGGTAGGTGGTCACAGCACCTTTGATGCTTTTGCAGGTAAAGGTCTCGCCCTCTTCAAGGGTCAACCGCCAAAGCATGCTGTGGATAGCATAGTAAAGGGAACCGGCGGCGAACACGATGAAAACGACAAAGGCGACGGGCGCCACCACGGAACCAAAGATAAGGGGGACGATAAGGCCCACGAAAAACAGAAAATAGCTTGCCCAGGCATACCATTCGCTTTTGACGATGATGGTGCCCGGCATGGGATATTTGGACTCGCGCTCAAGCTTGACAGCGCGGCGCACGAGGAAATAATCCGTGATCTTGAGAACGGAAGCGATCGCCCAGACGATCAGCATGATGAGGAAACCGATGTAATCTCTTTCAAGCATGGTTTTTGATGAACACTCCTTTTGTGATCGGAAGCCCCGTGTTTTTGTTTCGGGGCAGGATAGTATTATCTTATCAATTCGGCGCGGGAAAGTAAAGAGAATATACGCCGTCCCTTTGGGCGCATACTACCTTTATGAAACGGAAAACAGAGGGAAAAAAGCAATTGCTGCAGAAATGGATGACAGGGCTGCTTACGGGAGCCTGCAACGGCCTTTTTGGCGGGGGCGGCGGCATGGTTGCCGTGCCGCTGCTTCAAAAGTTGCTGCATATGGAAGCGAAAAAGGCGCATGCCTCCGCGATCAGCATCATCTTTCCGCTTTCCGCAGTGACGGCAGCGGTCTACGGTTTTCGCGGCGCAGTGGATTGGAAGACGCTTGCATATGTGGCACCGGCTCTCACCGCCGGGAGCATACTCGGCGCGAAGCTGACGGGAAAGCTCAAAAATGGGCGGCTTGAGGGAATCTTTACGGCGCTGATGTTCCTTTCCGGGATTTTTATGGTGTTCGCATGAAGGGGATCTTTTTTATTCTTGCAGGTTTTTTTGCCGGGATCGCGGCGGGTATGGGTATGGGCGGCGGCACGCTGCTTATCCCCGCGCTGACGCTGCTTCTCGGCGTGCCGCAGCACGCGGCACAGGGCGTGAATGTGATTGCATTCCTTCCCGCAGCGGCGGCAGCGCTTTACGTTCATGCAAAGGCGGGGCGGCTGCGCCTTCGGGAATGTCTGCCCATCATCGCCGCGGGCGGTGTGGGTGCACTCGCGCTGTCGCTTCTTGCAGGGGAGGTCTCCGCGCCCTGGCTCAGGCGGCTTTTCGGCCTGTTTCTGATTGCGCTTGCCCTGTGCCGCGCCTTCGGCAAAAAGATAAAAAAATAACATTTCATACAAAGTGTCTTAAAACAACCCGGGAAAACCGCATTTCGCACGGGGTTAAAAATATAACGCACATGTCAATTTTTACACATATCAAAAAACGGAAATAACAAGGGAAAACACAGGAAATTTCGCGGAAATAAGGTGCAAGTGCAAAACGGATGTGTTATAATATCCGTTGGGAATTCTGTTCATCAGATTGACGCATTTATCAAACATTTAATTCCGAAAGGCTGGTGCTTTATTTGCCGAAGTATTCTTTCAGGGGCGGCATTCATCCCATGCATCACGAGCATGAGGGAAAGCTGCCTTCCCGAAATGTCCCGATCCGGGATTTCGTTTCCGACACGGTCTCCATCCCCATGGGGATGCATCTTGGCGCGCCTTCCAAGCCCTGCGTGCAGAAGGGCGATCATGTCAAGATCGGCCAGGTGATCGGTGAACCTGTGGGCGGCCTCGGCCTCCCCGTACATGCGAGCGTTTCCGGCGAGGTCGTCGCCATTGAAGAGCGCATCTCTACCGGCGCCGCGCCCGCTCTTTGCGTGACCATCCGCAACGACTTCCAGGATGAGTGGGTGGAAGGGATCAAAGGCTACGGCAACGTGGAGACCGTGGATCCTTCCGTGATCATTCCTGCCATCAAGAACGCCGGCATCTGCGGTATGGGCGGTGCATCCTTCCCGACCCATATCAAGCTTTCCATTCCCGAAGGCAAGACCTGCGACACCATCATCCTCAACGGTGCGGAGTGCGAGACCTTTCTTACCGCCGACTTCCGCCTGATGGTGGAATACCCCGGCAAGGTGGTGGACGGCCTTCGCGCCATCATGCGCGCGCTCAAAGTCAAGCGCGGCGTGATCGCCATTGAAGACAACAAGCCCGAAGCGGTGGAAGCCATCCGCAAGGCTGCTTACGGCCGCGATGGCGTGGAGGTTGCGGTCATGCGCACCAAGTACCCGCAGGGCGGTGAGAAACAGCTCATCAAGGCCATTACCGGCCGCGAAGTGCCCAGCGGCAAGCTGCCCATCGAAGTCAGCACCATCGTGACTAACGTTGCCACCGCTGCTGCCATCGCGGATGCGGTGATCAACGGCCGGCCGCTGATCGACCGTATTACCACCGTCACCGGCTGCGTGAACAATCCCTCCAACCTGCGCCTCAGGATCGGCACCATCATCGCCGATGCCATCGGCGAATGCGGCGGCTTCTCCGAAGACCCGGGCAAGATCGTCATGGGCGGCGGCATGACCGGCTTTGCGGCTCCCAACATGGATATTTCCGTTACGAAGGCCAGCGGCGGCATCGTCGTTTATAACGAAAAGAAGGCCCGCAGCGTGGAAGAATCCCCCTGCATCCGCTGCTCCCGCTGCGTGGAAGCCTGCCCCATCGGCCTTGATCCCTACCGTCTGAAGCATTACTGCGATAAGGGCGATCTTGAATCCGCCAAGGCGCATAACGTGATGGACTGCATCCTTTGCGGCTGCTGCTCCTACAACTGCCCCTCAAGGCGCTGGCTCACGGCGTCCTTCAAGATCACCAAGGAAGCCATCGCCCTTGAAGCAAGGAGGAAGAAGTAACCATGAAGCTTTACCTTTCCACCGCGCCCCACATCCGCAGCGAGCAGAACACCCAGTCGCTCATGCGGGATGTGATCATCGCGCTTCTGCCCACCACTGCGGCCGGTATTTTCTACTTCGGCCTTTCCGCCGCGATGGTGATCGCAGTTTCTGTTGTTTCCTGCGTGCTGTTTGAGTATCTCTGGCAGCGCATCACCAAGCAGCCCATCCGTATCAGCGACCTCAGCGCCGCGGTAACAGGCCTGATCCTCGGTCTCAACCTGCCTTCCACCGCACCCTGGTGGATGCCCGTGATCGGCGCGCTGTTTGCGATCGTCATCACCAAGCAGCTTTTCGGCGGCATCGGTGATAACTTCCTGAATCCTGCCCTTGTGGCGCGTGCTGTGCTTCTTGCAAGCTGGCCCGCCCGCATGACCGGCGCCACCGCCTATGCCGTTCCCACCATGTGGAGCGGCGCGGATGCCGTCACCTCCGCCACCCCCCTTGCCGGCTATGAAGCGTCCACCATGGATCTTTTCCTGGGCAACATCCCCGGCAGCATCGGCGAAGTATGCAAAGCGGCCATCCTTCTCGGCCTCGTTTATCTTCTTGTGAGGAAGGTCATCACCTGGCGCATTCCCATCACCTTCCTTGCGGTGTTTGCGGTGCTTTCCGCCCTTGTGGGTGAAAACCCCGTTGTGGAGCTTCTCTCCGGCGGCGTGCTCTTCGGTGCTGTGTTCATGGCGACCGACTATACCACCAGCCCCATGACCCCCAACGGCCAGTATATTTATGCTGCCCTTTGCGGCGTACTGGTATGCGTGATCCGTAATTTCGGCGCATATCCCGAGGGCGTTACCTATGCGATCCTGATCGGCAACATCGTAACGCCGCTGCTTGACAAGTACAGCAGGCCGAAACTTTACGGCAAACCGAAGAAGGAGGTAAAAGCGAATGGCTAACAATAAAAAGAGCCTTTCAAGCGTGTTCATGAACGGTATCCTTGCCGAGAACCCCACGCTCCGCCTTGTTCTTGGCACCTGCCCCACTTTGGCTGTTACCACAAGCGCCATCAATGCCATCGGCATGGGTGCTGCCGCCACCTTTGTTCTGGTCGGTTCCAACGTGGTTATTTCCCTTCTGCGCAACATTATCCCGGATAAGGTGCGCATCCCTGCGTTCATCGCTGTTATCTGTACCTTTGTTACCATGGTGCAGATGCTGATGCAGGCGTTCCTGCCGAGCCTTTATGAAAGCCTTGGCATGTTCATCCCGCTGATCGTGGTCAACTGCATCATTCTTGCCCGTGCGGAAGCCTTCGCCAGCAAAAACGGCGTGCTTGCCTCCGCGGCGGACGGCGTCGGCATGGGCCTCGGCTTCACCTGGGCCATCACCGTGATGGGCATCATCCGTGAACTCATCGGCAACGGTACCGTGTTCGGCATCAGCCTGCTGGGCGCGGGCTACGAGCCCATGCTCCTTATGGTCCTTGCGCCGGGCGGCTTCCTTGTGTTCGGCGGCGTACTTGCGGTGGCCAACCTGCTCACCGCCCGTGCGGATAAAAAGAAAAAGGATGAGAAGGGGGTCATCCACGCATGAACGAGATCGCAAAAATCCTTTTGTTCATGGTGAGCTGTGTGCTCTCCAATAACTACATCTTCTCCCGCTTCCTCGGCTGCTGCCCGTTCCTCGGCGTATCCAGCAAGGTCGAGACCGCTGCGGGCATGGGCGTTGCCGTAACCTTCGTTATGGCCATCGCTTCCCTGTTCACCAAGCTTCTTTATGATCTGGTGCTGGTGCCTCTTTCCCTTGAATATCTCAACACCATCAGCTTCATTATCGTCATCGCGAGCCTTGTGCAGCTGGTCGAGATGTTCATCAAGAAGGCAAGCCCCTCCCTTTACAAGGCGCTTGGTATCTATCTGCCGCTGATCACCACCAACTGCGCGGTGCTGGGTGTTACCATCCTCAACATCTCCAGCGGCTACAACCTGTTCTATTCCATCCTCAACGGTACGTTTGGCGCCCTTGGTTTCCTGCTTGCCATCGTGCTCATGGCGGGTGTGCGTGAACGCCTTGAAACTTCCAAGGTCCCCGAGTGCCTGAAGGGCTTCTCCGGTTCGCTGGTCATCGCGGGCCTGATGGCGATCGCTTTCATGGGCTTCTCCGGCCTTGGCAATTAAGGAGGTAACAGCATGAATTGGATCCCTGTAATTCTTGCATTTTCCGTGCTTGGCATGATCGGCCTTGTGTTTGGCGTGATTCTGACCATTGCGGATAAGAAGCTGAAAGTTGAGACTGACCCCCGCATTGCAAAAGTTCGCGAGCTTTGCGGCGGTGCAAACTGCGGTGCCTGCGGCTTTGCGGGCTGCGATGCTTATGCGGAAGCCGTTGTGGAAGGCAGATGCAAGCCCAATGCCTGCCCGGCGGCCAACGTGGCGCAGATTGCCGAAGTGCTGGGCATCAGTGCAGAAGCCGGCGAAAAGAAGGTTGCCCGCGTGATCTGCCAGGGCCACAACGGCGTTGCGACCCAGCGCTATGAGTATGACGGCTACAGAAGCTGCGCCACCGCTACGGGCGTTGCCGGCGGCCCCAAGGAGTGCCGCTATGCCTGCATCGGTCTCGGCGACTGCATGAGAGCCTGCCCCTTCGGTGCGATCAGCATGGAAAACGGCATTGCGAAGATCGACGAAAACAAGTGCGTTGCCTGCGGCAACTGTGTTGACAAGTGCCCCCGCAGCGCTATCCGCATCATCCCTGCGGATACCAAGGTCATCGTGCTTTGCCGCAACAGCGACCTTGGCCGTGTGGCCCGTTCTGCCTGCATGAAGGCCTGCATTGCCTGCCAGCGCTGCGTCAAGACCTGCAAATACGGCGCTATTACCGTGGAAAACGGCTATGCCCGTATCGATGCGGAAAAGTGCACCCGCTGCGGCGAATGCGCAAAGGTTTGCCCCTGCGGCTGCATTGTGGATTATTCCGTGGTCAAGCCGGAAGCATAAGAAATAAGCGCATGCAAAAAGACCATCTTTCAGGATGGTCTTTTTTGTGCCGGCGGTGAATTATACTATCAAGTGCAACAGGTAGAAAAAAGAAGAAGTTCATACAGAACTCTGGTAGAATGAAGTAACCACACAAACAAACTACAAAGGAGAACTGTATGAACTATAGTCATCTTAGCATAGAAGAGCGTTGTTGTATACGGCAATATTACAACGAGGGGATGAGTTATCGAAAGATAGCAGAGTTGATCGGAAGAAGTGCGAGCACAGTATGCCGGGAGAGCAACCGGAACCGGAGCTTCATGAATGTGAAGCCGGTATATTATCCGCATACTGCCCAAAAGAAGTATCTGTTGCGGCGTTCATATTGCCACCGGGGTATGTACTGGAACGAAGAAGTAATTGCATATATCGAGGAAAGACTGAAAGCAACGTGGTCACCGGAGCAGATATCCTGTACACCGTGTGAGCTGAAAATGCCAAGCACCAGAACAATTTACCGCTGGATCTACGAAAAATACTTAGTGCATGGGAAACTGAAAGTGCTGAGGCGTAAGGGAAAAACGCATGGGACGAAGGAAACAAGAGGAAAGTATAACAAAGGAAAAAGCATACGAAAAAGGGACAAAAGCGTTTACCGGCGCCTTGAAGCAGGACACTGGGAAGCGGATACCGTAGTGAGCGGATTGGGTAAGAGCAAGGCGTGTTTTGTGACATTAGCTGAACGAAAAACGAGGTTCTATATTGCTCTGAAGGTACCGGATAAAAAAGCAGCTACAGTTGAAGAAGCGATTGTAAAGATGCTCTCACAATACCCGCCGCAGCTTGTTAAGACAATCACCTGTGACCGTGGGACAGAGTTTGCCAACTGGGTAAACATTGAAAGAAGGCTGAATTGTGATCTTTATTTTGCCGTTCCATACTGTGCATGGCAAAAGGGAACAAACGAGAACAGTAACGGTCTGCTTCGCGAGTTTTATCCCAAGGGCCGCAACCTTTCCCGTGTGGCACAGGCCACTCTAAATAAGAACCTGGCGTTGATCAACGCCAGGCCCTGTAAGGTTCTTAATTTCCATTCTGCTCAGTCGCTTTGGAACTTTGAACTCGCAAACTGTTGCACTTAGTTTGACAATTCACTCGGCGGCTCTTGGTTACCGCTTGTTTGTAATAAGATCAAAGGCGTTGTGCAGGTTTGTCACGCAGATATCCGTTTCGCCCTTTGCGTATTCGCCGTCCAGCGTCCAGGGAACGGCATTGGGAGAATGGATGGTGATCCGCGCTGCGGAAGCGGTCTCGATCACCTTTTCATCGTATTGCTGGGATTGCAGCGAGGCAAGGATGCGCGCAAGTTCCGATGGGGTGGTGGGCATTTTGATCAGGGTGATCTCAAAAAGACCGTCATCCATAATGACCCGGGCGGGATCCACGGTCATAAGCCCGGCGATGGAAGTGGAATTGCTGATGGCGCCGAAAAGGTAATCCCCTTCGAAAATGTCGTACCTGTCTGTGACAAGGCGCAGCGGGATGGAACGGATATTGGCAAGATCCTTAACGCCTTCAAGGATATAGGCAAGATGACCGAGAAGGTTCTTGACTTCCTGGGGCGTGGTGTAAGCCGCCTCCGTAAAGGCGCCGAAAGATGCCACATAGGTGAAGGAGCGGCCGTTGAAATCGCCCACATCCACGGTACGGGGGGTGCCTTCCATGATATCCCTTGCAGCCTGCATGATATTGGAAGAAAGCTTCAGGCTTGCTGCGAAATCGTTTGTGCTGCCTGCCGGGATATAGCCGACAGGCCGCCGGATGCCCGCTGCGAGAAGGCCGTTTACAGTTTCGTTGAGCGTACCGTCGCCGCCTACCGCAACGACAAGATCCGCATCCGCCGCGTGGGATTTGACGAAGTCGGCAGCATCGCCCTGCTTTCCTGTCATGTAGGCGGTGATCACATAACCGTGATCGGAAAAAAGACGGAGCATGTCGGGCAAATACCGGTTTGCCCGTTTCTGTCCCGCCCGGGGATTCATGATAAGCAGCAGCCGCTTTTCCAAAAAGGACACCTCCTGTATCAAACGCCGCTCAAAAATGCCGTTGAATTAAAATGAAAAGCAACTTTATTTTACTGCAAGGTGCAAAGCGCGTCAACAAGGGCTATTTGGCGTAAATCAGGCCAACAAGTCGGTTTGTGAAAGCGCAGGGAAGAAACTTTGCAAGCATGGTGAAAACCTGATATTGGATCCCTACCGTCCGCTGCGGTTTGAGCAAAGACCGCCGTGCCATGCGGTAAAGCGCCCTGGCAATACAGGCAGGATCCATGCCGTTCTGTTCGTCGTGCTCCATGGTGGCAACGCTGCGCGGCAGCGCCGGATAAACATCCTCCCCGCGCAGGCTCTTTTCCCGCGCGGCGGTGAAGCCTGTTCTGATATCCCCGGGCATGACGGCACCCACCCGGATGCGGAAGGGTCTTACCTCGTTTGCCAAAGCGGCAGAGAATGCGTTCAGAGCGGCTTTGGCGGCGCTGTAGAAGCTTTGAAAGGGAATGGGCAGAACGGCCGCCACAGAGCTGACAAACAGGATACAGCCATCCTTGCGGATGCGCATATGGGGAATGACCGCTTCGGCGCAGTTGACTGCGCCGAAGAAGTTGACGTCAAACTGTTTTTTGGCTTCCTCCGGGCGGGTAAATTCCACTGCGCCGGATATGCCGAAGCCTGCGTTGGCGATCAGCACATCGATACGCCCTTCCCGGGCAATGACCGTATCCACCGCGGCTTTTACCGCGGCGGCATCCGTCACATCCGTGGGAATATGATGAACGGGACCGCTTTCATAAGGCTTTCTTGAAAGTCCGTAGACCCGATATCCTTTTGTCAAAAAAAGCTTTGCCGCTTCAAGACCGATCCCGCCGGAAGCGCCGGTGATGATCACAACTTCATCCATTTTCTTTATATATCCTTTCAAAATCCCAAGCGGCTCATCGGGAAGATGCCCGGTCAGGGCCGCCGCATAGCCTGTGCGCGGCAGTAATGCCGCAGCACGGCAAAACAATGAAAAATGCCCGAAAACGGGGGAAATATGAAACATACACAATTTTATATGATGTTATCGGTCTATGCAAGCGAGATATTATTAAGAAATGATAATATTTCCATCAGGATTTATTGTGGCGATAGGTCTTGTATGGGATATCCGGTTGTGGTATCATAACAACCAAATTCGGCTTTTCTGTCGAAAAACGAAAAAGGGCCATGCCCCAAATAACTCAGGAAACAGTATGAAAAAGAAAACACGGATATTATTTGTTTGCCACGGCAATATTTGTCGTTCCCCCATGGCGGAGTTCATCATGCGGGATCTGGTGGAAAAGAACGGGCTCAGCGGCGAGATCGAAGTGGAATCCGCTGCCACAAGTACAGAAGAGCGGGGTAACCCCGTTCACCGGGAAACGAAGCGAATCCTCGATATGCTGGGGATCGATTGCGCCGAAAAGCGCGCAAGGCAGATGCAGAGCGCCGATTATGAGGCCTTTGACTATCTGATCGGGATGGATCGGATGAATGCTGCCAATATGAGCTTTATCACCGGCGGCGATCCGGAAGGGAAAATCTGCCGGCTGCTGGATTTTGCGGTCAACCCGCGGGATATTGCAGATCCCTGGTATACCGGCGATTTTGATGCCACCTACCGGGATGTGCGGGCGGGCTGCGAAGCGCTTCTCAAGCGCATTCAAAAACACAACCTCTGCATTCCCGCTGCGCTGCGTGTGGTGCAGATTCAAGCCCGGTAACGCGGTCTGCGTTTTGTTTTAAAACAGTGAATTGTCAAACTAAGTGCAACAGTTTGCGAGTTCAAAGTTCCAAAGCGACTGAGCAGAATGGAAATTAAGAACCTTACAGGGCCTGGCGTTGATCAACGCCAGGTTCTTATTTA
>SVGX01000088.1 GCA_015056105.1 Clostridiales bacterium | reverse complement strand
CAGCTGCTGCGCCTTGAAACAAATTACCGCTCTACCCATGTGATCGCGGCGGCGGCAGGGCGTTTTATCACCCGCAACAGGAGCCGCTATCCCAAGGTCATGCAGGCGGCAAGAAGCGGCGGTATGCCCATCCGCGTGGCGGAATTTCTTCACAGAAAGGCACAGTACGCCTACCTTATAAAAGAACTTGCTGCCCTGCCGCCGGGACAGACAGCCGCGGTGCTCTACCGCAACAATGAATCCATGCTGCCCCTGATTGAACCTTTGCAGGCGGCGGGCATTGCCTTTGAAGCCCGGGGTGAGAGGGCGAAGGACTTTTTTGTGACTGCCCGGGTGCGCTATGCGCTCAAGGTGCTTGCTTTTGCGCTGCATCCCGACAGCGATCCCCTTTTCCGGGAAATCTATCATAGGCTCAACATCTTCGCATCCAAAGCGGATCTTGAAGCGGTGCTGGCGGCAAGGGAAAAAGGGGATACACGGCCGCCCCTTGCGGTGCTGGCGGCGCTTTGCGATGGCAGCCGCCGGGAAAACCGCATCCGCGAGCGCATTGTGGAGCTTCGCGCCATCGCCCGCCTTTCGCCGGTGCGTGCGATCGTGGAAGCCTGGCATGTGGCGAACGGGCCGGCGGAAAAAGCGGATGACAAGCAGAAGATCGACATTCTTGCATCCCTTGGGGAAGGCTTGAAAAAACCGCAGGAGCTTCTTGACCTTGCGGAGCGGCTCAGTGCCTTTGAAGGCGCTGAGGAGGGGGCAAGCATCACCCTTTCCACTATCCATGCCGCAAAGGGCAGGGAATTTGACCGCGTCTACCTGATCGATCTTATCGACGGGATCCTGCCGGCGGATATGCAGGATGAGGATTGGCGCCAGTCTCCGGAGGCTTTGGAAGAGGAAGAAACGCGCCTTTTCTATGTGGGCGCCACCCGGGCAAAGGAACGGCTCGAGCTTATTGCTTCCGCAAGGGGGTATTGCGGCGCGCTGCCCCGCTCCCCGTATATCCGGGCACTGACGGCGCAGATGAAGGAAAAAGGCCGTAGCGGCCGATAAAACTTATGGCAAAAGATGGTATGCCGAAAAAAACTTATAAGGTAAGAAACGGCTTTTTGTGGTATACTCTAAATTGTACGGAAATGTCCCTTTTTAAGGGGCAGAAAGCGACATCATGATTTCATTATCCTGAGGAGGAACGCATTATATGCAGTATTCACGCGAAGTTGAAGAAATGTTCTGCGTTGCAAAAGGCGCAAAACATGACCCCGCGCCCATCCCCGAAGAGGGCAAATGGGTAAAGGCGAAGGAGATCTCCGATATTTCCGGTCTGACCCACGGCGTTGGCTGGTGCGCACCGCAGCAGGGCGCCTGCAAGCTGACCCTGAATGTAAAGAACGGCATCATCGAAGAGGCTCTCATCGAGACCCTCGGCTGCTCCGGCATGACCCACAGCGCCGCCATGGCCAGCGAGATCCTGCCCGGCAAGACCATCCTTGAAGCGCTGAACAGCGACCTTGTCTGCGACGCCATCAACACCGCCATGCGCGAACTGTTCCTGCAGATCGTCTACGGCCGCACCCAGAGCGCCTTCTCCGAGAACGGCCTCCCTGTGGGCGCCGGTCTTGAAGACCTCGGCAAGGGCCTCCGTTCCCAGATCGGCACCATGTTCGGTACCCGTGCAAAGGGCCCCCGCTACCTTGAAATGGCAGAAGGTTATGTTATCGCCATCGGCCTTGACAAGAACAACGAGATCATCGGCTACAAGTTCGTCAACCTCGGCAAGATGATGGATGCGATCAAGAAGGGCGTGGACCCCAAAGAGGCCTACGAAAAGAACATCAGCACCTACGGCCGCTTTGCGGAGGCCGCAACGGTCATCGATCCCCGCCATCAGTAAGGAGGTAGACCAATGGTTACGTTTGAAGGTTACGAAAGAAGAATTGAAAAGATCAGCGGCGTGATGGCGCTCTACGGCATCGAAAACTTCGAGGCTGCGGATGCGCTTCTCAAGGAAAAGGGCATCGATGTGCGCGGTATCGTTCTCGGCATCCAGCCCATCGCCTTTGAAAATGCCGTTTGGGCATACACCCTTGGTGCTGCTATTGCCGTGAAGAAGGGCGTCAAGACCGCGGCCGAAGCTGCGGAAGCCATCGGCGAAGGTCTGCAGGCATTCTGCATCCCCGGCTCCGTTGCCGATCAGCGCCAGGTGGGCGTTGGCCACGGCAACCTTGCCGCAATGCTGCTTCGCGAAGAGACCAAGTGCTTCGCGTTCCTCGCGGGCCACGAGTCCTTCGCCGCTGCGGAAGGCGCCATCGGCATCGCCCGCACCGCCAACAAGGTCCGCAAGGAGCCTCTCCAGGTCATCCTCAACGGCCTTGGCAAGGATGCTGCCTACATCATCAGCCGCATCAACGGCTTCACCCATGTGGAGACCGACTACAACCAGTTCACCGGCGAGCTCAGCGTTGTGAAGACCACCGCCTTCAGCGATGGCGACCGCTCCAAGGTACGCTGCTACGGCGCGGATGACGTCAACGAAGGCGTTGCCATCATGCGCAGTGAGAACGTGGACGTTTCCATCACCGGCAACTCCACCAACCCCACCCGCTTCCAGCACCCCGTTGCCGGCACCTACAAGAAGTGGTGCATGGAGAACGGCAAGAAGTATTTCTCCGTCGCTTCCGGCG
>SVGX01000031.1 GCA_015056105.1 Clostridiales bacterium | reverse complement strand
GAGCGGTTTGCCGTGACAAACTTGAGGTCGTTGGTCCCCAGCATCATGATCACCAGGTCAAAGGGCTTGCCCCTGTTGAGTGCATAGCCAATGCCCGTCAATCCGTTGCGGCAGGCAAAATCCGGGTCATCGAAGGCGGTGGTGCGGCCGTTGATACCGTCCTCCTGCACATGGTAATCCGCGCCAAGCAGCTTCCCGAGCAGGCAGGGCCAGCGGGTTTCATCATCATAGCGGCCGATGCCGCCGGGCATATAGCCCCATGTGTTGGAATCGCCGTAGCAAAGGATCTCTTTTTTCATAGCAAAGCCGTCCTTTTCTCTGTTCTGTACAGGAAAATTGTACCGCAGAGCGCCGCCGCTGTAAACCGCACACAGGGCAAAAAACCGAATTTTCTTCATCGCCCCTTTTCCTCCGGCACGTTGGAATGTTATACTGGTTTTATGAAGAAGAAAGTCGTTGAATACCTTTTATACGGGCTCAGCGCCCTGTTCCTTATCGGCGGCATCGCGATGCTCCTCAGGCAGTATGTCCTTATGCCCGGCAATTACACGCCGCCTGCCGTTACCCCTTCGCCCAACGTGTTCCAAACGCCCATCCCCTCGCAGAAACCGCAGGAAACGCCCGCCCCTTCCCCCTCCCCCACGCCTTATGTGAAGGTAGCACCCATCCGCATCTATTTCACCGATGCGGAGGTCATGGCGGATATCTTTCCCGTGAGCATCATTGAAGAGGGCGAGCGCGCCGGGCAAATGGATACCATCGATGATCCGGATGTGGCAGCCTGGTATGAGCCGGGTGTTTCACCCGGGGGGCCAGGCAACGCCATTATCAACGGCCACAAGAGCTGGGAAGGCAAGATCGGCCGCTTCAGCGTCCTTTGGGATATGCAGGTGGGCGATGAGGTTGCCATCGAATATGCTGACGGTTCCCTTGCATACTTCTACGCCGTCAGCGTGGATTTTTACCCCTACGATGCGGTGCCGGACGAAGTGATGTCCCTTGAGGGAGAAAGCCGCGTCACCCTTATCACCTGCCATGGCGATTTTGACCGCAATGCCGGCACATCGGAAGAACGGTGCGTGGTGGTGCTCAAGAGCTGATAGGTTCGGGGGGATTCCAGTTAAAGAACATTGCCATAAAACCAGAAACGCAAAAGGGAGAGGGCCCGCACAAGTGCGAACCTTCTCCTTTTTACATTTTCATGCTGCACAGCGCTTTTTAACGCCATCCCATCATTTTCTCATAATCAAGGCAAACATTAAGGTTGTGCTCCTGATATTGGTTGAACTGCTTTTCGATCAGATCGCCATCTTCACTGATGGGATAATACCAGGGCTGCTGCGAAAAATAGGCCCTGTACTCTTCCGTTCTGAAGATTTTACCGGAAAGTGCATAGATGCCGTTGCGGATGTAACCCATCGTTTTCTGGTCAAATCCATAAATCTCTTCCATGGAAATATTCCGTGTGTTCAGCGAACAGATGAAATTTGCCAGCTGATCTGTCGATGCGGCAGCATCCTGTGCAGCAGCAACAATCCATTGCTGTGTTTCACGTCCTGCTTCATAAAGTTCCACTGCCGGTATGCCGCCCGAATACCCCAACACATACTGCGGTTCTTCCGCCAGGCAGATGTAGTAACTCCAGCCGTTATCCGTAGCAAAGCGCCACTTTCCACTCTGCCCTTTCTGCAGTTTTGGCCAACCGCCTTGCGATACCGTACCAATGTCTCCCAGAATTGTTCCAATCGTATACACACCGTCCTGCGCCTCTTTCACCGATACCGTGCAGCCTTGAACATAAGATGTGGCTTTCAATGTTATGCTGCTGCTTCGCATATCTGCAAACAGCATGAATTCACTGTCAGCAGTATAAAGCGTATATGTGCCGTCACTAAAATCGGTAAAGGCCTTTGGCATATCTGTTGCCGGTGTGGAAACAGGAGTCCGTGTTTGCACAGGTGTGGAAACAGCGGCGGGCGTTTCTGTCGGTGCGCTCACGGCCTTGTTTTCCTCCTGCCCGCCGGACAATACAGCAGCTCCATCGGTCTGACTGTTTTTTTCTTTGTTGCGGCTTTGGCTGTTTCCGGGTTTTAATATGCCCACAGCGAATACCAGTACGGCACAGGCCAACAGCGCCGTAAAGGATGCAGCGACCCACAGCACAACAGTGCCCGTCTTTTTCTTCTTTTGCACCGGCTTTTGTGCCGCAGCACACCTTTCACACAGCGGGGTGTTCCCGGAAACCGATGTGCCGCATTCGGTGCAGTATCGCACCGCTTTTAGGGGCTGCGCCGGTGTGCCGCATTTTCCGCAAAATGCAGCACCGGGCTCTAAAGGTGCGCTGCAGGTTTTGCACAGTAGCGTGGGAATACTCTGCTGTATGTGCGGTCCAAGAACAAAGGTCTTATCTCTCGCTGCAGCAGACTGCGCCGCAGAACAGCGCTTTCTATAATGCTCAATTGCTGCCCTGAAGGCGCTTGCGGATGCATAGCGTGCTTCGGGATTGTATGCACATGCTTTTTCAATAACCTTCCACAGTTCCACATCCGCATAAAGCGGTTTTTGCATTTTTTCGCCCTGTATGCGGCGCACAAATGCCTCATCATGTTCTGCGGAAGAAATGACCGGCTCTGTCTCCGATAAAAACGGAAGCCTGTTGTTGTTCAGCAGTTTATACATCACAAGCCCCAGGCAGTAAATATCAGATCGGCGGTCTGCTTTTTCCCCTTTGAAGACCTCCGGTGCCATGTAGGAAGGGGTGCCCTTTTTACTCATTAGCGTAACGGCATGTTCCATTTGTCGGGCAACACCGAAGTCTGCCAACTTGTAAGTGCCAAGATCATTGCGAAGAATATTGGCAGGTTTGATATCCCGGTGAATAATGTTCATTTTTTCCAGCGCTTCCAACGCCATGCAGATATCCACGCCAAGCCGGCATACTTCCTGCACGCTCACGCTGCCCTGCCGAAAAACATCGTTAAGCCCGTGAAGAAGTTCCATACGAACAAACAGGTCATAACCGGGAGAATCCTTCTTTGGCACCACAAGATGATCTTCATATGCTACAATATTAGGGATTCCCCGCAGGCGGTACATCAGCTCAATTTCAGAGAGAATATTATCGCGCATCCGCTCATAGTATGTTTGTATGCTATTGGCGTCACTTGCATACCCTTCCTGACAAAGGGCATCTGTATTGCTTTCATCCATTGGAATGCTGATGTGCTTTACTGCAGAATAATACTGTTTTCCGTATTCTTCCCTTACAGCACGGTATACGGTGCCATAAGCCCCCGAACCAATTTTGCTTTCCGGCATCCATACACCCCACAGCAACTGCGGTATTTGCTTTGTCATCCTCTTCACCCCTCATCGCTAAGAAAATATGCCAGAATACCTTTATATAATCCCTCTGCCATTTTGATCTGGAAATCCGGATTTGTCAGCAGCTTGTCTTCCTCTTTGTTTGACATATGACCCATTTCGATATTGATCACCGGCCGTTCGCACCAGTTAAAACCGGTTTGATCTGAGCGGTGTGTCAGGCCTTTTTTGATGCTGATCCCCGTCGCCTCCCCATAAGCCGACAGGATCACCTCTGCCGCACGGATGCAGGCATCTTTGTAGGGATTTTGGGTAGGAACCAACATAAATGCCCCGCGCACAGATTCGTCATCTGTTCCGTTACAATGGAGTCTCAGGCCAAGATCCACCTCGTGTTTGTTAAACAGCTTTGCCCTTTCCACGTTGGAAATATCCACATCTGCCGTTTCCCGTGTCATGATCACAGTGGCACCCGCCTCTTCCAGCATATCACGAAGAAGCAAGCCCACCGCAAGGTTCACCTCGTGCTCCCTGATCCCCGTAGCCACGCCGGATGTGCCGGAAGATACTTTCTTTTTTTCTTCCGCCGACCCGGGGGCAACAGGTTCCATTTCTCTGTTGCTGTGTGCCTGATGACCCGGGTCAAGGCCAATCACAACGCCGCTTAGCATTTTTTCGTTCTCCGGCAGCGCACCGGGCTCCGTTTCCGGTTCCGCTTCCTTTTGGGGTTCATTTCCCTGTTCCAAGGAAGGCAAAGCGGGTGTTTCCGCAGGCATTGCACTGGGCGTCGGCAGCACCGGCGATATCAATGCCGGCGTAACGGCAGGCGCAGCAGTAGTTGTTTCCTCCGGCTCAGGCATTGCGACATCCGAAACATGTTCATCTTTGGGGGAAGGCAGAAATATCAGCAAACCCATTGCAACCACAATTAAACTCAGCGAAATAATGATGAGTCTCTGTGCGTTTTTATTATTCATAAGGATCCGTCTCCTTGCAGAAATGACAGGCTATTGTATACTTTTTTATAAAAACATATATTTCCGAAACCACTATTTCTTGTATCATATCATTTTTTGTCACCATCATTCAAGTGGCCTTCGCACGGTATTTTCTTTTTTATCCTAACCACGTAAAAGGAGCCGCAGCAATGCGGCTCCTTTCGGTGTTATACCTGTTGTTTCACACCTCTGCAAACTGTCTTATTTGGCAATGGGCAGAATGGTGTTCATGAAGAAATCGCGCGCAGCATCGGCGCCGACGCTGTAGGACTGGCCGTCTACGGAAACGGCGACGCCGTTGCCGCTGCACTGGCGCATGCAGAATGTTGCTTTGAACTCTACCTTGTCATGGAGCTTTTCTTCCTCGATCATCTGCTGGAACGTCTGGATGACGTTGTAAGAGCCTTTCAGATGGCAGGAACTTCCGATACAAACGCTGACTTCTACCATTTTTAGTTTTCCTCCTGTTTGGCATGATAATGCACATGAAGCATTTCGTGTACGCGGCCCTTGAGGACGCCGTTGTAAAGGGACATCATCAGGGGGTTCTCTTCGGAACGCTTAATGGTGCTAAGCTTATCATCGGTATAGAGACCGTCGCTGCGCTTGCTGATCTCGTTGCCGGGCACATAGGGCTGGCCGCCGCCGTTGATGCAGCCGCCGGGGCATGCCATAACTTCCACGAAGTCAAAATGCTCGCCCTGCTTAATGCGCTCGATGAGATCGCTGGCATTCTTAAGGCCGCTGACCACAGCAATGCGGACCTCCGCATCACCAACCATGATGGTGGTTTCCTTCACGCCTTCAAGACCGCGCACGCCGGTGTAGGCGATGGTGCGAAGCGCGCTGCCGGACTTGTCGGAAGCAAGACGGCGGAGAACCGCCTCGGTCACGCCGCCGGTGACGCCGAAGATGATGCCGGCGCCGGTATAAGTGCCGTAGGGCATATCCACAGCTTCAGGTTCGATCTCCTTGAACACAATGCCGGATTCCTTGATCATGCGAACAAGTTCCTGGGTGGTGAGGACGTAATCCACATCCTGCTTGCCGTCTACCTTGAACTCATCGCGCACAGCTTCGAACTTCTTCGCGGTGCAGGGCATGACCGCCACATGCACATGCTTGCGGCTGGAGTTCTTGGCGTTCTCGCGGAGGATCGCGGAGAACATCTGCATGGGGGACTTGCAGGTGGAAACATCCTTCACGAGCTCGGGGTACTTATTCTCGCAGTAGCGTACCCAGGCAGGGCAGCAGGAGGAGAACAGGGGCGTGTCGTTGCCGCCCTTGGTCAGGCGGGCAACCAGCTCGTTGGATTCTTCAAGAACGGTGAGGTCGGCGCTGGTGGAGGTGTCATAAACCTCGTCAAAGCCGAGACGGCGGAGCGCCGCAACGATCTTGCCCATGGTGCTTACGCCGCTCTCAAGGCCGAATTCCTTGCCGATGGCAACGCGCACAGCGGGAGCGACCTGAACGGTGACCTTGGTTTCACGGTCGTCAAGCGCCTTCCAGACCTTGGAGATATCGTTCTTGACCACGATGGCACCGGTGGGGCAAACCGCCGCACACTGACCGCAGCCCACGCAGGGGGTCTCGGAAAGCGGGATCTCAAACGCGGTGCTGATGGTCATCTTGGAACCGCGGTGTGCAAAGTCGATGGCACCCACGTTCTGGGTCTCGTTGCAAACGCGCACGCAGTCGCCGCAGAGAATGCACTTGTGCTGATCGCGCACGATGCTCACGGAGGAGTTCTCAATGAGGGGCTCGGCAGCGGTGTTCGGGAAGCGAACATCGTTGATGTCGAAGCGAACAGCCAGAGCCTGCAGCTTGCAGGCGCCGTTGTTGTCGCAGGTGGTGCAGTCGCGGCAGTGGTTCGCAAGCAGGAGCTCAAGGATCATCTTGCGGTACTTGCGCAGACGCTCGGTGTTGGTGCGGATCACCATGCCCGCCTTCGGGGGGGTGGAGCAAGCCGCATCCAGGCCGCCCCACTGGTTCTCGACCATGCACATACGGCAGGCGCCGTAGATGGAAAGATCGCTGTGGTAGCAGAAGGTGGGCAGTTTGATGCCGACCTTGCTGATGACCTGGAGAATGTTCTTTTCGCCGTTGATCTCTACGGGGATACCGTCAACGGTCATGATATCTTTCTTCATGATAGGCATATTAGACCTCCTTGATGGCATGGAACGGGCAAGTGGAAACGCACGCGCCGCACTTGATGCACTTATCCTGATCGATCACGAAGGGCGACTTGATCACGCCGCTGATCGCGCTGACAGGGCAGCCGCGGGAGCACTTGGAGCAGCCCTTGCACAGATCGGGATCGATCACGATGCGCTTGAGCTTGGAGCAGGCGCCGGCGGGGCAGCGCTTGTCGCGGATGTGGGCTTCGTACTCGTCGCGGAAGTACTTGATGGTGCTCACGACAGGACCGGCAGCGGTCTTGCCAAGGCCGCAGAGCGCGGTGTTGGTGATGGTATCGGCAAGCTCAAGGAGCAGGTCGATATCGCCTTCACGGCCCTGGCCGGCAACGATGCGCTCAAGGATCTCGAGCATGCGCTTGGTGCCTTCACGGCAGGGCACGCACTTGCCGCAGGATTCGTTCTGGGTGAAGTTCATGAAGAAGCGGGCAACTTCGACCATGCAGGTCTTGTCGTCCATGACCACGAGGCCGCCGGAGCCGATCATGGCGCCGACCTTCTTCAGGGAGTCGAAGTCGAGGGGCAGGTCAAGCTCCGCAGCGGTCAGGCAGCCGCCGGAGGGGCCGCCGATCTGCACGGCCTTGAATTCGCCGCCGTCACGCATGCCGCCGCCGATGTCAAAAATGACTTCCCTGAGGGTGGTGCCCATGGGAACTTCGATCAGACCGGTGTTGACGATGTTGCCGGTAAGGGCGAAAGCCTTGGTGCCGGGGCTGGTCTCGGTACCGATCTTGCGGTAGTTCTCAGCGCCGAACTTCACGATGGAAGCAACGTTTGCAAAGGTCTCAACGTTGTTGAGAACGGTGGGCTGGTTGAAGAGGCCGTGCTCAACGGTACGCGGGGGCTTGACGCGGGGCATGCCGCGCTTGCCTTCGATGGAAGCGGTCAGCGCGCTGCCTTCGCCGCAAACGAATGCGCCGGCGCCCTGGTTGATGTGCATGGTGAAGTTGAAGCCGCTGCCGAGGATATTCTCGCCGAGGAGACCGAGCTCAGTGGCCTGGTTGATGGCGTTCTGCAGACGGGCAACCGCCATGGGGTACTCGGCACGCACGTAGATGTAGCCTTCGCAGGCGCCTACGGCAATACCTGCGATCATCATGCCTTCGAGCATGCGGTGCGGGTCGCCTTCCATGATGGAACGGTCCATGAACGCGCCGGGGTCGCCCTCGTCGCCGTTGCAGACAACATACTTGGGGGTGGACTTCTGGCGTGCTACCTGGGACCACTTCTTGCCGGCGGGGAAGCCGCCGCCACCGCGGCCGCGCAGGCCGGAGTCGGTGATGGACTTGATGATATCTTCGCTGGTCACATCAAAGAGAGCCTTTTCGAAGGCTTCATAGCCGCCGATGGCAAGGTACTCATGGATGGAGTCCGCGTCGATGTGGCCGCAGTGCTCAAGGACCTTACGGGTCTGCTTCTGATAGAAGGGGATCTCATCCTGCTTCTGGTAGATCTTTCCGTTCTGGCGGTAAGCAAGGCGCTCCACGATCTCGCCCTTCACCATGGTCTTTTCGATGATCTCGTCCACATCGCTCATCTTTACCTTGGTGTAAAGCCAGCCGTAAGGCTCGATGCGCACAAGGGGACCCATCTCGCAGAAGCCGTGGCAGCCGCTCTTCTTGAGGCCGACAACATCCTCATGGGGATCCATCGCCAGCTCAACTTCGCAGGGGATGCCGCATTCGTCCATCTTGGCCTTCAGGGCCGCATAAATATCGAGAGAGCCGCCGGAAACGCAGCCGGTACCGGCGCAGACAAGGATCTTCCTGGTCTCGCTCTTTTCAGCGCGGATACAAGCCTCGCGCAGGGACTTCAGTTCTTCTCTGGTCTTGATCATGCCTCTTCCCTCCTCAGGGTCGCAATCAGTTCCACAGCCTTTTCAGGGGTCATGGCGGGGTGAACCTTACCGTTCACGGTCAGCGCGGGCGCAAGGCCGCAGGCGCCGAGGCAGGAAACGGTTTCCACGGTGAAAAGAAGGTCATCCGTGGTCTTCTTGCCCTCGGGAAGCTGCAGTTCGCTGCGAAGCTTCTCAAGGATCGGAATGGATTTGCGCACGTGGCAGGCGGTGCCGTCGCAAACCTTGATCACATACTTGCCCTTGGGTTCAAGAGAGAAATTCTCATAGAACGTGGCAACGCCGTAGATGTGTGCTTCGCTCAGACCCATCTTCTTGGAAAGATAGGGAAAGACCTCGCGGGGAAGGTACGCATACTCTTCCTGCACGGCCTGAAGCACTGCGATCATGCTGCGTTCTTCTTTGCCGCAGCGTTCGAGGATCGCGTCCGTCTTCTGGTACAGTTCCTGGATGTTCATTTCTTTCTCCTTCTTAAATGGTCTTTATATTAAGGGTATTGGCTCGCTTAGAAATAGCTGACCTTGATCCGTTTTCCCATCTTCTGCAAACAATCGGAAAGCTCGTCGATCAGGCGCATCTTGATGTTGAAGGTAATGGGCAGGTTCGGGTTCTGGTGCGCCGGGTTCACCGCACGGCCCACAAAGAAGTTGATATCCGTCGCCTCTTCAAAGAGCAGTCTTGCGATGCTGGAAGCGCCGTCCTTCTTGATGCTCCACTCGGTATAGAACTCGTTGTCGGCAAGGTAATCCTGCGCGTATTCAAGCACGCGGCTCATGGTGATGACGCCCTCCGTCACAAGATCCACACCCTTGATCTTCGCCGTCGGGGGGATCTTGGGGTCGATGTAAAGCGGCAGGGAAACATCCAGCGGTTCATGCAGGAATTCCGCCGCAAGGGTGGAAGTGGTGCCGCCGCAGACGATGTGCTTGCCTTCCTTGGAGAAAAAGAGCGCCATCATCTTGTTCACATCCTGCGGATCCTGAGGCGGGCCGATGAGAAGGCTCACGCTCTGGCGCCTGCGGATCTTCACCGCACAGCAGGATGTGTCGTCGCCGGGCATGCCGCCGTAAAGCCGGTTGCACTCGTTGACAAGCAGGGTGCTCAGGGTCTTTGCGGTCAGCGCAGGGTCGTACATCGTTTCCATGAAATCGATGATCTGGTCCCGCTGCCAGCCGAAGTTCAGAAGGTGGCCGATACCTGCGTGGATAGCGCCGTCGCTGGTGGCGATGAAGGTGTCGCCCTCCTGCAGATTGATCTTGCTCTTGTAGATGTTCTTGCCGTCGATCTTTTCGCAGATCTCGGGATAAACAAGGTTTTTTCCGTCACGGAGTAGGATCACATGGGGGTTGTCGTACTGAATGATCTCCGCTTCAAGGTTGTTGCCCGAAATGCGGATGATAGTGAATGTGGAATACGCAACCTTTCTTACATCACACACGGGAAGGGTCGCCGCGATGGTGGAAACGCAATCCTCAATGGTCATGTCGTTTGCCATCATGGTGGAGATGATCTTCGCCGTCAGCGTGGAAAGGATGTTTGCCTTAACGCCGCTGCCAAGCCCGTCTGCAAGCACCACGACCGTGGCCTTGTCGCCCTGTTCCACGATCTCCACGTGGTCGCCGCAGAGCTGCTCGCCTTTTTTGTTGAGACAAACGTAACCGATGTCCGTGCAAAGGCTATACATTTTTCAGCGACTCCTTCAGCTTGGTGAGGGCGATCTTGGTTTCCGCGGTGGTCTCGCCGAGAAGGGAGGCGATCTCCTGTACGGTGCGCATTTGCTTTTCGATGACCTTGTCGGTGATCTCGATGGTGGTGCGGCTCATGGATTCGCGGCTTTCCCGTTCCTCCGCCTCCTTGGTCACATCACGCATGATGCAGATGATGATATGGTAGCTCTTGTCGTAGATAACGGTCTGCTCCACATAGCGGTGGTATTCCGCCAGGTAAGCGGGCTTGTTGTAAATGTTGCGCCCGGTGGAATAGGTTTCAAGGAACACAAGCGGGTCAAGAATGCGCACGACCTGCTCGCCGAGCACGGCGTTCTGGTCCTGAATGTTCATCAGCTTGCAGGCCGCGTCGTTCAGCTGCTGCACCTCAAAGGATTCGTTGAGCACGATGACCGCGTTGGGCGTGTTCATGATGATGTTGTCGGAGAAGCTTTCCGCCTTGTCTTTCAGGTAAGGCAGGCACATGTTCAGGTCTGCCTTGCCCTGCAGCACGGCAATGGCCTTGTCGCGGCAGGTATAGTAGCCGCAGGTGCCGCAGTTGAGCTCATCCTCCGGCTTCATCTTGCCCATCTGCCTCAGGACCGTCTCGATGGCAGCGTTGCCAAAGTTGCGGGAAGGCAGGTTGATGTGCCGATAGTTCTGCTTCAGTTCTTCGCTGTCCGGCTGTTCCACGGGAAAATCCTTCTTGCCCGCATAGCTGTTCACCATGATGTAATCGGTAACAGGCAGGCGGTGGTCCGCATCCATGGCAGGACCGCAGATGCAGCTGCCGATACAGCTGGACATTTCAACGAATACCTTGCCGCCTACCCTGCCCTGCATGATGTTCTTTAAGGTCAGCATGCAGTTGTCAACGCCGTCAACGGCAACGTAAGTATATTCGGGGCTGCGCTCGTTCATCGTGCGCAGCACGCCGCCGGCGGTGGGGAACATGCGGGTCAGGCTCTGGTCGTTTTCATCGGCCCTGATCTCCATCAGAATGTTTTCATCCCGAAGCCAGCCGGTCAGCTCTTCAAAGGTGAGCACCGCATCCACAAGGTCGCTGTTGCGGGCACCCTCGTCCTTTTTGGCGATGCAGGGCCCGATAAAGACGGTCTTTGCACCGTTGTGGCGGCGTTTGATATCCTTGCAGTGCGCCAGCATCGGGGAAAGCACGTTGGCAAGGTATGGCAGCACTTCGGGGTAGTGCTTCTGGATCATCAGGTTCACGCTGTGGCAGCAGGAGGATATCAGGATATCCTTTTCGCCGGCGGCAAGAATACGCTCGTATTCCCGCTTTACCATCGTGGCGCCGATCGCGGTCTCTTCCGCATCCGCAAAACCGAGGGTCTTGAGAACCTTGCGGATGGATTCGATGCCCGCGCCATCATAGTTGGCGATGAAGGAAGGGGCAACGCTCGCATAGACCGGCGCGCCGGAAGCGATCAGCGCTTTTACCTTATCCACATCATTACGGATCTCTTTTGCACCCTGCGGGCAGTAGATGAAACATTCGCCGCAGAAGATACACTCTTCGGGAACGATATGCGCCTGGCCGTCCGAAAAGCGGATGGCCTTTACGGGGCAATAGCGGATGCATTTATAGCAGTTCTTGCAGTTGGTGGGTTTAAGTCGAATTGGTTCGGTCATTGGCATGGGCGGATTCTCCTTATTTTACCTGTTTGGCTGCATCATTCCCGCGCCGTTCCTTTTCGGGAACGGCGCGGGAAGCATCGGGTCGTTCGTCTTTCGGGGGATGATCCGTTCATCGCAGGATGCCGTGCGGCGCAGCGCACGATCCTCCGGTCTTTTATTTGTTGGAAAGATATTCGTCGATGGCGGCGGCGGCAGCTTTGCCCGCGCCCATTGCGGAAATAACGGTGGCAGCGCCGGTCACGGCATCGCCGCCGGCGTAAACGCCCTCGCGGCTGGTAGCGCCGGTGGCTTCTTCCACCACGATGCCGCCCTTACGGTTCACTTCAAGGCCCTTGGTGGTGGACTTGATGAGGGGGTTGGGGCTCGTGCCGATGGCGATGATGACGGTATCAACATCAAGGGTGAACTCGCTGCCCTCTACGGGAACAGGACGGCGGCGGCCCTTTTCGTCGGGTTCGCCCAGCTCCATGCGGATGCACTTCATGCCGGTCACAAAGCCGTTCTTCGGATCGCGCCTGTCTTCGGGGTTGTTGTAGCCGATGATCTCAACGGGGTTGTTGAGCAGCTTGAACTCAATGCCCTCTTCCATGGCGTGTTCCACTTCCTCACGCCTTGCGGGCAGCTCTTCAAGGCTGCGGCGGTAAACGATGTAGACCTTCTCGGCGCCAAGGCGCAGCGCGGTACGGGCCGCGTCCATCGCCACGTTACCGCCACCCACAACTGCCACTTTGCCGCCCTTCATGATGGGGGTAACGGGGCATTCGCGGAAGGACTTCATCAGGTTGCTGCGGGTCAGGTATTCGTTGGCGGAATAAACGCCCTTGTAGGATTCGCCGGGAATGCCCATGAAGTTGGGAAGGCCCGCGCCGGAGCCTACGAATACCGCTTCGAAGCCCTGCTCAAAGAGCTCGTCGATGGTCAGGGTCTTGCCGATGACGATGTTGGTCTCCACATCAACGCCCATGGCGATCAGGTTATCCACTTCCTTCTGCACGATGGCCTTGGGAAGACGGAACTCGGGAATGCCGTAAACGAGAACGCCGCCCGCGGTGTGGAGCGCTTCGTAAACGGTAACCTTGTAGCCCTTCTTGGCAAGATCGCCGGCGCAGGTCAGGCCGGAGGGGCCGCTGCCTACGATGGCAACACGGTGGCCGTTTGCGGGGGCCACGGCGGGCGCCTCGGTGCTGTGGGCGTTGTGCCAGTCGGCAACAAAGCGTTCAAGACGGCCGATACCCACAGGCTCGCCCTTGATGCCGCGCACGCACTTGGCTTCGCACTGGGATTCCTGGGGGCAGACGCGGCCGCAGACGGCGGGCAGGGAAGAGGTCTTGCTGATGATCTGGTAAGCGCCTTCAAAGTCGCCTTCCTTGATCTTCGCGATAAATTCGGGGATGTGGATGTTGACGGGGCAGCCGGCAACGCAGGGCATGTTCTTGCAGCTGAGGCAGCGGAGCGCCTCGTCAAGGGCCATTTCCTCGGTATAGCCGGTGGCGACTTCGTCAAAATTATGGGCACGAACCTCAGGTTCCTGGGAAGGCATCGGGTTCTTCTTCAGGCTCATGTTGGGCTTGGTCATGTTACTTTACCTCCTTGGCAAACAGGTTGCAGGTCTCTTCGTGGGCATGGCGCTCGAAATCCTTGTACATCATGCCGCGGGACATGGCTTCGTCAAAATCAACTTCGTAGCCGTTGAAGTCGGGGCCGTCAACACAGGCAAACTTGGTGATCTTCTCGCCGTCGCGGTTGAGGGTAAGGCGGCAGCCGCCGCACATGCCGGTGCCGTCGATCATGATGGGGTTCATAGAGACCACGCAGGGGATGCCGGTGGGGCGGGTGGCAGCCACGACGAATTTCATCATGATGAGGGGACCGATGGTGATGACCTGGTCAAACTTTTCGCCCTGGGCGAACATTTCCTCAAGGGGAACGCATACATTGCCGTGGCGGCCGTAGGAACCGTCGTCGGTCATGACGAAGAGCCTGTCGGAGCAGGCGTTGAACTCGTCTTCAAGGATCAGAAGGTCCTTGGAGCGGAAACCGATCACGCTCGTTACTTCGCAGCCCTGCTCGTGCAGCTTCTTCGCAATGGGGAGCGCGATGGCGCAGCCCACGCCGCCGCCGACGATGCAGACCTTCCTGAGGCCTTCGGTATGGGTGGCAACACCGAGGGGGCCGACGAAATCCTGGATAAATTCGCCTTCCGCCTTGTGGTTGAGCTTTTCGGTGGTGGCGCCGACGATCTGGAAGATGATGGTGACAGTACCCTTTTCGCGGTCATAGTCCGCAATGGTCAGGGGGATGCGCTCGCCTTCGGCGTCAACGCGCAGAATGATAAACTGACCGGGTTCGGCTTTCTTTGCAACGAGGGGCGCTTCGATCTCCATCAGCGTCACGGTAGGATTCAGGCTCTTCTTCTGAACGATGCGATACATACTCTTCCTTCTTTCCTTCTTTCCTTGTTATTGCTCGGGTTTTGCGGGTCCGGCGCCCTTTGCGCTATCCGCTTTTTTTCACAGCATGAAAAGGCCAAAGTACCGTCTTGCTTTTTTCGGCGGTCCCGCGGCCTGTCTTTCGGGAAAAACACGCTGTTTTTACCCGAAAGCCTTTTTGTTCGACTATATTTTATCAGAATATATCCTTGTGGGTCAAGATAAAACAGGCATATTGACATGCTTTTATCAATATGCCCGCCACCTGTTTTTTCATATCCCCGCCAGCCCCCTTCCCGGGAACGCCACCTCGTTCCGGGCGATATAAAGCTCGTTGATAAAGCGCTGTTCAAGGGGGCTCATGCTGTAGCCTTCCGGGTAGATAAGCGCATCCCGGCTCCTTCCCTCCCGGCTCATGCTTTGAAGCTGCACAAGGCCGAAGCGGGACAGCATATCCTTCGGCACGGGCGTCGCCCACATGAAGGTACCCGGCAGCCTGTCAAGCAGCTCAAACTGGTTCGCCCTGTCGTTGACCATGATGCGCCTGACGGGCTGCACGCCCTGCGCCCGGCGTCCGGCATCGGGCAGATAAGGGGCATCCGCATCGTCGTTCACAAGCTCGATCAGGTCGCCGAGGGCCTCCGTCTCCACGTTGCGCCGCTTCGCAAGAGGATGCTTTTCGGAAAGCGTTACAAGGCAGTCCGCTTCCCAGATCAGTTCGCTGCGCAAATGCCGTTCCTCCAGCGCCCGCGTGAAATAATTCTCATAAAGAAGCCGGTAACGCACCACGCCGATGTTGAACTGCCCTTCCGCCACCTGTTCGATAGTCTCCCGGGCGCCCGTTTCGCAAACATGCACATCCATCTGCTTTCCGGGATCCAGCATGGAAAGGAAGCGGGTCACTGCCCGCGCCACATAGCTTACCCGGGGCACGCTGACGCCGAAATGCTGCAGAAGCTCCGGCTGCGGCGCGTTGAGGGCTTCCACCTTTTCAAGCTGCATCAGGATGCGCTTTGCGTAAACAAGGAACTCCGCACCCTTTTCCGTGGGCACGACGCCCTTTGAGGTCCTTCGGAAGATGGAGATGCCAAGGGTATCCTCCAGCTCCTTGATGGCCTTGGAAAGATTGGGCTGCGCCATGTAAAGGTTATCCGCCGCCTGGGTGATGGAGCCGGTACGCTCCACCTCCACCGCATATTTGAAATGCTGTGTATTCAATGCCATCCCTCCCGAAAAACATACAATATATATGTTTTTGTATATCGCTATATTAATCTTTATATATCCTTCTGTCAACAAGCCGTGTCCGCTGCCAGAAAACAATTTTCTCATCCTTTTTTATATATAATTATCGCCATAACGTTTGACATTGGGAGAAGAATCATATATGATGCCTTCAAGCGTAAAAAAGCAAGCGTGAAATGCGCTTTTTCGGAGGTAAAATATAATGAAAACCGGCACCATCTGCGTACAGGGCGGCTATACGCCCGGCAACGGCGAGCCCCGCCAGATCCCCGTCATTCAGAGCACCACCTTCAAATATGCCACCAGCGAGGATATGGGCAAGCTTTTCGACCTTGAGGCGGAAGGCTACTTCTATTCCCGCCTGCAGAACCCCACCTGCGATGCGGTAGCGGCAAAGATCGCAGCCCTCGAAGGCGGCGTTGCGGCCATGCTGACCTCCTCCGGCCAGGCAGCCACCTTCTACTCCATCTTCAACATTGCCTCTGCGGGCGACCATGTGGTATCCTCCGCTTCCATCTACGGCGGCAGCTTCAACCTGTTCTCCGTTACCATGAAGCGCATGGGCATCGAATTCACCTTCGTTTCTCCCGACTGCACCAGGGAAGAGCTCAACGCCGCCTTCCGCCCCAACACCAAGGCGGTGTTCGGCGAGACCATCGCCAACCCGGCGCTGACGGTACTCGACATCGAAAAGTTTGCAGAGGCTGCCCACAGCCATGGCGTGCCCCTCATCATCGACAACACCTTTGCCACCCCCGTCAACTGCCGTCCCTTCGAATGGGGTGCGGATATCGTTACCCACTCCACCACCAAGTATATGGACGGTCACGGCGCCGCTCTCGGCGGCTGCATCGTGGACAGCGGCAATTTCGACTGGTCCAAATACCCGGAGCGCTTCCCCGGCCTCTGCACGCCGGATGCAAGCTACCACGGCGTCACCTATACGGAGCGCTTCGGCAAAGGTGCCTTCATCACCAAGGCAACAGCACAGCTGATGCGCGATTTCGGCTCCATGGCCGCACCGCAGAATGCGTTCCTTCTCAACCTCGGCCTTGAAAGCCTCCATGTGCGCATGAAGCGTCACAGCGAAAACGGCCTTGCCGTTGCAAAATACCTGAAAAACCATCCCAAGGTGGCATGGGTGCGCTTCGCGGGCCTCCCGGGCGATCCCTACCATGCCCTTGCGGAAAAATATCTGCCGAATGGTGTCTGCGGCGTTGTGAGCTTCGGCGTCAAGGGCGGCCGCAGCGCAGCGGAAGCCTTTATGAAGCGGCTGAAGATCGCTGCCATCGAGACCCACGTGGCGGATGCCCGCACCTGCTGCCTGCACCCCGCCTCCAGCACCCACCGCCAGATGAACGACCGGGAACTTGAAGCCGCCGGCGTCTCCCCGGATCTCATCCGCTATTCCTGCGGTCTTGAGGATGCGGAAGACCTCATCGCAGACATCGCGCAAGCCCTTGAAGGCGTGGAGGCATAAGCCCCATGCCCATCAAGATCCCCAATGAACTTCCCGCGGTCAAAACGCTCAACGAGGAAAACATCTTCGTGATGACGGAAACGCGTGCCATCACGCAGGATATCCGCCCCCTCAAGCTTTTGATCCTGAATCTGATGCCCACGAAGATCGATACGGAGACCCAGCTTTCCCGTCTTCTCGGCAACTCCCCCCTGCAGGTGGAGATCGAGCTGCTGCAAACCTCCACCCACAAGTCCAAAAACACCGCAGAGGAGCACATGCTCGCCTTCTACCAAACCTTTGAGCAGGTGAAGGAGCGTACTTTTGACGGCATGATCATCACCGGCGCCCCCGTTGAGAACATGCCTTTCGAAGAAGTGGAATACTGGGATGAGCTCTGTAAGATCATGGAGTGGTCAAAGACTCACGTCCATTCCACCTTCCACATCTGCTGGGGTGCGCAGGCGGCGCTCTATTACCATTTCGGCATCGAAAAGCATCCCCTGCCGCAGAAGCTCTTCGGCGTGTTTCCCCACAGTGTGGAATACAAGCCCTCCATCCTGTTCCGCGGCTTTGACGATACCTTTATGGTACCCCATTCCCGCCACACCACCATCCTTCGGGAAGATGTGGAGAAGGTGCCGGAACTCAACATCCTCGCCTCCTCTCCGCAGGCAGGGCTTTACGCCATCAGCGCCAAGGCAGGCAACCAGTTCTTCATCACCGGCCATTCCGAGTACGATGCCCGTACCCTTGAAAAGGAATACCTTCGGGATAAAAACCTCGGTCTCCCCATCGCCGTGCCGGAAAACTATTACCCCGGCGATGATGATACCCTGCCCCCCATGATGACATGGCGCGCCCACGCCAACCTGCTTTACACCAACTGGCTGAACTATTTCGTTTACCAGACCACCCCCTACGATATCTCCCGTATCGGTGCGGAAGAATAATAAGTCCATTCCCCGAAACGCTGCACGCATATCCCGTGCGGCGTTTTGTTTTTCGGGCACAGCTGAAACTCCCCATACTTTTTCTGCCGCATCTTTCATCGCAGACGGAATTGTGTTACCATGTGTTCGATGCGGATCGACCGCATAGTTTCGGAAGGATCTTATTTGTACGATGAAAAAACTCCTTGTTTACTTCAAGGGCTACGGACGGGATGCCGTTCTTGCTCCCCTTTTCAAATTGTTTGAAGCCACCCTTGAGCTTTTTGTACCCCTTGTGATGGCCGCCGTGATCGATACGGGCGTCGCCGCCGGGGATAAACCCTATATTCTCAAAATGGGTGCGGTGCTGCTGCTTCTCGGCGCGCTGGGCCTTGCGGCCGCCATCACCGCCCAGTATTTTGCCGCAAGGAGCGCCGTGGGCTTCGCGGCAAGGCTCCGCCATGCCCTGTTCCGCAAAATAGAAACCCTTTCCTTTACGGATCTTGACACTGTGGGCACCGCCACGCTGCTCACACGCATCACCAGCGATGTCAATCAGGTGCAGACCGGCGTGAACCTCGCCCTGCGCCTGCTGCTCCGTTCCCCCTTCATCGTGTTCGGCGCCATGCTCATGGCCTTTGTGGTGGATGCAACGTGCGCCCTCATCTTTGCGGCGGTCATCCCCCTTCTTTCCCTCGTGGTGTTCCTCGTCATGTTCGCCACCATCCCCCGTTACCGCAAGGTACAGCAGAACCTTGACGGCGTGCTCGGCAAAACACGGGAAACGCTGACGGGCGTCCGCGTACTTCGCGCCTTTGCCCGGGAGGAAGCGGAGATCGACGAATTCGCCGAAAAGAACGAAGCCCTTCTTCACATGCAGCGCTTCGTGGGCCGCATCAGCGCACTCATGAACCCGCTGACTTATGTGATCATCAACCTTGCGGTACTGGCCCTTCTTGCAGGCGGCAGTACAGCAGTGGACGTAGGCCGCATCACGCAGGGCGAGCTTATGGCCCTTGTGAACTACATGCTCTCCATCCTCGTGGAGCTCATCAAGCTTGCAAACCTCATTATCAGCATCACCCGCGCCCTTGCAAGCGCAAAGCGCATCGGCGCGGTGCTGGAGCTGCCAGAGGGCAATCTCGCCATGGCAAAAGCTCAGGGCGAAACCTCCCTCCCCGAAGGGAATGATGATGCCGTCACCTTCCAAAACGTCAGCCTTACCTATCAGGGCGCCGGCGATGCCTCCCTTGAAAACATTAGCTTTACCGTAAAAAAAGGGCAGGCCGTGGGCATCATCGGCCCCACGGGCAGCGGCAAAAGCTCCCTCGTCAGCCTCATCGGCGGTTTCTATGAAGCCACGGAGGGCACCGTCAGCGTCATGGGCAGGAATGTGGCCCTTTGGGATGCCGCCGCCCTTCGCCGGCTCGTCGGCCTTGTACCGCAAAAGGCGGTGCTTTTCAAGGGCACTGTTCGCGACAACCTCCTCTTTGGCAGCGAGCATGCCTCCGACGAAGCGCTTTGGGAAGCCCTCCGCGCCACGCAGGCAGAAGATTTCATCCGCAAAAAGGAAGGCATGCTGGATGCCCCCGTGGAACAGGGCGGCCGCAATTTTTCCGGCGGCCAGAAGCAGCGGCTCACCATCGCTCGGGCGCTTGTGAAAAAGCCGCCCATCCTCATCCTCGATGACAGCGCCTCCGCCCTCGATTACGCCACGGACGCGGCACTTCGCCGTGCCATCCGGGAAATGCCGGGCAGTCCCACCATATTCATCGTGTCTCAGCGCGCTGCCTCCGTGCTCCATGCGGACCTCATCCTCGTGATGGATGACGGCAAGGCCGTGGGTGCAGGCACTCATGAAACGCTTCTTTCCGATTGCCCCGTTTACAGGGAGATCTACTTCTCCCAGTTCCCGAAAGAAGCGGGAAAGGAGGGAAAATAAATGAAACAACCGAAAAAGACCGATATGCGCACCCTCCGCCGCGTCCTCAAAGCCATCCGCCCCTATTCCCCATTTCTTGTGCTGTCGCTGCTGCTTGCAGCTTTCACCGTGGCATTGACGCTGTATTTCCCCATCCTCACGGGTCAGGCCATCGACCTTGCCGTGGGCAAGGGCAATGTGGACAAAGCGGGCATCTTTGGCCTTCTTGCAAAGATGGCGGTCATCGTGGGTCTCACCGCTCTGTTCCAGTGGCTCCTTTCCCTGTCCAACAACCGCATTGCCTATTCCACCGTGCGGGATATCCGCAATGCCGCCTTCAAACGGCTGCAGACGCTGCCCCTTTCCTACCTTGACGCCCACCCCCACGGGGAGCTCGTGAGCCGTGTCATCGCCGATGCGGATCAGTTCTCCGAAGGCCTTCTTATGGGCTTCACCCAACTGTTTACCGGCGTCATCACCATCCTCGGCACATTGGGCTTCATGTTCTCCCTCAACTGGCGCATCGCCCTTGTGGTGGTGGTCGTGACCCCCGTTTCCCTTTTTGTGGCTTCCTTCATCGCAAACCGTACCTATTCCATGTTCAGGCTGCAGTCGGAAACACGGGGCGAGCAGACCGCCCTCCTTGAGGAAATGGTGGGCAATCAGAAGGTTGTGCAGTCCTTCGGGCAAGAAGAAAAAGTGCTCGCCCGCTTTGATAATGTGAACGAGCGGCTTCGCAGCGCTTCCCTTCGGGCGATCTTCTTCTCCTCCATCACCAATCCCTCCACCCGCTTTGTGAATAGCCTTGTTTATGCGGCGGTGGGCATCACAGGCGCTTTTTCCGCCATTGCGGGCAGCATCACCGTGGGCGGACTTTCCTGTTTTTTGAGCTATGCCAACCAGTACACCAAGCCCTTCAACGAGATCAGCGGCGTGGTGACGGAGCTGCAGAATGCCCTCGCCTGCGCGGAACGTGTCTTCGCCCTCATCGATGCCCCCGCGGAAACGCCGGATGCGGCGGATGCCGCCGTGCTTTCCGACCCCAAGGGCGACATCGCCATGGAAA